>JBEEGQ010000075.1:0-4321 GCA_041166945.1 Verrucomicrobiota bacterium
CCTGTTCCAGGAATCTTGCCGCCGGCTGCTGCAAGGTGGACAGGCCGGTGAACACCGCGCCAAAGACCACGGCGATGACCAACCCGGCGCCCAGCGGCCGCGGGATCCCGAGTCGGTTCAACGTGAGGACCACGGGCTTGAACAGGAAATAAAACAAAAGAGCCAGCACCACGGGCAGGAGAATGGCCTGGGCAAAATGCAGAAATGCCACCATCGCCAGGAGAAACAGCCCCGTCACTGCCATCAATCCCACTCCCTGCGGCCCTTGAAAAAATTCTGCCAGTTCTCCCAGGTTCGGGCGCGGACGGGCCCCCGGCTCGGACGACTTGGGAACTCCTTCGCGATCTTCGGCTGGCATAACTTGGCCGGCAGCATCCCGAATCGGTGTCAACCTGTCGAGGGCGTTGCGGGGGTTTTCTCCTCCTCTGCCGCCCTTGGGGCACCCTGCCCAGTAACCGCCGAACAGAAACGCCTCCTCTCCCCCTCCCTCTCCTCCATTTCGGAAATGGAGGAGAGGGTGCCCGAAGGGCGGGAGAGGAGGAGTCCATTGGAGCGAGTTTGGGCTTTAAGGATGGCGCCGAGTGTGGCTATATCACGGGTCCGCGATGGCCGGCGTCGCGAATAAACTGTCTACAAAAATATTGCCTATGGATTCCTTGCCCACTGTCCTTCTCAAACCCGGTGAAGCCGATCGCATCGCGGCCGGGCATCCGTGGGTTTATCACAGCTCGATCCTGCGCCTCACGCAACCCGTGGCCGACGGCGGAATCGTGCAGGTTAAAGACCACCGGCAGCGCCTCCTGGGCGTCGGCTTTTACAATTCGAAATCGAAGATCAACGTGCGCCTGCTTGCAGCGGAGCGGGTCACATTGGATCAGGCGTTTTTCGAGCAACGCATCCGCGAAGCCCTCCGCGTGCGCCAACGCCATATGCCCGGCGCCACTTCCTTCCGGGTTGTGAACTCGGAAAGCGATTTTCTGAGCGGGCTGATCGTCGACAAGTATGAGGATGTCCTGGCCTTGCAGACCTCGGCGCTGGGCATGGACATTCATCAACCGCAGATTCTACAGGCGCTTCAGGAGGTCCTCGCGCCCCGCGCCGTCGTCGAACGCAACGATGTGGCCTCCCGGAAATTTGAAGGACTGAAGGAGGTGCACGGGATGCTGGCGGGAACTTTGGATGGAAAAGTCGCGGTGCAGTTAAACGGGCTTCGATTCGAAACCGATTTGATGGGCGGCCAAAAAACCGGGATGTACCTTGACCAGCAGGTGAACTATCAACTGGTGGCCAACCTCATCAATCCGGATTCCGGGGCGCAGGTGCTCGACTGCTTTTCGTTCCTGGGAGGATTTGCGCTGCATGCCGCACGGGCGGGGGCGGGACATGTTCATGGGCTGGACCAGAGTGCCGACGCGGTGAGCGCCGCCGCGCGGAACGCAGGCCTGAACGGGCTGGCGGAGAAGTGTTCGTTCGAAGCTGCAAACGTTTTCGACTGGCTCAAGGCCGCGACACAAACCAAACCGCACGAAAAACTGATCCCCGGGTATGATCTCATCGTGCTCGATCCGCCCAGTTTCACCCGCAATCGGGCCTCGGTGGGCGATGCGCTCCGCGGCTACAAGGAGATCCATCTCCGGGCCCTCAAACTGATCAAGACCGGCGGGATCCTGGCGACGTTCTGTTGTTCGCATCACGTGGATTCCGGCCTTTTCCTCGATGTGATCTTATCCGCGGCATTCGATGCCCGCCGGCTGTTGCGCCGCGTGGCCGCCTACGGCCCATCGCCGGATCATCCAGTCATCCCGTCCATTCCAGAGACTGAATATCTGAAGGGATTCGCATTCGAGGTTGTTCGCTGAATTCGTTCCATCGCGGAGTGGCTCGATTGTCCAGGATTGGGACACCTGTCGTGACGAGTCGGAGCGGAAAGGACAGTGCCGCGGGACAGGGCATGGAAAGATCTTCCGTCGAACCGGGCAAGATCGGTCGCGGGGGCGAGCGTCCGGCGCCGGGGCGGTTGGGAGGTGGGAAATTTTGCGGGAATCATTCGCTCGCACAATTGCGCATCAATCCTGCTCCCCTTTGCGACTGAACCGCTTGGGGCGTGTATTTTTTGAGTGGAGGACCGGTTGGGATTTGGTTCCGTCGTGATTTGACGGAGGCAATTCCGGGCTTCATTGGCACCCCTTCTGCTAAACCGCTTGCCGTATGGGTCTGCCGTTTATGAAGAGCCGTGCGCGCAAGCGCGACCAGATTATCGCGATCGATCTCGGAGGTCGATCGTCGAAGGCCGTGCATTTGCAGCGAAAAGGCGACCGCTTTTTGCTCTTAAACTACGCGATCGTCGACGCCGCCAGCCACGACAAGGCGATCTCACCCGAGGTCCTGACCGAACATCTCAAGGAGATCGGGCGCGTCCTCGATGTGCGCGCGCGCCCTATCACGCTGGCGTTGGGTGTGAATGACACGGTTTTTAAGCAGGCCGAAGTGCCGCTGATGTCGCCGGCCGATCTGCGGCAGATGTTGAAATACAGCACCAAGAATTACCTGCAGCAGGAGTTGCAGGATTACGTCTTCGATTGCCACTACCTCATGTCAGGCGCGCAGCTCAAACTCGCTGAAGGCTCGAAACCGGGCGTCGGCGCCGCGCAAAAACAAAAGGCCATCATCGGCGGCGCCAAGCGCCAGACCATCGAGGACGTCAACTCGGCGATCAAGGCCGCCGGTTTTCTGCCGGACCAAATCATCCCGAGCCTCACCGGCCCGGTCAACGCGTTCGAGCTGGCGGAACCCGAAGTGTTCGCCGGCGAAGTCGTTGCGCTCGTCGAGATCGGTTTCAAGGGGAGCACGATCATCATCCTCGGTTCCGGGGAGATCATGCTCAACCGCGTCGTTGCCATCGGCGGCGATCATTTCACCCAGGGCCTCGCCGATCAGCTGGGGACGAGTTACCAGGAGGCTGAGAACATCAAGATAGGCCTGCCCGCTGAAGTTCAGCAAAATCTGGAGCCGCTCATCCAGCCCCTGGGCCGCGAGCTCCGCGCTTCGATCGATTTCTTCGAACATCAACAGGACAAGACCGTGAGCAAGGTCTACATCGCGGGCGGGTCCGCGCGAAGCGAGTTCATCGTCCAATCGCTTCAAGGCGAGCTGATGGTGCCTTGCCAGGCCTGGTCGCCGCTCAAATTCCTGCAACTGGGTCTGCCTCCGGAAAGAATGGGGGATATCGAGCAGGTCGCCCCGCAACTCAGCGTGGCCATCGGTGCAGCCACCGTGTCATTCTAGGAAGTTCTATGCCGATTCGAATCAACCTCCTTGCGGAAACTCAAGCCGCTGAAGAATTGCGCCGGAAGGATCCGGTGAAACGGGCCATTTATGTGGCCGTCATGGGCGTGTTCCTGATCGCACTCTGGGCCAGCACGCTTCAATTCCAAATCATGACCGCGAAGGGCAATCTCAGCTCCCTCGACACCAAATGGAAAGGCATCGAGAAAGGTTACAAGGAGGCGGTGGACAGCCAGCGCGCGACCATTGAAACCGAACAGAAGCTGGCCGCCCTCGATCTCATGACCTCCAACCGCTTTCTTTGGGGCACCGCCCTCAATGCCTTTCAACACACTCTCAATGGCGTCGATGACATCCAGGTCAGCCATCTCAGGACTGAGCAGGTTTACATCCTCAACGAGGAGACCAAACCCCCGCCCAACAGCCCGCCGGGCGTGCAGGGCAAACCCGCCACCGCCACGGAACGGATCAAAATGACAGTGGACGCCGCGGACGCCACGGCCTCGCCGGCCGGCGGCCGGGTCAACAAATACAAGGAATCGATCGTGTCCGTGCCGTATTTCAAGGAATCGCTGACAAAAACCAATGGCGTTTTGTTAACGCAACGTTCCGCGCCGCAACTCAGCAAATTCGGCGCCGGCACGGTGGTCAATTTCACGCTCGAATGCTTCTTCCCCGAGAAAACCAGGTAACATGAAGAACCTGCCCAAAGAAAAGCGCGACCGGTTGATCATGATCGCCGGCGGGGCGCTCGTCATCATGGTCGCCATGTTTTACGGCGTCATCCGCATCCAGCGCCAGACGCTCGGCGACCTTGCCAAAAAACACGCGGATGAGGACCGCCACGTTGCCAATGGCCAGCGCATGGCGGCCACCACAGCCGACCTGCAACGAAAACTCGGGCTCGCGCAGGGCAAGCTCAAGACCATCGAATCCACCATGGCGTCGGGTGACATGTATTCCTGGATCATTTTGACGATGAATTCCTTCAAGGAAAACGGCGGTTACAAGGTCGAGATCCCGCAATTCAGCCGCG
>JBEEGQ010000076.1:0-6437 GCA_041166945.1 Verrucomicrobiota bacterium
CTTCCTTCGTGACCCAGCGGGCGTTTCCTCTGCCTGGCGCTCCTATTTTTCCAACTCAAACGGAGGGCCGTTCCGCGCCTCGGGACAGTTGGGACCATCCTTCAAAGCCCGCAGCGTGTTCAATCCGCTTCCCGCATCGGGTTCCAATGCAACCCTCGCCAATCCCTCGACAAGGACCGCCGGCCTCCACGACCGTTTGAATGAGATGATCCGCAGCTATCGGGTCCGGGGCCATATCGCCGCCGCGGTCGATCCGCTGGGTTCGTCACGCTTCCCGCCTCCCGAGTTGGATTTGGATTATTACGCCTTCACATCCAGCGAGCTGAGATTGCTCACCGACTCGAATCTGTTGCCCTATGACGAGCCGCTCACGGTGATGGAGATCTTCGAGCGCCTGCGAAAGGCATACTGCGGTTCCATCGGCGTGCAATATATGCACATCGATGACGGGGCCACACGACGCTGGATGCAGCTGCGGGTTGAAGGCAATCTGAACCGCCGCGCACTCGGCCGCCAGGAGCAGTTGCGCATTTTGACGCGCCTGACGGATGCGGTGATGTTCGAGCAATTCCTGCGAAAAAAATTTGTCGGGGCGAAGACATTTTCATTGGAGGGTTCCGAGACGCTGCTTCCCTTGTTGGATTTGGCGATTGAAAAAGCAGGGGAACAGGGAGTGACGCAGATCGTTTTCGGAATGGCCCATCGCGGCCGGCTGAACGTGCTCGCCAATATCATCGGCAAGCCTGCCAGCGAAATATTTCGGGAATTTGCCGACAAGGATCCCGCGCAATGGCAGGGCAGGGGAGATGTGAAATATCACCTCGGCCATAGCGGTGAATGGACGACGGCTTCCGGCCGGAATTTGCATCTGTCGCTCTGTTTCAACCCGAGCCACCTCGAATTTGTGAATCCGGTGGTGATGGGACGTGTGCGGGCCCGGCAGGACAGGCTCGGCGATCTCCAACGCCGGCAGGTGCTCGGAGTCATCCTGCATGGCGACGCGGCATTGGCCGGCGAAGGGGTCGTCCAGGAAACCCTGAACTTCAGCACATTGCCAGGCTACGCCATCGGCGGCGTTCTCCATGTCGTGATCAATAATCAAATCGGGTTCACCACCCTTCCCGATGAAGGTCGCTCGACCGTCTATGCCACGGATGTCGCGCGCATGTTGCAGGTGCCGATCTTTCACGTGAACGGGGAGGACCCCGAAGCCGTGGCCCAGGTGGTTCATCTGGCAATGGATTTCCGGCGCGAATTTCAACGCGACGTTTTTATCGACATGTATGGCTACCGTCGCCAGGGCCACAACGAGGTCGATGAACCGTCCTTTACCCAGCCTGATCTCTATCGTGCGATCGCGCGCCGTCCCGACGTTCGCCAGAGTTATCTCGAGCATCTGCTCAAATTGGACGGCATTACCGATTCTGAGGCGAAGGGGATCGCGGCGGCGCGCCTGGACATGCTGGAAGAGCAATTAAAGGCATCCCAGAACGTGGCTCCCGGGGAATCGCAGGAGCGGCGTGGCATCTGGCGCGATTATTCGGGCGGGCCGGAACCGGCAGGCGAACCCGACACCGGTGTTCCCGCTCCACAGCTCGAGTCGCTCCTCCAAGGCCTGACCAATCTCCCGGCTGCATTTCGGCTCCATCCCAAATTGGAGCGATTCATGACAGCGCGGCGCGAAATGGCCGCCGGCAGGCAACCTCTCGACTGGTCCACTGCCGAGGCGCTGGCCCTTGCCTCGCTAGCCGCACAGGGCGTCCGCATTCGTCTCACAGGCCAGGATACCGCCCGCGGAACATTCAGCCAACGGCACGCGATCCTTCACGATTATGAGGATGGATCCCCTTTCATCCCGTTGCAGCACGTCGCTGGCAGCCAGGGCCCCGTCGAGATTCGCAACAGCCCGCTAAGCGAGATCGCCGCGCTCGGCTTTGAATACGGCTACAGCCTCGATTGTCCGGAGGGCTTGATACTTTGGGAGGCGCAGTTTGGTGACTTTGCAAATGCCGCGCAGGTGGTCATCGATCAGTTCATCGCCAGCGCGGAAGACAAATGGAGGCGGTTGTCAGGGCTCGTTCTGCTGTTGCCTCACGGGTTCGAAGGCATGGGACCGGAACACTCGAGCGCCCGCGTCGAGCGATTCCTCCAGCTGGCCGCCGAGGATAATATTCAGATCGCGGAGCCCACCACTCCCGCCCAGTATTTTCATCTGCTCCGCCGGCAAGCCCTGAATCACTGGCGAAAACCCATGGTGATATTCACTCCCAAGGGACTCCTGCGGCATCCCCGCGTCGTCTCGAGCCTTTCCGACTGCGCGCAAGGCCGTTTTCAGCGGCTCCTCCCCGATCCCTCCTCACCGACCACAACCACCCGGGTGCTCCTGACGTCCGGCCGGACGTTTTATGAGCTGGCGGCTTTTCGAGACGAACATCACCGCGCAGATGTCGCCTTGCTTCGCATCGAGCAGCTTTACCCATTGCGCGCCGAATCACTGGAAACGGCCCTCGCGCCGTACCCCGACGGAACGCCATTATTTTGGGTTCAACAGGAACCGGAAAACATGGGCGCGTGGCGATACCTGCGGGGGCGATTCGGTGAAACACTTTTAGGCCGCTTCCCATGGCGGCACATCAGCCGGCTCGAGTCGGCCAGTCCTGCCACCGGTTCACATGGCGCTCACGAATTGGAACAGCAGGACCTGAATCGGCGCGCCTTCGACATGGAGGCCGCCGCACTGTCGCCGAAACCTTGAGCTTTTGGAATCCAACGCATGCCCATCGAAATAAAAATACCGCAGGTCGGCGAATCGATCTCGGAGGTTCAAATCAGCGAATGGCTCAAGAAAGAGGGCGAGGCGGTCCAAAAGGATGACGCCATCGCCGTCGTCGATTCTGAAAAAACCACCTTCAACTTGCAGGCGCCTGACGCGGGGATCATTAGTCACATACTCCATCAAGCCGGCGAAACTGTCAGCATCGGCGCCGTGGTCGCTCAATTGGATCCCGAGGGCACTGCCGCCGCAACTCCGCAATCATCGCCGGACGGGGCACCCACTGCGGATGAGCCGCCAGCGAAAACGAACGAGCAGCCGCCCGCCAGGACCGTTTCTTCCAGGAAGGCAGCCGGATCACCGGACGCCGAAAAAGGGACACGCAATCCGGCAGACGTCCCCGCCAAAGCGAAGGAGGACGGTCGAGCCCCGAAAAAGGCAAAAGCAATTCCCAATGAGCCCGCGGTGAAGCTGCCGGAGCCGAAGGAGGAGCCCGCGCCGACGCCCGCGGCCCGGCCCACGGAGGACTTGAGGGAAGAGATCGTTCCCATGACGATGCTGCGGCAGACCGTGGCCAGGCGCCTGGTCGAGGCCCAGCAGTCCATGGCAATGCTGACGACGATCGGTGAAGCCGACCTCAGCGCCGTGCAAACCTTCCGGCAGCATCATCAGGACGCCTTCCAACAGCGCCACGGGATCAAACTTGGATTCAGCTCGTTCTTCGTGAAAGCCGCGATTGATGCTTTGAAGCTGTTTCCCGTGCTCAACGCCGAAGTTCGCGGAAAAGACATCGTTTATCACAACCATTTCGACGTCGGAATCGCTGTCGCCACCGATCACGGTTTGGTGGTGCCAGTGCTTCGCGGCGCCGAGCGGATGAGTTTTGCGGAGACCGAAAAAGCCATCGCCGACCTTGCCCAACGCGCCCGCGCGCGGAGCTTGAATCCTGAGGACCTCGACGGAGGCACCTTCACCATCACGAATGGGGGCGTGTTTGGTTCGCTGCTCTCCACTCCGATCATCAACCCGCCGCAATCCGGCATTCTCGGATTGCACTCCATCGAGGATCGGCCTGTGGCGCGCGGCGGCGTGGTTGTGATCCGGCCGATGATGTTTCTCGCACTCACGTACGATCACCGTATCGTCGATGGCCGGGAAGCCGTCCTTTTTCTGCGTCGCATTCGGGAGACAATCGAGGACCCCGCGCGCATGCTGGTGGAAGTGTAGCCGCCGGAAGCCTCGGGGCTCAGCTCCCAGGTCGTGTCAGGGTCCGGTCTGGGACCGCGGATCCAGGAGCTTGTCGAGCGTTGCGGAATCCAACCCCGATATTTCATCCGCGACCTCGCGGATCGTGCGGCCGCTGTCCGCCGCCATTTGTGAAATGCGCGCCGCCAGTTCATAACCGATCCGCGGGGCCAGCGCGGTGCAGAGCGTCAGGCTCCGTTCCACACTGCTTTGGCAGCGCTCGATGTCCGCTTCCAGGCCGTCCACGCATCGCCGCGCAAACAGCAGGCTCGCCTTCGCCAGGAGGGTGATCGATTGAAGCAGATTGTGCGCGATGAGCGGCATCATCGTGTTGAGCTCAAAATTTCCGCCCATACCACCCTGCGTGATGGCAGCGTCGTTCCCGATCACTTGCGCCCCGACCTGCATCAATACCTCGCACATCACGGGATTCACTTTTCCCGGCATGATGGAGGAACCCGGCTGCAGGGCGGGCAATTTCAGTTCGCCAAGTCCAAACCGTGGACCCGAACCCATCCAGCGAATGTCATTCGCGATTTTCATCACGCTGACGGCGATCGTTTTCAATGCCCCGCTCGCTTGCACGCACGCGTCGCGCGCTGATTGCGCTTCAAAATGATTTCGCGCCTCGCGGAGCTTCAAGCCGGTCTCTTCGCAAAGCCCCTCGATCACCAGTCGGGCAAACTCCGGGTGCGCGTTCAATCCCGTGCCCACCGCCGTGCCGCCCAGCGCCAGCTCCTCCAACTCCACCTGGCTCTGCTTCAATCGCTCGATCCCGCGCTCCATCTGCATGGCGTAGCCCCCCAATTCCTGCCCGAGCCGAATGGGAGTCGCGTCCTGCAAATGTGTCCGGCCTGGTTTCAGCACCTCGAGAAATGCCACCGATTTTTTTGACAGAGATTCACGCAGCGCTTCCAGCGCCGGGATCAATTCCCTCCCCATCTGTTCGAGGGTCGCCACGTGCAGCGCCGACGGAAAAACATCATTGCTCGACTGGCCTAGATTGACGTCGTCATTCGGATGCACCGGCCCTCCGCTCAGTTGGCGGGCGCGGAATGCGATCAGCTCGTTGGCATTCATGTGCGACGAGGTGCCGGAGCCCGTCTGGAACACGTCCACCACGAACCCTTCGTCCAGCTTGCCGTCCGCCAGCTCACGCGCCGCCTCCTCAATCGCGTGCGCAATTGACATGGGTAAAAGTTTTAACCGCCCATTGACCCGGGCCGCATGAAGTTTGATTAAACCCATTGCCCGAATGAACGGCCGTGGAAAACGAAATCCGCTGACGGGAAAATTCTCCAGCGCCCGCGCCGTGTGCGCCCCATACATCACGCTGGTGGGCACCAGCATCTCTCCCATGGCATCCCGTTCAATTCGGAAATCTTCGTTCATCCAAAATGATCATGCCGATCGCCAGGCGGGTTATGCGGCGCGCATTTTCGTCAATCCCGACGGTCGTCCTTGGTGCGCGGGTTCGAGGACCGGTACCTTCCAGGCGGCTCCGCGTTGGGCGGCGCGACTCTCTGATGCCCGGGAGGATTCGGCACGACCACCCGGGGCGGCTGTGCAGGCTGCGCCGGTTGGGACGGTTGGGACGGTTGGGACGGTTGGGCACCGGATGGCTCGATGGCCCGCGGGGCGCCGTGGTTGGGCACCCCAGTCGGTGCGGGCGGTGCAATGGTTTTGGAGACGGGCGGCGCAGGAACTTCACGAGGATGGGAAGGCGCCTGGTCCCGCCGCGGCACCCCTGCCGGCACCCCAGGTGCGGAGACGGCCCGTTGAGGGATGGCCGCCGGAATCAACGCTCGATGGGGAACCTCGATGCGAGGTCCGGGTTTGTAGACCACATCCGCCTTGCCAACCCTCGAGATCTGCCCGGGCATCGTGGACCGCTGAGTTTCATGGGGGAGCTCGCGCACGGTCACCTCAGGGATCCTCGTCTTCGTCACGGTTTCGATCCGCCGCCGGTCCACTCCCTGATTGATGATCTGCTTGTTGGAGCCCACCGTGTAATTATTTACAATGGTGGTGTTGTGATACACCACGTTGACCTGTTGGCGCGGCAACGAATGGGCTGCGATCCGGTGATCAGCGAAGTGGGCCGTGGCAACGAAGGTGAAATGAGAGGGAGCCAACCCAAATCCAAAATCGGGCCCGACGTGTCGTCCGCTAAACGACCATCCCACCCCGACTGCAAAGTGCGCGCCCGGAGGCAACGGCGCCCAACCGCAATAGTCGCTCGTATACCTCCACGAAACCCACGATGGGCCCCAAGTCCGATCCGGAAGCCATACCCAGCGTTGATGCGGATGATAAAACCAGCGCCCGTAATGAAACGGGGCCCATCCCCACGAATAATACGAATGCCAGTACCAACCGGAATCCGACCAAAGCCAATAACCGTTGTCGCAATAGGGAT
>JBEEGQ010000077.1:0-9449 GCA_041166945.1 Verrucomicrobiota bacterium
GTGAATCCGCTGGTTCTGGCCCGTTCACTTGTGGGCGACGATACCAAACGACTCCGATTATGCCACAAAAATTTTCGGGAAATTGCAGGCGGGCTGTCCGCGGGAAGGCACTGGCGTTCTAGCCCTTCTCAATGCACGCGTAGGCATTGTGGTTATGGATGCTCTCCTGGTTTTCCGCCTCCACCTTGTACCACGTCACGTCGGGATGGGCGTTCAGCTTGACCGCCACGTTGCGCACCAGGTCCTCCACGAAGACCGGATTTTCGTAGGCGCGCTCGGTCACGAATTTTTCATCCTGCCGTTTCAGCAGCGCGTAGAGTTCCGCGCTGGCGGACCGTTCCATGATGCTGATGAGATCCTCGATCCAGATCGCCTTGCGCGAACGGACCTGGACGGTGACCTCGCCGCGCTGGTTGTGCGCGCCGTAAGCGCTGATGGCTTTCGAGCAGGGACAGAGCGTCGTGACCTTCGCCTTGACCGTGAGCACGAAATCGATCTCGCTCCCGCACGCGGTCGCGTCAAAGCGCGCCACATAATCCATCAGGCTGGTCATGCCCGAAACGGGCGCTTTTTTCTCCAGGAAAAATGGAAACTCCATCTCGAGGTGGGAGGTGGCGGAGTGCAGCCGCTTCTGCATGGCGGCCAAAATATCTTCAATATTTTCGACATGCACAACGCGGCCATGGGCGTTCAGGACCTCGATGAACCGGCTCATGTGCGTCCCCTTGAATTCCTTCGGCAAATCCACGAACAACCCAATCGTCGCCACTGTATTTTGGAGGCTGTGGGCCTTGTCGCGGATTTGGATGGGAAATCGAAGGCCGCGCACACCCACCTTGTCGATCCGCAATTGTCGATCATCCCGCTCACTTTGTTTGTCGTGAAGCACAAGCGCCGCGAGGCGGTGGCGGGGCTTGCGACGGGGCGTGGCAACGGATTCGGACTTGACCATGGATCCAGAATAACAGGCCCGCACGACTTTGCAAAAGTTAATGGGCCGACGGACCAGGGTTGTTCCATTGCAAATCTTCCCCTTGCCTCGATCTCGTGCCTGGGATTTAGTCGATGTCGATTTCCTGTTCTCCATGAAAATGAAACACCTGGTTCCACTCGGCCGGCTCGCGCTCGCCCTCGTCGCATTTGTTCCGGCGGCGGTGCCTGGCCAAAACACGAATATCTTCGAACTGCGTGACGGCGACCGGGTGGCGTTCCTCGGGGACACATACATGGAGCGCGAACAGACGCATGGCTTCATCGAGTACGTCCTCACGACGCATTTTCCCGATCGCCGAATTCTTTTTCGCAACCTGGGATGGAGCGCCGACACGCCGCTGGGGGTTTCGCGCGCCGGGTTCGACACGCCCGAAAAAGGATTCGATCGGTTGAAGGAACAACTGGCGCTGGTGCGACCGACCGTGGCGTTCCTTGGCTACGGCATGGCGGCGTCGTTTGACGGCGACGCGGGACTGGCCCGTTTCAAATCCGAAATGGACAAACTCATCGACGCAGTCAAAGCCAGCAGCACGGGAGAGGTCCGATTCGTCATTCTGAGTCCGGTGCCGCATGAAAAGCTTCCCTCTCCATTGCCCGATCCCGGACCGCACCTGGTGCATCTCACCAATTACTCGAGAGCGCTCCGCGAGATCGCGGCGGCGCGCGGCGCGAGATTCATCAACTTGCTGGATCTGGTGGCGCAGTCGCAGGTCTTTAATCCGGGCCCGCAGTTCACGGACAACGGGATTCATCTCAACAGCTATGGCTACCGGCGGATCGCGGAGTCGATCGCCCTGGGTCTCGACTGGGAGGCGCACGTCTGGCGGGCGGGCATCCTGTTCAGCGGAAAGCTTCGCGAGGGCAGCTACGGGGCGAAGTTTTTTGAGTTTGGTTCCACCGGCGACCGTTCGGAACTGGTGTTGCAGACCGATCAATTGCCGCCCCCCCCGTTTGGACCGGGCGAAAAAACGGCAGCGCTTGGCACACCCGAGAACCGCTGGCAGACGAGCAACATCAAGCCGGGAACGTATGATTTGCTGGTGGATGGCAAATTCGCGCGCCTTGCGAAGGACGAGGAGATCAAGCGCGGGCTGGCCGTGGATGCCGGGGTCGAGTTTGATCAGGCTGCGGAATTGCTGGCCGTGATCCGGGCCAAGAATAAATTGTTCTTCCATCGATCCCGGCCCGAGAACAACACGTACCTCTTCCTCTTCCGCAAACATGAGCAGGGCCAGAATGCAAAGGAGATCCCGCAATTCGATCCGTTGATCGAAGAGCAGGAAAGGAAAATTGCGGACCTGAAAAAGCCGCGCAAACACAAGCTGGAGCTCGTCGCGCACGATCCCAGCCGCGTCACGCCGCCTCCCACGCCATCCTCCACGCAAAATGTCATTCCGAAATCCGCGCTGCCACCTCCCCAGTTCGAGCTCGACCCGAACCTCGAGATCACGCTCTTCGCAGAAAATCCCCTGCTCGCAAAACCCATCCAGATGAATTTCGACGCGCAAGGCCGTCTCTGGGTTGCCAGCAGCGAAGTCTATCCCCAGATCCAGCCCGGCCAGGCTGCCAATGACAAGATCATCATCCTCGAAGACGCCGATGGCGACGGGCGCGCGGAGAAATCCACCATCTTTGCCGATGGCCTGCTCATCCCGACCGGGGTGGAGCCGGGAGATGGCGGCTGTTATGTCGGCCAGAGCACCGAGTTGCTGCATCTCAAGGATACGGACGGCGACGGGCGGGCGGATCAACGGCGCGTCGTGCTCTCTGCGTTTGGGACGGAGGACACGCATCATATTCTGCACACACTGCGCTGGGGATACGACGGCCAGCTCTACATGAACCAGTCGATCTACATCCACACGCACATCGAGACGCCCCACGGCGTTACCCGGCTGAACAGCGGCGGGACATTGAGCCTGCGGCCGGGCACGATGGAGGTGGGCGTTTTGATGAAAGGCCTCGTGAATTCATGGGGGCACGCCTACGACGACTACGGGCAGAGTTTCGTGACCGACGGCGCCAGTTCCGGGGAACCGTGGCGCGGCGGACTCAATTGGGCATTCCCCCAGGCCACGTTCCTCACGTACGAACGCACCCGGCGCATCTGTGACAGCATCAGCCCCGGATCCTATCCGAAGTTCGCGTCATTGGAATTTCTCAAGAGCTCGCATTTCCCCGACGACTGGCAGGGCAGTTTCGTCACGTGCGACTTCCGCGCGCACCGGGTGGTGCGATTCGCGGTTGAAGAAAAGGGGAGCGGTTATGTCACGCGCGAAATGCCGGACCTGGTCCGCACCAAGGACGTCGCCTTTCGTCCCATCGATGTGAAGGTCGGGCCGGACGGCGCGCTCTACATCGCGGACTGGAGCAACCCGATCATCCAGCATGGCGAAGTCGATTTTCGCGACCCGCGCCGCGACCACGAGCATGGCCGTATCTGGCGCGTCACTTACAAGAACCGCAAGCTCGCCACGCGCCTGGATCCGAAAGCGCCTGCCCGGGTTTTGCTCGACAACCTGCTGTCGTCCGAACGCTTCATCGAAATGCAATCACGACGGGTGTTGACCGAGCGCGGAGCCCTCAACGTGTTGCCGGATCTGATGTCATGGACCGCCGTTCAGACCAACGAGCGCGCCCGGCTGCAAGCGCTTTGGCTCCATCAATCCTTCGACATCGTCCAGCCCGAACTCCTCGAATCGCTTCTCAACGCCCGCGATGCTCACGTTCGCGCAGCGGCCGTTCGCGTGCTCGCGATGTGGCAGCATCGGCTGCCCTCGCGCGAGGGGGGGACGACCAGCCCGGATGCCATCGCCAATTATTCCTCCGGCTGGCCCAGCGCTCCCCTGCCCCTCGCGCATCGTGCCGAAATCCCGACCGCGCGGGCCCTCGAGCTCCTTGCCGCGCGGGTCACCGACCAGCACCCGAGGGTGCGGGTGGAAGCGTTGCGGGCCCTCGCGCGGATTCCCACGGGGCGCGCCGCCGAGCTCGCGCTCAGCGCGGTGGACACGTTTCCCTCCGGCAATTCGCGGGAACCCACGACCGCGCAAGGCACCGCCGACGCGTCGGACAAATATCTCGATTACGCGCTCTGGCTGACGATCAACGATCTGGCGCCCCCGTGGCTGGCGGCGGTGAAAAGTGGCGAGTGGAAACGGGACGGACGCGACCGGCAGCTGGAGTTCGCTCTCAAGGCGATCGAGCCGGCGCGCGCGAGCGAAGTGCTCGGCCAATTTATCGGAGAAAAAACGCTGCCCCGCGATGGCTCGGGCCCGTGGTTGGAGATGATTGGACAGGCGGGCACCGGGCGCGAAGCGGATCGCCTTTTCCAACAGGTGGTGAACAACGGCTTCGACGCTCCCGCCGCGGCGCGCGCGCTTGCCGCGGTCAGCCAGGCCATTCGCCTCCGCAGCGCCAAGCCGAGTCCCAACAACGCGACCACCGCCCTGGCGAATCTTTTTGGGGACCCGAGCGAACCGGTCCGCATCGAAGCGGTGCGGCTGGCGGGCGCATGGAAGGACCTTCCTGGGATTGGCCGCGCCGTGGGCGAGCTTGCGGCCAACACGGGCGCCGCATCGTCGTTGCGAGAGGCGGCATTTATCAGCCTGCGTGAAGTGGGCGGCGCGGCGGCTGTGGAAACGCTCGCGCCCATCGCCGCCCGCGAATCCGACACCCGCCTGCGGAGCCGCGCGATCCTCGCGCTGGCGGGCCTTAAACTCGACCGCGCCGCCGCCCCCGCCGCCGCGCTTCTCACCACCGGGTTTAACAGCGAAAACGAAGCGCTCGATTTCATCCGCGATTTTTTGAAGCTAAAAAACTCCGGCGCGGCACTGGCCAAAGCCCTGCCAAAATCCGGTCTTCCCACCGCGGTCGCCAAAGCCGGGCTGCGCGCAGCCCGCGAAGGCGGTCGCAACGAGCCCGACCTGGTCCTCGCGTTCACCCGCGCCAGCGGCCTGGATCAAGGCGCAGCGACCCTCACAGATGCGGAATTGCGCCAGCTCGCCGCGGACGTGGGGAAAAAAGGGGATGCGGCCCGTGGCGAATCCATCTACCGCCGCAAAGATCTGGCTTGTGTGAATTGCCATTCCATCGGGGGCGCCGGCGGAAAAGTGGGGCCCGACATGACCAGCCTCGGTGCGTCTGCTCCCGTGGATTATCTCCTCGAGTCGGTCTGGTTCCCGAACAAGAAAATCAAGGAGGGCTTCCATTCGGTGAACATTGAAACGAAGGATGGCGAGGAATATTCGGGCACGCTCGCTCGTGAAACCGGCGACCAACTGGTCCTTCGGGACGCCTCCGCTCGAGAAGTCACGATTGCCAAGAACAACATCACCAATCGCCGAATCGGCACCCTCAGCCTGATGCCGGCGGGCCTGATCGATAATCTCAGCCCGCAGGAGCGCATCGACCTGTTCCAGTTTCTCAGCGAACTGGGAAAGCCGGGCCGCTACGATGCAAGCAAAGGCAACATCGCCCGCGTCTGGCGCGCCCGCACCGGCGCGCACACTGACGAACAGGGGGGCGAGGACAAATTTGTCGCCGCCGACATCACCGCCCGCGAATGGACGCCGGTGCTGGCCAACGTGGACGGCCAGCTCCCCCCATCCGCACTCGAGGAAATCCTGCCCGCGCCGGGCTATCAGCGCGCAAGCCTCACGGCGCTCTACGTTGCGACGCGACTCGAGGTCGCAAAGGCCGGTCCAGTAAAGCTCAAGCTCACGCGGCCCGCCGATGCCGCGGTTTGGATCGATGGAAAGCTCCAAAAGGCGGCCGCGGATCTCAGCGCGGACCTCGCCTCGGGCGGCCACACGATTTTAGTGCGGCTCGATCCAAAAAGCCTTCCACCGTCCCTGCGGCTCGAGACGTCGGAGGGCACCTTCTCCACCAACTGACCGTGGTGCCGGGCATTCCCTTTGCGTGAACTCACCGGACGTCATCGTGGCCGGAGGTGGCGCGGCGGGATTTTTTGCAGCCATCACCGCCGCGGAATTGGGAGCCACAGTGGAGTTGCTGGAGAAGAGCCCTCAATTCCTGGGCAAGGTGCGCATCTCCGGAGGCGGGCGTTGCAACGTCACCCATGGCTGTTTTGACGGACGCGAATTCGCCACGCGTTATCCGCGCGGGGAACGGGAATTGATTGGCTCATTTCACAGATTTCAAGCCTCTGACACTGTGGCGTGGTTCGCCGCGCGCGGGGTTCAGCTCAAGCAGGAGGAGGACGGCCGGATGTTTCCCGTCACCGATTCATCCCAGACGATCATCGATTGCCTGCTGAACTCAGCGCGAAGTGCGGGGGTGAAATTGCGAACCCACTGCGGCTTGGAACACGCGGCGCGAAAACCCGGCGGCGGCTTTGAGTTGCGGATTGGGGACGGTGAAACGGCGGGTTGCAACCGGCTGCTGCTGGCCACTGGCGGATGTCGTGCGCCGGCGCTGGGACAGCTCGCGGTGTCGCTCGGGCATACCCTTCAGCCGCCCGTTCCTTCGTTGTTCACTTTTCATATCGAGTCTCCGTGGCTGCGATCGATGGCCGGCGTTTCGATCGAGGACGCGGCGGTGTCGGTGGACGAAGTGGGGTTGAAGGAGCGGGGACCATTGCTGGTGACGCATTGGGGATTGAGCGGACCGGTCGTGCTGAGGCTGTCAGCGTGGGGGGCGAGGAAATTGCACGGGCTGAATTATCAATTTTCGTTGAGTGTGAACTGGCTGCCGGCGTGGGGTGCCGAAAGGCTGAATGCGGAATTGCACGCACGCCGGCAGAGTCACGGGGCGAAACTTCTTGTGAACGCGCCGATCCCGCCGCTCAGCGCGCGGTTGTGGGAACAACTGGTGCTGGCTGAGGGTATCGGGCGCGAAACCCGCTGGGCTTCACTCACACGGCCACAGCAACAACGGCTCGTGCAACAACTCAGCCGCACAACGTTCGCTGTCACCGGAAAAAGCGTGAACAAGGATGAGTTTGTGACGTGTGGCGGCGTTCGATTGGATGAAGTGAATTTCAAGACGATGGAGAGCCGGTTGTGTCCGGGCCTTTATTTTGGAGGAGAAATACTCGACATCGATGGCATCACGGGAGGGTTCAATTTCCAGGCGGCGTGGACCACCGGCTGGCTTGCCGGCACTGCCCTGGCCGGCGTTCCAAGATAAAACATGGCATTGCGGGCCGAACGCAGGTAATCTGCGCGACATGTCATTTCGTGAACTGGGCCTCGGCGCCAACCTCCTCAAAGCCATCCAGGAGGCGGGTTACACCGAACCCACTCCCATCCAACTCGCCGCCATCCCCGCCCTGCTCGGCGGCCATGATTTAATTGGAATCGCCCAGACGGGCACGGGAAAGACGGCAGCCTTCACGCTGCCGATCCTCGCGCGGCTCGAGCGCGCGGCCCTCCAGGGTCCGCGGCGCGGAACCCGTGCGCTGGTCGTTGCCCCGACGCGCGAACTCGTCCTGCAAATCGACGAAAACGTTCGCGCCTATGGACGGCATTTGCCCCTGCGCATGGCAACGGTGTTTGGCGGCGTTGGCGAGAACCCGCAAAAACTCGCCCTGCGATCCGGTGTCGACTGGGTCATCGCAACGCCGGGCCGGTTGCTCGACTTGATGGGCCAGGGATGCGCGGATTTTTCCGGGCTCGAATTCCTGGTGCTGGACGAGGCGGACCGGATGCTGGACATGGGTTTTCTTCCCGACATCCGGCGCATCGTGCGGGCATTGCCGCAAAAACGGCAGACGATGTTGTTTTCGGCCACGCTCTCGAAGGAGATCGAAGGGTTGACCCACGAATTCCTGCGCTCGCCGAAACTGGTTCAAATCGGGCGCCGCTCCAATCCCGCCGAGACCGTCACGCAGTTCGTTTACGAGGTGGCGCATCATTCGAAGATGAACCTGTTGATTCATCTCCTGCGCGATCCAGGAATGGACATGGTGCTGGTTTTTTCACGGACGAAACATGGCGCCGACAAGGTGGCACGACGGCTCGAACAAGCGCGGATCAATACCGCGACACTGCATTCGAACCGTTCCCAAAACCAGCGCCTCAAGGCGCTGAAGGATTTCAAGTCCGGCGCCGTGAGAGTGCTCGTGGCCACCGATATTGCCGCGCGCGGCATCGACGTGGATGGCATCTCGCACGTGGTCAACTACGACTTCCCGATGCACTCCGAGGATTATGTCCATCGGATCGGCCGAACGGGACGCGCTCACGCGGTCGGCGATGCGATCAGCTTCGTGACCCCGGAGGATCGTGGCACGCTCCGGTCGCTGGAACGATTCATCGGCCGTGGCATCGTGCGAAAACAGGCGGAAGGATTCGACGCCAATGCGCCACAACCTGCTTCCGAAATTCGAGCCGGGGAACGGCCTTCATTCGGTCCAGGGCCCGATCGCCGTCAATCCCCACAACCACAGGCGCCTCGACGGGGACGACAAGGGGGCGGCGGGGGCGGAGGGGGAGGCGGGGGTGGTGGCGGGCGACGAAAATTTTCGGGACGCCGCTCCTGGCGCTAGAGAGAATTCTCGAACCGTGGGAAAAGCTTTTGGCGTGCGGGAACGTTGACGCGAGCGGCCCGAATGAGGGTCTTCCTGCCCAGTAACCGCCGAACAGAAACGCCTCCTCTCCCCCTCGCTCTCCTCCATTTCCGAAATGGAGGAGAGGGTGCCCGAAGGGCGGGAGAGGAGGAGCATCCCTCCCGACGGACGTTACGGGGCGCAATGCGCGCATAAAGTCCGGGGAGATCTCTAAAGTCCGGGGAGATCTCTCTTCCGACCCGGTTCAGGGGCAGAGCGTCTATCGAGAATAACTTCGCTCCGCTTAAAACCGGGCCGCTGTCACGCGGCGCGCGGCTGGACGTCTGGCACCGCGGGATTGCTGGGCTGCGGGAAATGAATTTTAGAGCGGAGCACCAGTGTGCCCAGCAGGAGATCGGCAAGCGGCAGCACCACGTTGTAATTCTTGTGCATATACCGGTGATGCAAGAGGTGGTGCCCGTTCAGGCGTCGGAACAGCCATGAGCGTTCGAGGCGCCGATGCTTGGGCAGGTGCATGCACCAATGCATGTATTCGTAGGCGCCATAATACGCCACGATGGCAGGGAGCGCGCCGGCCGCCAGGCCCCATCGGCTAAAGATCCACGACAACGCTGCCACCGGAATCATGCAGACCGCGATGAGCACAGGGCCGTTCCACCATGCCATGGGAATCGTCTCCTTGTCCGGCTCGTGAATCAGGTGATAGGTGTGATCCGATTTGAAGGTCTGATGATGCACCAGGGCATGCGCGCGAAACGCATAGTCAAAACGTCCCACCGGACGGTGCATAAAGAAACGGTGAAGCGCCCACTCAAAAAAGGACGCGAACGCAACTGCGGCACTTATGCCGACCACGAACCAGAGCCAGAAGGATTCCATGTTTTATTAGGTGACTTTCACCGCCAACGTCAGCGGGATGCTTGTCGAT
>JBEEGQ010000078.1:0-7793 GCA_041166945.1 Verrucomicrobiota bacterium
ATTTCCGAAATGGAGGAGAGGGAGGGGGAGAGGAGGAGCAATTCCTGGGGCGTTGCCACCAGGCTGGAATAAAACCGCGCCTTTGGCGCTCAACACATGCCCTCGCGACCCTCTCAGGGCCCTTGCGGCGGCGAGATCGCCACCGTGTTGGTACGGTAAAAGTCGGTCACGCCCCAGAGATTCAACGGCGACAACGCCCGTCCAAATGCCAGGTACTCGGCCCTGCCGTCCGCAAATCCGAAGTTCGCTCCGCCCGTTCCCCAGCGTTGTTGAATATTGTTGTGACGGCCATTCTCGATCTCGTCGATGTCATTCCCCACCCCCTGGAAGAAATCCATGTGGACATGGGCTGAGCTTCCAATTTTTTCGCCGAAAACGACCGTCTCGCTCGCATGGGGAATGGCCGACTCCGGCATTCCGAATTCCCATTGGTGAGTTCGAAACATTTCGAGTTGGGCGCCCACCAGTGACGTTTCAAAAAAATCATTCCAGCCATTGAGCAGATAGCTGCGGGCTGTGGCCATCGCGCCGGTCGGCGAAGCGCCGGTGCCCGACCAGAAGGTCGCCTTGTCGTCGCTCGGACATTTCAAAATTTTGAGGACCTCGTATTCGCGCCGGAGTCGCTCGGGCCAATAGGGCGCCATGCGCGGCGGATATTGCCCGTCGTTGGTGTCAGCATAGACCGTCAACGCCGTGAGCAATTGTTTCAGGTTATTGATGCAGACGATGCGGCGGGCCTTTTCCTTGGCGCTGGACAACGCCGGCAACAACATGGCGGCCAGGATCGCAATGATCGCGATCACGACCAGCAATTCGATGAGTGTGAAGGCGCGTCGGACGGCAGTGCGCCCGGCCCGGAGCGGACAGCGTTGCGCGAATTGATTTGGAACATTCATAATGGACGAAACCGGCCTGCGCTCCCAATGACTCCCGACGGCAGGCTCATCGTGATTACGGCCATATGCATTAGACGGTATCTTCCCAACTAGCTGCCTAAAAAAATCCCGCGGGCCGCTCCACAGGAAGAAAACTGCGGCCGCGGTCCAAGAACTAGACCCCTGGGAGGCCAAATTGTTTCAAAGAAAAAATGGAGTTTTCGAGCGGGCCCACGTTGAGCGCACTTTCTGGCCGTTAGAACTATCGTCCCGGGGCGCCGCTGAGCGCCGCGCTGGCCGCCTGTTGCGCACGCGCTTTTTGCTCGGGATTCATCTTCAGTTCGAGCTCTGGTTTGTATGACTGGGCATTCGTGTTGCCGTGCGCTGCGGAAAGCGACAGCCATTTGTAAGCCTCGATCAAATCCGCCGGCACCCCTTCCCCGCCTGCATAACACAGGCCCAGGGCATATTCCGCCTGCGGCTCCTGTTGCGCCGCCGCCTTGCGATACCAGCCAACCCCTTCCACCGCGTTCTTCGGAACCCCCAGGCCCGAGTCATAGAGAATGCCGAGATTCAACTGCGCCAGCGGATGGCCCTTGTCAGCCGCGAGACGATACCATTTTGCCGCTTCCGCAAAATCCTGTTTCACTCCGCGTCCGGTGTCGTAAAAAACGCCCAGATTGAATTGCGACAGCGTATCCCCCTTGTCCGCCCCCCGTCGAAACCAGCGCAACGCCTCCTCGTTATTGGGGGCGCCGCCCAGAGTGTTGGCGAGGCCCAGTCGATACATCGCGCGGGTGTCTCCCTGGTCAGCGGCTTTTCGATACCACGCCCGGGATTCTGCCGCCTCCTTCGGCACGCCGCGTCCCTGCTCGTATAAAATTCCGAGATTCAATTGCGCCGTGGCATCGCCCTGGTCGGCAGCCAGCCGATACCACTTTGCCGCCTCGCCTGGATCCGTCGGCACTCCACCCCCCTGGGCGAACAGGGTGGCAAGACGCACCTGCGCCTCCGCGAGCCCCTGCCCCGCCGCTTTTCGATACCAAGCCGCGGCCGCAATCGGATCTGCTTTGCCTCCCGCCCCCGATTCGCTCATCACCCCGAGATTGAATTGAGCCTGGGCATCCCCCTTCTCGGCCGCCTTGCGAAACCAACGCACCGCTTCAACGTCGTCCCTGCCCACCCCTTTTCCCGACGTATAGAAAAAACCCAGGCTCGATTGCGCTCGTGTGTCGCCCGCGTCCGCCGCTTTGCGAAACCATTTTATCGCTTCAACCGGATCCGGCGTGGCGCCTCGACCGTCCGCCAGACAAAAACCGAGCCTCACCTGCGCCTCAACTTCGCCGCGTTCGGCTGCCATGCGATAAAGCTTCACGGCTTCGACCGGGTCGCGTTTCAAGCCCTGCCCCCGTTCGCTTAACAAAGCCAATCCGGTCAAACCCGAGGGCTCGTCCTGGTCGGCGGCTTTGCGAAACCATTGGGCTGACTCGACGAAATTGGTCGCTCCCCCCTGACCGCGCGCCAGCATCCACCCCAGTTTCGCCGCCGCGGCCGCGATGCCCTGGCCCGCGGATTTGCGCAGCCATTTGATGGCTTCGGACTCGTTGCGTTCCACTCCGCGGCCGTCGGCCAGCGCGGCGCCGAGTTCAAATTGAGCCTTGATGTGACCCTGCTCCGCCGCCGCTCGATACCACGGAATGGCCGCCGCAGGATTCACAGGGACTCCACGGCCCTCCATGAGCGCGGTCGCCAATCGCATCTGGGCTTCCGGATGTCCATTCGTCGCCGCGCGCGTGAACCAGGTCAGTGCTTCGACCGCGTTGGATTTCACCCCGTCGCCATTCGCGAGGGCCGCCCCGATGTTGAACTGATCCTCCCGATCCCCCCGGGCCGCGCTGCGGCGGCGTCCCTCAAAAAGCTGCGCCGCGGTCATTCGTCCCAACAGCTCATCGCGCTGCGCCTCGGCCACGCTGTTTTCCTGCCGCATTGCCACCGTGAACCAGACATACGCCTCCGGCAAATCGACCGCGATCCCCTGTCCTGTCGCCAGCATCAGCGCCAGGGTCATCTGCGATGACGCATCTCCTTGCTCGGCCGCCAGCCGGAACAATTTTGCCGCCTCGTTGGGATCGGCCTTAACCCCTGCCCCGTTCAGATACAGGACACCGAGATTGTAACGCGCGGCTTTGTCGCCCGCGTCGGCGGCTTTTCGAAACCACTGCGCCGCTTCCGTGTAATCCTGCGACGCGCCCAATCCTTGCGAGATGAAAACAGCGAGATTGAATTGCGCCGCGGTGTTGCCCTGATCGGCGGCCTTCCGAAGCCAGGCAACAGCGTTGGTGGCGTCCTGCGCGATCTCCTTCCCGGCCGCATACATCATCCCCAGCCGGAATTGGGCCGCGGCGTTATTAGTCTCGGCTTGCTTACGCGTCTCCCGAAAAATGGCCGTTCCCTGCGGCGCGCCTGCCCCCGGCGGCGGCGTCTTGTTAACGGCAGGTGGCGTCGGGAGGGTCGGGACAGGATTCTGAGGATTTGAAACCGGTGCAATGAAAGGCGGCGCCGGGAGCGGAGCGGCCGGCGGTGCCTGGGCAACCGTCGCACGCAGGGAAAAAAGCAGCCCGCAAACGACCCATAAGAATCCAGGTCGAGTTCCACCAGAACGCCGGACATTCACACGCGCGCGAGCGCCTGGGCCCGGGCCAGCCCCGCGCCTCCAAACCCCGAGTTGTCTTCCATCATCCATTGTCAATTTTCAATCGCCGCTTCCTTCGTCGGTTGGGGCAGTAGGAAACTTAAAATAAACCCGATGAGAAACATGGCCGTGCCGACAATGGCGGCGGCGGTCGCGACTTGCGCGGGCCCGCGTCCACCCAGGAGCGGCGCGAGCCAGTTGGTCGTCACAAAGGCCATCGAGGTGCCGATCATGCGTCCCCCCACATTCGTTGCAAAACTCCCTCCCGTCCCTCGCAGCGCCACAGGGAACATTTTTGGCAGGTATTCACCAAAATAACTGAACTGCGCAACCGTCAGGAACCCCGCCACCGCCACACCCCAATGAAACCAGCCGGGCTGTTCCTTAAACAGCCAAAGATAAGTGATCGGCAGCACTAGAAGGCCGGGCAATTGGAACAGGCGCAACAACGCGCCCCGGCTGATCGCCGCAGTCAATAATAACGCCAGCGCGATGCGCCCGAGCAAACCTCCCATCTCCTGCCAGAGTTGCACCCGATTTCCGCGAGCCTTGACGACGGTTGCGGGCATCTCCTGCTGCGCGCGGTTGGCGCCCAATTGACCCAGAATCTTTTCCCGATCCAACAGCGCCTTTTTCGCCTCCGGTTTGCCGGCGGTCAACTGAGCCAACTCGACGTCCAACACAGCCAGTTGATTGGTCAGGAGCGGAAGTTTCGCCAACGCGTTCGTCCGCGCCTTTTCGATCCCGTTCGTATCGCCGGCCGCTTTTTGGGTCGCGCGCATCGCGATGCGGAGCTTGGCGCGTTTTCCGGATAATTCCCTCAAGCCTGCAATGTCGCCGGCTGCCTGCCGGAATGCCGGCGTCACTTCGTTCAACTGCTCGTTGAACCGGGCGGCATCCGCTTGCAATGGCCGCAGGACCGTCTGCTGGTCGGCCAAATCGGACAGCCCGGGCACGATGCGGGTCGGTGTCAACTGCAACGCTCCAAACGCGATTCCGTAGGCGCAGGCCGACAAGGCCGCGCTCACCAGGGTGGTGCGGCGCAGCGCCGGCGAAAAAATCTCCGCAAAGCTCGCGCGTTTGAGCGCGCCAGCCCGGCGCTTCTCCAGCCATGCCTTCGATTCCGGAACAAAGGGCAGCAATAGGGCGATTGGAATTGCCGGCAGAAGCCCCGTGAGCAGCGTATAACGCCAGTCCGCGTGCGCGTTGAACGGCTCGGCGACGGGCAACGCAGGCAGCGCCGCCGCATGCCGCAATATCCAGGCGTTGACGCCCGTCACACACAACCCGCCCACCGACGCGAACGCCTGCGTCCAGCCCAGTACTTTTTCCTTCCTTCCCTGATCCGGAAACAATTCCGCCAGCCAGGTAATCGCGGCGACAAATTCCACGCAGACTCCAACGAAGGTTGCGCACCGAAAAAAAACAAACCATCCGAGGTTTGTGCTGAACGCCGCGGCCACCGGTGACAGCGAGTAGACAGCGATGCTCAACGCGAGCACCGTTTTACGCCCGAGCCGATCCACCAGCCATCCGCCGAGCAACCCGAACACGCCGCCACTCAATGCCGCCAGCCACAAGAGCCGTCCGACCCAGTCAGTCACCACCGGATGATTGACCGGCATCTGGATGATTTCAGCGATGGCTGGCGCGGCGATGAGCGGCAGCAACAGCAATTCGTACGTGTCAAAAAGAAACCCGATCGCCGCCACGATGAGCACCAACCATTCGATGCGCGTAAAGGCCGGCTGGGCTGTAGCTGCTGCATTCATGGCGAAATCTATGGCACCCGTCGCCGCGAGCCGACAAGCCAATTGCACATCCGGATGACGACGAACGAACAAAACCCCTCGTCATTCCAGTCACCATTCAATCCCTTCCCGGATCCGTCAGGCGCGTCAGCCGCAACGAGTGCAAATCAAACAGAACCGCGCCGGCGCCCGATGCTTCACACAACAATTCGAGCTCAGCCAACGGCTGGCGCACATCGATTTCACAGTTCAATTCCGCCCAATTCGTCCCCGATGCCGCGCTCAACAATGCCCCAGTGAGCTGAATCCGTTCATCCCCGGCACGACGCCGGCTGTCCCAGCCCCAATCCAGTCCCAACGAACGCTTCCGGGGCGCCAACACTCGAAAACCGCACGTCGCGAGATTCGTCATCGCGCCGGAGAGCGGCCCGCGCCGCATCACCCCGCGCAAATTGTAACGACCCTGCTCCAGCCATTGAACCGTCACCCATGCCCCGGCTGATCCGGGCGCGTTTGAAATGCCGAGAGCGGCGGGAGCCCGGCACTGTTCAAAAAAAGGAATCCCGGCGACGGTCCGATTGGTCCACAAGGTGGGAACCAGGCTTTCGCCAGTCCGGATCGGCGTCGCGTTCGAGCTGGCCGCCAATTGCTGGTCGATCGAGTGGATGCGCTCAGTGATCCGTTGCACAAAATCGGCGACCGCTTGCGTGTGCGCGGGAGGCGCGCCATTCGTCAGGCCCGCTTCGCGTCCTAAAAGCTGACCCACCGCTGACCCCAGTTGGAGCGCGCGGGTGCGAATCGAATCGGGCTGGAAAAAGGAATTCCGAAATCCACGAACGTGATCGAGGACACGCTGGCGCCCCTCGGGAATCGAGAGCACGGCGGAAGCGACGAGCCCATCGCCTCCCGCCAGCAACGGAGCGTCCGGCAGTGTGAACATCTGGTCCATGCCGTGCGGCAGAAAAACCAACCGGTTCTGGGAGCGATCCAGGAAGATGCGATAATTGTTCGCATGCAGCGCGTACCCATCGCCGTTCCACGAGAGGAAATCGAGCGCCAGCAATTTCGCAAACCGATCCATGTCGAGCGCCTCACCCATGCGCACCCAGCGCCGCCACGGATCGATCTCGCGCGCGGCCGACAGAAGCCGCGGGATGCTCGACCGACCTGCCGCCGCCTGGCCGTATGCCACGATCGGCTCGTGATCGATGTCGGAAAGAAACGGCCCTTCATAAAGCGGGCCTCGCGAATCACCAAAGTGCCGTCCGATAAATTGCTCGTTCCAGCCTTCCAGCAAAACAAATACTCCGAGCCGCCGCCCGTTCCATTCCGCCGTCGCATATCCCGCCCGCGGCACCGGAATCCCGCCACGCGTGTAAAGTTCGCGGCATAATTTCTCGCTCACCCGCGTCGGGTCCTGCACCGACGTGTTCAACGAGATTTTTTCCAGGCCATGAAAACGCTGGCGCGGTGCGTATTTGGAAAAATTCAACGTGAACGAAGGGGCGTCATCGACATTTCGAAAGCTCCCCATGCTGCCCTTGAGATGCAGCGCGACGGGGGACCATGAATTGGTTCCCTCGCGAACCGTGCATCTCACTGACGTTCGTTCCTCCTGCCGCACCTCACGGCGAAAAGCGTAACGCCGCAAAACCTCCATCGCCGCCGGGGGAACCTCGATCCGAAGATGAACGGCCGCTCCATCCGCGAAGAGGTCGTCACCAGCGCCCTGCGCTGCTGCTCCCACCCGTCCGCAAAGGATCCCTACAAGAATGGCCGCCGCGATCCCCGGCCGCTTTCTTTCATGGACCCGTGAATTTCCCGGCTCAAAAATCCTGGGCAGCCGGCGAATCACGTTCGTGTTGCACATTTTTACTCCGCCTGACGCCGGCGCAGGTCACGGACATACCAGTCCCGCGCCTCCTCCAGTCCCCGCGTCACCTCATGCGTGGGAGAATAGCCCAGCATCTCTCGAGCGCGCGTGATGTCCGCTCTCGAATGGCGCACATCACCGGGCCGACACGCGTGATGCTCGGGCTTTCGTTTGGCCAGGTTCGAATCCACTGGCATCAGTGAATCCTGAATCAACCGGAAGAGCGCATTCAGACTGGACCGCTCGCCACACGCGATGTTGAAGACTCCGCTCGAAGTCTCCAGGGGCGTTGTCGCTGCCAGCAGGTTGGCTTGAACCACGTTCTCGACATGACAAAAATCGCGAGTCGTCTCGCCGTCCCCAAAGATTTCCACCGGCTTGTTTTCCAGCAAGGCCTGTATCCAGCGTGGTATGACCGCCGCATAAGCGCCGTTCGGATCCTGGCGCGGACCGAAGACATTGAAGTAGCGCAGCGCAACCGTCTCCATTCCGTAGATGCCATGGAAGACTTTTGCGTACGTCTCCGTGGCGAGCTTGCTCACCGCGTACGGAGAGAGCGGATCCAGCGCGAGCTCTTCGTGCTTCGGCAGGGTCGGCGTCTC
>JBEEGQ010000079.1:0-4516 GCA_041166945.1 Verrucomicrobiota bacterium
CACTTCCCGGCAATCAGATCACAGGGAGGTGAAGAAATAATCGCAGGCACTCACAACATGAAAATCAGAAGTCATCTCTTCCCAGGTCACCGCGACACGCAAGGGGGCACGCTGGTCGAGCTCGTGATGGCCCTCGGCATCGCCCTCCTCACGGTCAGTGCCAGTGTAAAAGGCTACATCCTCACGGCGAACAAAGCGGAGTGGTCCGCCTATTCCCTGGCCGCAAATTCGATGGCGCTGCAACGCCTCGAGCAGATGCGCGCCGCCAAATGGGATCCCGGCGCATGGCCCTCCGTCGATCGCGTCATCCAGGCGAATTTTCCCGTCATGACCAACATCCTCGACGTGCCCCTCTCCGGCACCAACATCGTTTACGGGGTGGTCACGACGACGGTCGCCACCATCAGCGCCAATCCTCCCCTGAAAATGGTGCGGGTCGATTGCGTTTGGAAATTCACGAACCACGGGTGGTTCACAAACACCGTCACGTCCTACCGGGCGCCTGATCAATGAACTTTTTTTTCCACAAATCGAACGAGCCGGAAGAACGGTTCCCGCGAGTGCGCGGGTTTGCCCCTCTCAACTTAAATGCCAGTCCGGATGTCAATGTGGCCCAGCCGGACACCAAAACGTGGCGCCTTCGAATCGGGTCGCGCCTGAAAATCGGGGATCGGCGGCGTCAGCGGGGACACACGCTGCCCGAGTTGATGATCACGATGGTGCTGGTGTTGCTCGTGATGGCCGGAGTGCTCGCAGCCCATGTGTTCGGGCTCAAATTGTTCGAGATGAGCAAGACCAAACTCGGCGCCAGTGACGATGCGCGGGCTGCCGTGGGTTACATGGTCACCGAAATTCGCGCCGCCAAAATCATCCGCATCGGCTCTGGGAATGCCACCGGCTTCGCCGAAGTGTCTGTCGACACCCCGCAGCGGGGCAGCGCGATACAGGTGTATCCCACCACCGACACCAATTCGTTCGTCCGCTATTTTCGGGACACGGACCAGAAGCTGAAGCGCATCGTGAGCGGCGAGACAACACCGACGGTGATCGCCACAGCGATCAGCAACCAGGTGGTCTTCACCTCCGAGGATTTCAACGGCACGATTCTGACGAACAACGAAAACAACCGGGTCATCGGGCTGGCCCTGCAATTTTACCAGCTGGAATATCCGACCGTGAGCATCGGGCCGGGAAGTTTGTATGACTTCTATCAGCTACGCACAAAGATCACGCGGCGCACCCTGGAGTAAGCATGAACATTCACAACAAATCCCATCGCCGGCCGCCGGCCCCGCAGCCGGGCGCTCCTCTCGAATTCGCGCGATCGCCTGGGGCCGGCCTCGCGAGGTGTGGCGCGCAGGGCGGTTACACGCTCCTAGTCGTCCTTTTTTTCGCCAGCATCAGCCTGCTCGTGCTGGGCTCGGCTTTGAAATGGTCCATGACCAATTCCCATCTGAACGATCGCAACAATCAATACTTCAGCACCGCCGCCGCCGCGGAGGCCGCCACGGAGAAGGTCCTTGCGAACGTCTCCCGCGACTTTCAGGCGCAAGGCGAGTCGCTCGTCTGGGCCAATGTCAGCAGCTATCGATTGCTCACTCCCACGACTGCGGAGAGCTCCACATGGTCTGGATTCACGTTCAGCGATGTCGCAGGAACCACCAACCGCATGTATGTCGAGCGCCTCGCCGCCTCCGCCTACGTCCCGCTCCAGTCCCAATACCAGGGCATCTACGGCCTCGCATCCACCTATCGGGTCATTTCCAATGCGCGCATGAACGGGCTTCCGTACGATATCAGCACCGGCGTGAAACAGGAGGTGCAACTCGCATCGATTCCAATTTTTCAATTCGCGATTTTTTATTCGATGGACCTCGAGATCAATCCCGGGCCGAACATGACCATCACCGGCCGGGTGCATGGCAACAACAACATCAACCTTCAGCCGGTCAGCACCCTCACGTTTCAAAGCCACGTGACAGCCGCCGGCGCCATCATCCAAAACAAGCATACCAACGACCCGAGCGTGCGCTCGCTCGGCAGCAGCCAGGTCATCTACCAGGCTGAGCACGACGCCAACACCAGCGCCCTCACGCTCCCCGTCGGAACCAACAACAGTCCGGATGCCGTGCAAGCCATCGTCGAAATCCCGCCATCGTCCGAGGACCCGGCTTCGCCGATGGGCAAACAACGATTTTACAACAAGGCCGATCTGGTCGTTCTCGTTTCGAATACCACGGTCACTGTGAAAAGCGGCCTGTTCAACAATTTCGCCAGCACCGTCACCTCGGGCGAATGGAACCAATGGCTCAAGACCAACGTGACTTTCTACAATCAACGCGAAGGCAAGACCATCAAGACGAGCGAACTGGACGTCGACAAACTCCGCATCTGGAGCGCGTCCAACACCAACCTGTGGCCGGCGCTGGGCGGACGCGATGTCCGATCGCTGTATGTCGCGGACATGCGTTCCCAGACGGGCTCGACGGAATCCGGCGTGCGCTTGAAAAATGGTCAGACCCTTCCGCCGCTGGGATTGACGGTGGCATCGCCCAATCCGCTTTACGTGCAGGGCCATTACAACGCGCCCGCGTTTCACCTGGGAACCACCAACACTTCATCCACCAAGCCCGCCGCGTTGATTGGCGACTCGATCAATCTGCTGTCGACGGCCTGGAACGACGGCAATGGCGCCGCCGCGCTCTCGAGCCGGATCGCTGGCGATACGACGGTGAATGCGGCTTTCATGGGCGGGATCGTGCCGAGCAACGGAACCAGCTACAGCGGCGGCGTCGAGAATTTTCCGCGGTTCCTCGAGGATTGGACCAGCCGCACCCTGGCTTACAACGGTTCGATGGTGGTGATGTTTTATTCGAAGACATCGACCAACTCGTGGGGCGGTTCAGGCGTCTATTCGCCGCCCATCCGGCAATGGACATTCGATCTGAATTTCCTCGACGTGACAAAACTGCCTCCGTGCACCCCTGAAGTGCGCGCGCTGATCCGCGGTCAATGGGCACAAATCCGCCCGGGCACAACCTAGGCCATTGGGCGTTGCTGCGCCCGGGACGGGCGCGCTCCGCGGCGCGCAGGTAGCGCCGATTGGCAATCGGCTGTATCGCGGAGTGGCACTCCGCCCGGGCCAGAAACTGGATTGAGTTGGACCACCCGATGGCATGCCTGCACCGTGGTCTGTCAATTCGTTCCCCCGCCGGTTGCCAACCGGCGATACAGCCGACTGCCAGTCGGCGCTACGACGGTCCAACGCCCGTCTCTCACGGAATGCGGCAGTCCTCGGCCGCAGCAGGTTCCTTATTTTCACCGGGCTGAATACTCGAACGCCGAGCGACGTTAGGAGTTGCTGCGCCCGGGACGGGCGCACTCCGCGACGCGCAGGTAGCGCCGATTGGCAATCGGCTGTATCGGACGTAACAGAGGAGAACAGCGCGTCGACAAAAACCCGGAGCTTCACACCGGCGAGGTTTTCCCGTAAATCAGGCCTTCGGAACGCATGGGTCAGGCCACACTATTGATTGTTGATGACGAAAAACCGACGCGCGAAGGATTGCGCGCGGCGCTGGAGGACCGCTTTGATGTGTATGTCGCCGAGGACGCCACGGCAGCGATGGAGCTGCTGGAGCGCGAACATTTCGATGTGTTGCTGACCGACTTTCGGCTGCCTAACGAGGACGGGATGAAATTGATCGCCCGGGCCAAGTCCCTCTCGAAACCGCCCGTGTGCATCCTGATGACGGCCTACGGGTCCGAGGAACTGGCAGTGCAGGCCATGAAAGGCGGGGCGGACGATTACATCGCGAAAGGACGCCTGCAAATCGAGGAGCTGGAGATGCGCATCGCGCGGGCGCTGCGGGGCCATGAGCTCGAGAGCGAGAACACGGCATTGCGGCAGCGGCTCGAGACAAAGTTCGGCCTCGAAAACATCATCGGCCAGTCGGCGGAGATGATGGAGGTGTTCGACATTGTCCGGCAGGTGGCGCCGGCGAAGACGACGGTGTTGATCCTGGGCGAGAGCGGGACCGGCAAGGAATTGATTGCGAAGGCGATTCATCAGTTGAGTCCGCGCCGGCAGGGACCGCTGGTGACGGTGCATTGCGCGGCGTTGCCGGCAACGCTGCTGGAGAGCGAGCTTTTCGGGCACGAGCGCGGGGCGTTTACGGGAGCGCACGAAAGAAGGGTGGGCCGATTCGAGCAGGCTCATGGCGGCACTTTGTTCCTGGATGAAATCGGGGAGATCGATGCGACGGTGCAAGTGAAGCTGCTGCGGTTTTTGGGGGAACGCACTTTCGAAAGGATCGGATCGAACAAGACCTTGAGCAGCGATGTCAGACTGGTGACCGCCACGAACCGGGACTTGGCGGAGCGGGTGCGGGCGGGCGCCTTCCGGGAGGATTTGTTTTTCCGGTTGAATGTTCTGCCGATTCACCTGCCGCCGTTGCGCGATCGAAAGGACGATATACCGCTGCTGGCACAGGCTTTTTTACAGGGGTTCGCGCAG
>JBEEGQ010000080.1:0-8441 GCA_041166945.1 Verrucomicrobiota bacterium
CCACTCCGCGATACAGCCGATTGCCAATCGGCGCTACACGGCAACCGTAGCGCGGACTGGCAGTCCGCTGTTTCGCCGGTTGGCAACCGGCAGGGCCGCCCACTTTCACATCACGCGTCGGTCTTTCCATTGCGTCGCTCACACCAGGCCGGCGCGTTGGCGGAGTGCCACTCCGCGGTACAGCCGATTGCCAATCGGCGCTACGCGGCGAGCAGCGCCATCGTCTGACGGAAATGCATCACAAAGGCGACGGCTGGAGGAGGTCGCAGGTCGGATCCCAAACTAAACAGTTGACGCGCCCGCGGGATCCATACAATCGTTTCAAACGATCGTATGAACAAACCGAAGGATACCCGGGCGCGCATCCTGGACGGCGCCGAGGAATTGTTCAGCGAACGGGGGTTTGACAGGGTGTCCATTCGCGACATCACCCGGAAGGCGGGCGTCAACCTCGCCTCCATTAATTATCATTTTGGCAGCAAGGAGGACCTCATCGCCGCCGTGTTCGAGCGGCGCGTTGTCCCCGTGAACGCCGCGCGACTCGCCGCGCTCGATGACCTCCGGCAGTCTGGAAGAAAGAAATCCCATCTCGAGGCGATCCTGGAGGCTTTGATCCGTCCCACAGTCCAGTGTTCATTCGCCACCCCCAAGGGCGGCAAGGCATTCTCCAAGCTGTTCGGCCGCTGCCTCGCCGAGCCCAACCCCGAAATCGAGGCGCTTCTCAAGCGCCAGTTCGCCCCGTTGATGGAACGGTTCGATGCCGTCCTGATGAAGGCCCTCCCCCACCTCTCGCGCTCCGAAATTTTCTGGCGCATGCGATTTACATTCGGCGCCCTGCACCATTGGCATTTGACCAAGGATAAATTTCTTCCCGGCTGGCTCGAGCCCGTCGATGTCGAGCAGCAAATCCAAAAGCTCATCTCGTTTGCCGCCGCGGGATTTCGGGCCGCCTGATCCTTCCCGCCTTTTTATGAACGTCACGTTTTCAAAGACCCTTCTTTTCGCCGTCGTCGCTCCCCTTGCCGTTGTGATGGGAGCCTGCGGAAAAAAGAATACAAAACCGCCGGCACCCCCGCCGGCCGAAGTCTCCGTCATCACCGTTTCGGCTGAACGGCTGGATCACACCACGGAGTTGCCCGGCCGGATCAATTCGATGCGCGAGGCCCAGGTGCGCGCCCGCGCGACGGGCATTTTGCTGAAGCGATTGTTTGAGGAGGGCGCCAACGTCAAACAGGACCAGCTCCTTTTTGAAATTGATCCGGTTCCATTGCAGGCAGCCTTCAACAGCACCAAGGCTTCGCTCGCCAAGGCCGAGGCCGCATTCAAGGAGTCCAAGGGACGGGTCGCGCGTTACGAGGAACTCGTCAAAATCAACGCCATCAGCAAGCAGGTCTACGACGAATCCGTGGCGACGCTTGGCCAGAACGAGGCCGATGTGCTGGCCGCCCAGGCGGCCGGGCAAACAGCCGGATTGAACCTCGGCTATTCGAAGGTCACCGCCCCCATCGCCGGACGCATCGGCAAAGCCCTCGTCACCGAGGGAACACTCGTCAGCGCCACTGAAGCCACACAACTGGCGGTGATTCGCCAGCTGGATCCCGTCTATTTTGATTTTACGCAGTCCAGCACCGAGGTCCTCCGGCTGAAACGGGCGCTCGCGAACGGGTCGCTCCAAACCACCGCGCCGGGGCAGGCGGGTCTCACCTTGATGCTCGAGGACGGAACGATTTATTCCCACCCCGGCAAGTTGTTGTTTTCGGATATCGCAGTCGATCCCACCACTGGAATGATTACGCTCCGGGCGGAAATTCCAAATCCGGAGAACCTGTTGATGCCGGGAATGTTTGCCCGCGCGCAAATCGTCGAGGGCATCAACACCAATGCGCTCACAATTCCGCAACGGACGATTTCGCGCGCCGGCGCTGGCGCCGCGACGGTGCTGGTGGTGAATGGCCAGAACACGGTGGAGCTTCGCAACATCGAAATCGACCGAACCGTGGGCACAAAGGTCATCGTGACCGCGGGCTTAAAAGCGGGGGAACGGGTCATTGTGGAAGGATCACAAAAAGCGCCACCCGGCTCGACAGTGGTGCCTGTCCCCTTTGTCCCCGCGCCTCCGGCTGGCGCGGAGAATCGCCTGAAGACCAACTAAGGAGACGTCATGGCGCGATTTTTCATCGACCGTCCCGTTTTTGCATGGGTGGTTTCCATCCTGATCATGGTGCTCGGCGGATTGGCCATCACCCAGCTCCCCGTCGCCCAATATCCCAACGTGGCGCCTCCCTCGATCTCCGTCACGGCGAACTACGCGGGCGCCTCGGCTGAAACATTGCAGGAAACGGTGACCTCCGTCATCGAGCAACAGCTCAACGGCATTGACAACCTGCTCTACATGTCGTCGAGCAGCGATGCCGCGGGGCTGGCGACAGTGACGTTGTATTTTCTCCCGGGAACCAATCCCGACACCGCGCAGGTGCAGGTGCAGAACAAGGTTCAACTCGCCACGCCGAGCCTCCCGCAAACGGTGCAGCAGCAGGGAGTGGTTGTCGCCAAGGCCACCCGCAACTTCATGATGTTCTTCACGCTGTCCACCACCGACGACAGCCTGGACGAGGTTGCCCTGGGAAACTACATCGCCTCCAGCGTCCTGGATCCCATCCGGCGCGTGTCGGGCGTCGGCGAAGCCAACATGTTCGGATCGCAATACGCCATGCGAATCTGGATGAACCCGGATCGGCTGAATAGCTTCAGTCTCACGGCGGCCGACGTCACCACGGCGATTGAAAATCAAAACAAGCAGGTGCCTGTCGGGCAAATCGGCGCCACCCCATCGGTCAAGGGCCAGCAGCTCAATGTCATCATGCAAGGGCGCACGACGCTGCGCACCGTCCCGGAATTTGAAAACATCCTCCTGCGCGCAAATCCCGACGGCTCGCGTGTGCTGTTGAAGGATGTCGCGCGCGTTGCCCTGGGCGCCGAAAACTACGGCACCAAGGCGCGCGTCAACGGGCACTTGTCGGCAGCCGTTGCCATCAAGCTGTCCCCTTCGGCCAACGCACTCAGCACCGCAGCCGCCGTCCGCAAAAAGGTCACCGAGCTCTCCAAGTTTTTTCCTCCGGGCGTTCGCGTCGATTACCCGCTTGATACCTCCGCCTTCGTCCGGATTTCGATCGAAGAGGTTCTCAAGACGCTGGTCGAGGCCATCGCGCTGGTGTTCCTCGTGATGTACCTGTTCCTGCAAAACTTCCGCGCGACTCTCATCCCCACCATCGTCGTGCCCGTGGCGCTCCTCGGCACGTTCGGCGCGATGCTCGCATTTGGATTTTCCATCAACGTGCTGACCATGTTTGGGATGGTGCTGTCGATCGGCATCCTGGTGGATGACGCCATCGTCGTGGTGGAGAACGTGGAACGCATCATGGCCGAGGAGGGCTTGTCGCCGCTGGAAGCCACGCGCAAGGCGATGGGCCAGATCACCGGCGCACTGATCGGGATCACGCTGGTGCTGACGGCGGTGTTCATCCCCATGGCTTTCTTCAGCGGATCGGTCGGAACGATTTACCGCCAATTCTCGCTCTCGCTGGTGTCGTCGATGCTGTTTTCGGTTTTTCTGGCAATGTCGCTGACGCCGGCGCTCTGCGCGACGCTGTTGAAGCCGGTTGCCAAGGGGCACAAGCAGGAGAAAGGCGGATTCTTCGGCTGGTTCAACCGGGCCTTTTCCAAAACAACGACGCGATATCAATCGTCCATCGCGCGCATCCTTCAGCATGGCTGGATGTCGATGGTGGCCTTTGTGGGAATCGTTTTATTGGTCGGATTCTTTTACACCCACCTGCCCTCATCGTTCCTGCCGGCCGAGGACCAGGGCTATTTCATCACCAACATTCAGCTCCCCGTCGGCGCGGCGCAGGAACGGACGGATGAGGTTCTCCGGCAGGTCGAGGAATACTTCTTAAAGCAGCCGGAGATCGAAAGCTTCATCACGGTGGCCGGCTTCAGCTTCAATGGACGCGGCCAGAACTCCGCGCTCTCCTTTGGCAGGCTGAAAGACTGGGGGGATCGAAAAGGCGCCCAACACACGGTCCAGGCGGTGATCGCCCGCGCCGCCGGCAAATTCGCGGCGATCAAGGATGCGATTATTTTTCCGCTGAACCCGCCCGCGATTAATGAGCTGGGCAATTCCACCGGATTCGATTTGCAATTGCAGGACCTGGCGGGGCTGGGCCACGCGAAATTGTTGGCGGCGCGAAATCAATTGCTCGGACTCGCCGCCGCCAATCCCCTGGTGGTCGGGGTGCGCGTGCAGGGACTCGACGACGCCGCGCAGTTGAAGATCGATGTGGACGAGGGAAAAGCCAGCGCGCTGGGTGTGGCATTGGGCGACATCAACAGCACCCTGCAAACCTCCCTCGGATCCGCCTACGTCAATAATTTCATCAATGGCAATCGCGTCCAGCGAGTCATTGTTCAGCTGGATGCCCCCTTCCGCATGTCGCCCGATGACATTAAAAATATCCATGTCCGCAACCGGACAGGCACGATGGTGCCGCTCGCCGCCGTCACGACCGTGAAATGGATTTATGGCTCCCCGCAATTGCAGAGCTACAATGGGTTTCCCTCCTATGAACTGGTCGGCGCTCCCGCGACCGGAAAAAGCACGGGCGACGCAATGGACGCGATGGAGGCGATGGTGGCGAAACTCCCGTCCGGGATCGGCTTTGAATGGACCGGCCAATCCTACGAGGAACGCTTGTCAGGCTCGCAGGCCCCCACGCTCTACACCCTTTCGCTCCTGGTCGTTTTTCTGTGCCTCGCGGCGCTCTACGAAAGCTGGTCCATTCCGCTCTCGGTAATCCTGGTGGTGCCGCTGGGAGTTTTGGGAGCCCTGCTCGCGACCAAGCTGCGCGGCCTGCCGAACGACGTTTATTTCAAGGTGGGCCTGCTCACCACAGTCGGGCTCGCCACCAAGAACGCCATTTTGATCATCGAATATGCCAAGGACCTGCAACTCGCCGGGAAGGGCCTGGTCGAGGCGACTCTCGAGGCGGTGCATCTGCGGCTTCGACCGATTCTCATGACGTCGTTCGCGTTCATCCTCGGAGTCATGCCGCTCGTCATCAGCACGGGGGCGGGATCCGCGAGCCGCAACGCCATCGGCACCGGCGTCGCCGGCGGAATGTTCGCGGCCACATCGCTGGGCATCTTTCTAATTCCCGTGTTCTACGTCGTGGTTCGGCGGATTTTCAGGGGCAGCACAGCCCGCAATACGGTCGCCGAAAGCACCGGCGGCACAGATGCCGGCAAACAGCCAACTGTATGACGAGGAATTTGTTTTTAACTCTGTGCGTCGCCGCGCTGTCGGGCGGTTGCACCATGATTCCAAAGTATGAGCGGCCGGTCGCCCCGGTCGGCTCCACGTGGCCAAAGGATTCCGGCCACACCAACGCCGCGGACACGATCGCTTCCAACATGGATTGGCGGCAGTTCTTTGATGATCCGCGGTTGCAGCAACTGATCGCGCTGGCACTCGATAATAATCGGGACCTCCGCATCGCCGCCCTCCGCGTCGAGCAATCACGCGCGCAATATCGCATCGAGCGCGCCGCTCTTTATCCAGGCATCGAAGGAGGCGCCAGCATGGTCCGGCAAAAATTTTCAGGAGCGGTCACCGCGTTCAACGGAGGCAGCATTCTCACCACTTACAGCATCAACGTGGGCGCCTCATACGAGGTGGATCTCTTCGGACGCGTTCGCAGCCTCAAGCAGGAGGCATTGGAAAGATATTTCGCGACAGAGGAAGCTCGAAAAAGCGCTCAGATCGCGCTCGTCTCCGAAGTGGCGACGGAATACCTGACGCAATTGCGGTTGCGCGAGGCGCGGGCGATCGCGCGTCAAACGCTCGAGGTGGTGCAATCCTCCTACAATTTGATCAAGAGCAGCTTCGAGGCGGGTGCGGCATCGGAACTCGATTTGCGGACCGCCGAAGGACAGGTCCAGACGGTTCGCGTCAATGCCGCAAGTTACCTACAGCTGCTGGCCGAGTCGGAAAACGCCCTGGTGGTGCTGGTCGGTCAAACGTTGCCGGACGACCTGCCGGCCGGCCATCCGTTCCGCGAACAGCGCCTTCTCACCGATTTTCCGGCGGAAGTTCCATCGGAGGTGTTGCAGCGACGTCCGGATATTCTCGCCGCCGAGCACACGTTGAAAGCAGCCAATGCGGACATTGGCGCGGCGCGCGCGGCTTTTTTTCCGAAGATTCTGCTGACCGGTTCCGCGGGGACTGCCAGCGCCAAGCTCTCCGACCTGTTCACCGGACCGTCCCAAACCTGGAGTTTTTCGCCGCAAATTTCCGTGCCGATTTTCGATGTCGGCGGCACCCGGGCGAAGCTGGCTGTCTCGAAAATCGGCAAAAAAATGGAAGTGGCCAATTATGAAAAAGCCATTCAAACGGCGTTTCGTGAAGTGGCGGACGCCCTGGCGGTGCGTTCCATTCTGGATGAAAAGCTCAGGGCTCAGGAGCTGCTCCTGAATTCCCAGCAGATACGTTTCGACCTCACCACGGCGCGCTATCGACAGGGCGTTGACAGTTATGTCGAGGTTTTGCTGGCGCAGCAGGATCTTTACGCGGCCCAACAAAATCTTCTGCAATTCCAGGCCGCGCGTCTCCTCAACGCCGTCGCACTCTACCGGTCCCTCGGCGGCGGCTGGAAATCGTAAAGCAAGCCAAGGGCTCGTAGCCGCGGATTCCCCGGAACTTTTGTCCGCGCATTGTTCCCCGTAACGCCGGTCCTCCTCTCCCGCCCTTCGGGCACCCTCTCCTCCATTTCGGAAATGGAGGAGAGGGAGGGGAGAGGAGGCGTTTCTGCCCGGCGACTGCAACCGCACCAAGTGCGCGAATCAGATTTCTCTTAACGGATACTCGGCTTTCAACCGCTCGACATTTCAGCGCTTCCCTCGGCTCGCTTACAACCGCTGCGGGCCAAGTCGAAATCCGCATTTGCACTTAATGTAAGAATGTTAACGTCTTGACGGACTTATTATAAATTGTCAGATTATTCGTCATGAATAGGACAATCAAATCTGACGCCGTCTGGTTCACCACCAAGGGCCAGGTAGTCATCCCCAGCTGGCTAAGGAAACAGTTCGACATCGAGGACGGCACCAAATGCGTGGTGCAGGCCACTGCGGATGGTATCCTCCTCAAGCCCGTGACCGCCGCCCTTATCCGCCGAGGACGCGGGATCCTCAGGGGCAAACCAGGTGAGCAACCCCTCGCCGGGGATTGGGCCGCCCACAAGAAGCAGGAAAAGGAACTGGAGGATCGCCATGCCCGGTAAGGTGTTGGACAGTTTCGCCCTGCTCGCGTATTTCCGCGACGCGTCCGGCGCCGAAATTGTTGAAAACCTGCTGGTCACCGCCGGCAAAAAGGACTCGCCGCTCAACATGACCGAGGTCAGCTACGCCGAAGTGAAATACTCCATCGTCAAAAAGGACGGCGCGAAGGCTTGGGGCGAGGCCGCCAAGATCCTCCAGGGCCTGCCCATCGAGTTTCACCCTGCCACCCGCGAGTTGGCGGACGCGGCCGCCGAATTCAAGGTCAGCTACAAGCTGAGCCTGGCCGACGCCTTCGCTGCGGCGCTGGCAAAGGAGAAAAAGGCCGAACTCGTCACCGGCGACCCAGAGTTCAAGGCATTGGAGAAGCAAATAAAAATTCACTGGCTCAAATAGCGATCAAGCGCCCGCTATCGACAAGGCGTGGACAGTTATGTCGAGGTTTTGCTGGCTCAGCAGGATCTTTACGCGGCCCACACCAGCACCGACTGTTCTGCGGGTGGAACTGAACGTTCGTTTTCCGCGACGCCTCGTTCCTGAATTGGACTTTCAATTTTTCTTCCGCCGCCGGTTTCATCCGCACGGTAAACGTGGAAGCGGTGATAGCTGTTCTGCTCGCGCGTCGTTCATCCCGTCGGGGCGCATACACCAGGCCGCCGCGTTTGCGGAGTGCCACTCCGCGATACAGCCGATTGCCAATCGGCGCTACGCCCGCCGCCGTAGCGCGGACTGGCAGTCCGCTGTTTCGCCGGTTGCCAACCGGCAGAGCCGCCCACTTTCACATTCCGCATCGTTCATCCCTTTGCGTCGCTCACACCAGGCGGGCGCGTTTGCGGAGTGCCACTCCGCGATACAGCCGATTGCCAATCGGCGCTACGCCCGCCGCCGTAGCGCGGACTGGCAGTCCGCTGTTTCGCCGGTTGCCAACCGGCAGAGCCGCCTACTTTCACATTCCGCATCGTTCATCCCTTTGCGTCGCTCAATCCAGGCCGGCGCGTGTGGGGAGTGCCACTCCGCGATACAGCCGATTGCCAATCGGCGCTACGCCCGCCGCCGTAGCGCGGACTGGCAGTCCGCTGTTTCGCCGGTTGCCAACCGGCAGAGCCGCC
>JBEEGQ010000081.1:0-6419 GCA_041166945.1 Verrucomicrobiota bacterium
TGCCCGCATCGATGGCTACGGTTTTGCCCTCGAAGGTTACGACGCCATCGGCCGGGCCCGCACGCGGGACCTCGGGGATCGACCCATCGAGACGAGCGCGAAACTGATGGATGGCACCCCGGTGTCCGGCGCCAACGATTTGCGCGGCTATCTGCTCAACCAAAAGCGCGACGTGGTGTTGCGGCAATTCTGCCGGAAACTTCTCGGCTACGCGCTGGGACGCGGCGTGCAATTGTCGGACAAACCACTGGTGGCCCGCATGCAACAGCAGTTGCGCGAGCACGATTATCATTTTAGCGCCGCCATCGAAACCATTGTGCGGAGCCAACAGTTTCTCCAGATCCGCGGCAGCGATACGCCCCTCGACGAATGAATCCTCATCGCCCCGCTTCAACCGGCCACAGCGCCCCGGCCACGTCGCCGATGAAGGCGGATGGCCCAAAAGTTTCAGTGCCAACCGCGCTCGAACATGATATGGATCCTGCAATTCACTAAATCGCCATGAGCAACCATCGATTTTCTCGTCGGACGTTTCTTCGCGGCGTGGGCGTCACCATGGCGCTGCCCTGGATGGAGTCTCTCACCGTGTGGGGCGACACCCCGCCCGCTGGCATGAAGCCTGCGAGCGAAGCGCCAGTCCGCCTCGCCGTGCTGTTTTCTGGGAATGGTTTTCACAGCAGGGAATGGTGGGCGAAGGGTGAAGGCCGTGAAATGGAGTTCGGAAAAGTGCTCGCACCCCTCCATGAGTTTCGAGAAAAAACACTTTTTATTCGCGGCTTGTTCAACGCCGAGGCGCTCAAGGGCAACATTCACAGCTCACAAACGGGGAACCTCCTTTCCGGCGCGCCTCTCGCGTCGGGCGGCGAGATCCGTTCCGGAACCAGCATCGACCAATTGCTGGCGCAGCGTTACGGGCGCTCCACCAAGGTGCCCAGTCTCGTGCTCGGTTGCGAAAAATCGAATCCCTCCGTTCACAAGAATTATTCGATGCTCTACAGCTCGCATATTTCCTGGACGTCACCCACCGCGCCGACGCCACTTGAGGTTTATCCGGCGCTCGCCTTTGACCGGCTGTTCAAGGACGAGGTTCAGCGCGGCGACAAAAGTGTTCTCGATGCCGTCTTGAATGACGCCCAGGACGTGCGGCGGCACATCAGCCAGAATGATCAGCGCAAACTCGACGAATACCTCGATTCCGTTCGTGAAGTCGAACTCCGCATCGAGCAGGCGGGGAAAAAAGGCGAATTGCAGGGCTGGCGGCCCACGTTGTCCGCGCCGAATATCCCGCGCCCGGCGGATGGCATTCCCCAGGACATCGCCGAGCACATGCGGCTGATGAGCGACATCCTGGTGCTGGCATTTCAAACGGACACCACGCGCCTCTGCACGCTGAAGTTGAACAACGATCATTCCTCGCTCCGTTTTCCAAATCTCGGGGTGGACTACATGATCCATCATCTCCTGTCGCATTCGGACACGGCGGACTGGCTCAAGGTGAACCAGTTTTTCATCCAGCAGCTGGCCTATATCGCGGGCAAGCTGGATGCCATCCAGGAAGGCGGTCGCACCGCGCTCGACAACACGATGCTCCTCTATTGTTCCAGCATGTTGAACGGCAACCACGACGCCAGCCAGTTGCCCGTGCTGTTATTGGGCGGCGGCGGCGGGCGCATCCAGGGCGGGCGCGTTCTCGACTACAAGGACAAGCCCAACCGACAGATGTGCCGTCTCTTCCTGTCCATGATGGACAAGATGAATGTGCGGCCCGGCAAATTCGGCGACGCGTCGACGCCGCTCGAGGAAGTTTAATCCCTGACGGTGGTCTCGCGAACACTCGGATGACCCGTTGCCCCTCCTGCCCAGTAACCAAAACGCCTCCTCTCCCTCTCCCTCTCCTCCATTTTAGAAATGGAGGAAAGGGTGCCCGAAGGGCGGGAGAGGAGGAGCGTCCTTACAACCCGGATGTCACGGATCCCCTTGCGCGCATGAAGTCCCGGGAAATCTCTCCCGCGCGCCGGGCGGCCTTCCTGATAACGGCAACGCTGATAATTGTCGGGAGCGCCAGGGCGATTGCTGCAACGACGACAAATTGGGCGCTCCAGCCGCTGGTCTGTCCTCAGGTGCCTGGCGTGGCACCGCGCACTTCACGTTCCATTGCGCCGCTCAATCCCATCGATGCATTCATCCAGGCCCGGCTCGCCGCCAGCAAACTCACTCCATCACCCGAGGCGGACCGCCGCACGTTGATTCGCCGTCTCCATTTCGATCTGATCGGCCTCCCACCCACTTCGGAAGCGGTGCGCGCCTTTGAACAGGACCGCTCCCCGGATGCCTACGCGCAACTTGTCGAGACCCTCCTGAACTCGCCGCGTTACGGCGAACGCTGGGCTCGACACTGGCTGGATGCGGTCCGATTCGCGGAGACGACCGGGTTCGAGGTCAACACCCCCCGGCCCAACGCCTGGCCCTACCGGGACTATGTCATCGCCGCCTTTAACTCGGACAAGCCGTACGACCAGTTCATTCTCGAACAACTCGCTGGTGATGCGCTCGGTGCGGATGCCGCGACCGGATTTCTCGTGGCCGGTCCGGACGACAAGGTGAAAAGTCCGGACCCCGTCCTCACCAGCAACCAGCGGGCGGACGAATTGCATGACATGGTCAGCACGACCGCCAGCGCGTTTCTCGGGCTGACCGTTGGATGCGCGCGATGTCACGATCACAAGTTCGATCCCATCCCACAGGCGGATTATTACGCCTTGAAAGCCATTTTTGAAGGCGTGCAACACGGCGAACGCCAGCTCCGGACCGCGGACACCGCGGCGAAGGACCAGGAATTGACGGCACATCGACAGCGGCTGGAGCGGATTGACGCGCGACTGGCGGAGTTGGAGCCGGTGGCGCGAACTCAGGTGATCGACACCAATGAGCTTCGGGCGCCGGTGCATCCGCGGCAAAACGTCGAACACTTCGAACCGATTCGCGCCCGGCACCTTCGGTTCATCATCAACGCCACCACCGATGCCGAACCCTGCATCGACGAACTGGAAGTTTACACTTCCGAATCCAAGCCGCGAAACATTGCGCTGGCGAGCGCTGGGGCGCAGACCAGCGCCTCGGGCGTCTATCCGAATTCCGAAATTCACCGGCTCGAACATCTCAACGATGGCAAGGTGGGCAACAGCCATAGTTGGATTTCCAACGAGCGCGGCAAAGGCTGGGTCCAAATCGATTTTCCCCAAACCATGACGATTTCGCGGGTCAAATGGGGACGCGATCGCGAACAGAAGTTTTCCGATCGCCTGGCCGTCGATTACCGAATCGAAGTGGCCGCGGGTTCCAATGATTGGCGGCTCGTGGCCGGCTCCGTCGATCGCGAGCCGTTTCGACCCGGCGCCCGCCCGCGTTCCAGCTTCCATCCCGCCGGCCTGCCTCCTGCCGCGCTCGCCGAATGCAAGGCCCTGTCAGCGGAACGGACGGATCTGGAGAATCGCATCAATGAACTCAGCAAAGGAACTTCGTTTTACGGCGGAACATTCGTCGCGCAGCCGCCGCCGACGCATCGGTTGCATCGCGGCGATCCGATGCAGCCGCGCGATACGATACTTCCGGGCGCCTTGAGCGCGGTGTCGCTCAGGTTTGAGGCTTCCGGGAGGACCGGAGATTTTTCCACACTGACCGACAACCAACGGCGACGCCTCGCATTGGCGCGGTGGATTGCGAATCCGGCCAACCCGCTCACAAGCCGTGTTCTGGTGAATCGGCTGTGGCAGTATCATTTCGGCGAGGGATTGGTGAACACGCCGAGCGACTTCGGAGCGAACGGTGCGCGCCCGACCCATCCGGAATTACTCGACTGGCTGGCCTGTGAATTCCTCGGTGTCGAGAGCGTGAGTGCAAAGGAGCCGCGTGACCTCCGGCCTGCCCCGCGGCCCTGGTCGATTCGGCATATGCATCGGCTAATCGTGATGAGCGCCACGTACCGTCAGTCGAGCGCGATCCGCGCGGACTGCATGGCGATGGATGCCGGTTCGCGTTTACTGTGGCGATATCCGCCACGGCGCCTCGAGGCGGAGGCGATCCGCGACTTGATCCTCGCGACAAGCGGGAAGCTCGATCTGCGAATGGGCGGCCCAGGATTCAGTTTCTTCGAGCCCAACGACAACTACGTGCGCGTGTATGCGCCGCGCCGGGATTATGGTGAAGATACCTGGCGACGGATGATTTACGGCACAGTGGTGCGCCAGCGGCCCGATGGTGTCTTCGGAGTGTTTGATTGTCCCGATGGTGGTCAGATTGCCCCGAAACGGACGAGGAGCACGACGCCGTTGCAGGCGCTCAATTTGCTCAACAGCGGTTTCATCCAGCAGCAAGCCGGCTTCCTGGCGGAGCGGCTGCGGAAGGAGAACGGCCCGGAGCCAAAGGCGCAAGTGCGAGGCGCCTTCCGGCTCGCCTTTCAGCGCGAGGCCACGCGCGGGGAGATCGAGGCATCGCTGGCGCTCGTTCGAGCCGAAGGGCTGGCGCTGTTTTGTCGCGCGTTGTTGAATGCCAATGAACTCATCTACGTGGATTGAAAGTGAATTTTAATCGGATGGTGCTTGTGGTTTAAAAATCGGTGACTTGTCTCTCCCATGCCGGACGCGGACTGCTCAATCGCAGGGATTTTCTGCGCCATGCCGGCACGGGATTGGGCGGCGTCGCCCTGATGGCGCTACTCGCGGACGAAAAACTTTGCGCCGCCGGAAAGCCGCCGATACGCCCGCAGTGGGCGCCTTCGCATCCCAATGCGCCGCGCCCTCCGCATTTTGCGCCACGGGCGAAGAACGTGCTGATGATCTTTTGTTCGGGCGCGTGCAGTCATCTGGAGACGTGGGATTACAAGCCGGAGCTGGTGCGGCGCCATGGACAGCCGATGCCCGGGCTGGACAAGCTCATCACGTTTCAGGGCGAAAATGGCAACCTGGCCAGGCCGCTGTGGGATTTCAAACCGCGCGGTCAGTGCGGGAAGATGATTTCGGATTTGCTGCCGAACCTCGCGGAGCTGGCGGATGAACTCTGTTTCATCCATTCGATGACCGCCAGGTCGAACACGCACGGCCCCGCGGAAAACCAGATGGGAACCGGCTATATCCTGGACGGTTTCCCGAGCATCGGCTCGTGGGTGAGCTACGCGCTCGGGAGTGCGAACCAGGACATGCCGGCGTTTGTGGCGATTCCGGATCCGCGTGGAGTGCCGCAAGTCGGGCCCAATCATTGGAACTCCGCATTTCTGCCGCCCGTCTTCCAGGGCACACCGTTTAACGCGGACAAGCCGATCCCGAATCTGGCGACTCCTCGGGAAATTTCAGCGGCAGGAGAACGGGGCACGCGCGATTTTTTAAAATACCTGAACGATCGCCATCTGGCGCAACATCCCGGCGACAGCGAATTGCTGGCGCGTATTTCGAGTTATGAGCTGGCGGCGCGCATGCAGCTCGGCGCGGCGGAAGTGGGGGACCTTCAACAGGAGAGCCGGGCGACGCTCGATCTTTACGGCGCCAATGATCGCAACGCGCTGAAGGCGGGTTTCGCCCGGAATTGCCTCCTGGCGCGGAGGCTCGTCGAACGCGGCGTGCGCTTCGTGCAACTGTTCAATGGCGCCTACGCGATGGGCGAGGGAGTGGGAAATTGGGACGGCCACAAGGCATTAAAGGAGCAGTATGCCGTTCATGCGCCCATCCTCGACCAGCCGTGCGCCGCGCTCTTGAAGGATCTCAAAGCGCGAGGGCTCCTCGACCAGACGCTGGTGGTGTGGGTGACGGAATTCGGCCGGATGCCCATGTTCCAAAAGGGCGCAAACGGTCGCGACCATAATCCTCATGGGTTCACCATTTGGATGGCCGGCGCCGGTGTGAAGCGCGGTTACAGTCATGGAGCCACCGACGATTTCGGTTACAAGGCCGTGGAGGGAGTGGCGACGATCTACGATCTGCACGCAACAATTCTTCACCTGCTGGGCCTGGATCACGAACGCCTGAGCTATTACCACAACGGCATCGAGCGCCGGTTGACCGACGTGCATGGGGAAGTCATACGGGAAGTGTTGAGCGATCAGGCGTAACAGCCTGGCTGTCCTGCAATCCGGCGCGGGGCCTGATGAGCAGCACGAGCACGATCGAGAGAAGCGCGATGGCGCCGAACACACCAAAGATCAGATTGAGCGGCACGAGACGATCCCGCAATGCGCCGAAACCCCAGTCGGCAAATCCCCCACAACTGATGCTGATGAGATTCATGAAGCCGTAGCCGGTGGCCCGCAATTCCGGCCGCACCACCTGGCAGAGGATGGGCATGTTGTTGCAATCGAAAAAACCCCAGCCGATTCCAAACACGATGAGGAACGCGATGGCGACGCCCAGGAGGCCGGCGTTGCCGACGCC
>JBEEGQ010000082.1:0-6528 GCA_041166945.1 Verrucomicrobiota bacterium
GGATGTCGTAGGATTTTCCAGGAACGCCCGCGAAGGTGATCGAATAGCCGCCCGGAACCGATGAAAGAACCACCACATTCGCCGATGGCAGATTGCCATTGGCGACGAATAGCTCGACTTGCGCGGACGCCGTGTTGTCGTGGCCGTCGCTAATCGTGTAAGTAAACCGATCATTGCCCGAAAACCCGTTTACCGGCGTGTAGATGATATTCGTAGAGGTCAACTGGAGGCCCCCGCCGTTGGTGCTGGTGGCGCTGGTCGAGATCACCGTCAAGGCATCCCCGTCCGGATCGCTGTCATTGACGAGCAATTTCACGAACGCCAGGCCCACGGCACGGTTTTGCGAAGTGGCCGCGCCATCATTCACCGCGACCGGCGGATCATTGGTCGGCACCGTGAGGACTGCGGTCGCGCTGACGATGCCGCCCGCGCTGTTGGTGACCGCCACGTAATAGCCGCCCGCGTGGATCAACTGGACGTTATTGATCGTGAGCGTATCGGATGTGGCGCCCGAGATGGGCGCGTTGCTGAAATACCATTGATAGGTAAAGGGAGACGTCCCATCGACGAGGATGCTGAACACCGCCGTCTGCGTGCGCCGCACGGTCTGGCTGGGCGGATCGGCCAGGACGACCGGCGGCAACAGAACGGTCAGGGTCGCATCCATGCTGTTGGTAACGCCCGCGCCATTGCTGATCGTCACCGAATAAACTCCGTCCTGGTCGGCCGCGACGTGCGGCAACCGGAGCACGCGGTTCGTCTGGCCGGGGACGAGGAATCCGAAGTAATACCATTGATATGTGAGCGGTCCGCTGCCGCGCACCACGACCCCAATCGTGGCTTCAGAATTCTCGATCACCGTTGTGTTGGCGGGTTGAACGAGAATTTGAGGTTTCAAGGCTGAAAGCGGCAGGCCGACGCCACTCATCTCGGCCCGCAACGCCGTCGGCCCGGGCGCCGGGCCATTGCTGATGACGAAATCAATAATGTTCGACCCTGTCAGGAAACCGTTGGTGATGGTGAACGGAACGAAGGTGCCAAATGCAGCAGAGACCGGGTTGCTGATCCCCAATGACGAACCGTTGAGGAGAATATCGATCCCTTCGTTGTCCGAGGACCAGCGTCCGTTGATTTGCGCGTGCGCCGCATCGGCCGTGTCGATGATGAAACTGGTGCGATAAACATAAAAACCGTTCGAGTTGCCAATGCTGCTGTTGGTCCGTGGCGCAATCCACGAGGAGAAAAGTCCGTTCGTGAAATAATTTGCCAGGAGCGGAAAAGCGCCATTGTGCATCGTCACCGCCTCCGGTCCCTGGAAGTTCGGGTCCGGATGTGTGATGAGCTTGTAATGGGCATCGATGAAGCCACCCCCGAGGAACGCGTTGGTTTCGTCCACGCCCGTGTTGAACAGCTCCGCCAGGCGGGTGCCAACTTCCACAATCGCGACCCGGCTGGTCACGGAGCCCAGGAAATTGGTGACGACCAGCCGATAGCCGTTCGTGCCAAACGCCGCAAGGTTGCTGAGGATCAATATCGAGTTGGTCTGGCCGGCCAAATCCACGCCGTTGCACTGCCATTGATAATAAATCGGAAGGCTCCCGGCATTCAGGCCCACGGCCAGACTCGCCGTGTCGCCCACGGCCACAAAGGCGTTGATCGGTTGCGCGCCAATGACAGGGGCGCTGTCAACCGCAACGCGATTGGCCAGGGCATAGGTGTGAAAGGAACTCGGGGTGCCATCTGTCGGCGTATACGTCAGCGTGATGGCGCCCGATGCGTCGGCGACATACCGATAGGAAACGATGATTCCGTTATCCAAACCGAAGTGGTCCTGGTTGATGGTCATGCGATCGCTGCCCACGTTGAAGGTCGCGGCGCGGCCCGTGGTGCGGGTATCGAACGCGACCGAATAAATGGAGGCCACATATTCCGTGCCCGGGAGGAGATTTGTCAGGGTGATGCTCTGGACGGTGCCGCCGTATACAAATTGCGACGCCATTCCGGCGCTGCCGCCGCCCGTCGTGTTGAAGATGTTTACATCCCCCGTGAACGTGCTCGGAAAACCTGCTGTGGAGAAAAACCCGGACACAGATGGGTTCGCGCCCGAGATGCCACGGAACACCAGCCCGTTAATCGTCGTGTCCACCACGCTCGGTCCAAAGTGAAAGGCGTGGGTGTAAAGTTTCGTCGTATCGATGCCAGCCGTGGCGTCGTTGGTCCAACTCGCATAGGACCAACGGGTGGTCGAGGGGGCGATCGTAAAATTATCGATAGCCACTGTCGTGTCCGCCACCGTGTCGTTGGTCAGGCTCATCACCGCCGTGGCGGCTGCCGCGGTAAAGTCAAACGCCAGGAGACGGTAGGCATTTGTTCCCGTGACGTTATTGTGCAGCGTGTCCAGCACGGAGACGCCATCGATGCCCACATGCACCGTGGGTTTTTGGCCCGCGCGAGCATTGGCGCGGAACTGCACTGTATAATTGGACCCGGCAATCAACCCGGATAGGGTGGTTCGTAAACTATTCGCGGCCGTGCCCTGGATGAAAGCCGCCTGCCGCCCATCCGGCACGACGCCGTTGTTAACGAAGGGACCCGCAATATCCGTCTCCGGATTGATGCCCGTCCTTCCGGGATTCGAACTGATCCAGCCCGTGATGGGAAAATTGACGCTGGAATAACCGGGGGCGTTAAAGAAAGTATCCGCTTCGAAACTGGGATTGGGAATCGTTGCGGTTTCAAACGACAACGTCGCGGGTGAACTGACGACGACACCGAACGCATTCGAAACGGACACGCGATACTGGGCCAGGTCGCCTGCCGCCAGGTTGGAAAGAATCAGCGTGCGGTTGGTTTGGCCGGGTATCTCGACAGCGCCTTTGCTCCATCGGAAATCGAGCGGTCGAGCGCCGCCGGCCGTCACATAGAAACCCACTCCCCCGCTTGGAATGGACGCTTTGCTCGCGGGTTGAATGCCGATAATCGGCAGCGTCTGCGGATTGGCCTCGTAGTTGGCCAGGGCGAACGTGTGAAACGTTCCCACCGCGGCCGAAAATGGAAAGTTGGAGATCGAAAGATAACCGCTGGCGGGCGCGAAGTAACGATACGAAATGCGAATGCCCACCCCGTCGCCGAATTGATCCTCGTTCACTGACAACCGGTCGTTGCCGACGGTCCAGGTGACGGCGCGCCCGTAAGCCCGGGGATCCCAACCGACCGAGTAAAAGGTCGTGACGTATTCCACGCCCGGTACGAGATTGTCCAAATTGAAAATTTCTGGATTACCGTTGTAGACGAATCCAAAGGCCAAGTTGCTGCTCGTCCCACCCGCCGCAGTACGGAGAACGTTGGCGGCATCCGTTGTGGTAGAGGCGACATTGACGCTCTGAAATTCATACGGTACCTGCGGACCGCCGCCGGCGATGCGCGTGAAGAAAACTCCATTGACCAGCACATTGGTGCCCGTGACTCCAAACGCATAGGCATGCGAGTAGTTCTTAGTACTGTCGATCCCGGAGGAGACGTCATTGGTCCAGGAGGTGACGGACCAGCCGCCCGTCGAAAGCGCGACGCTAAAATCGTCCAGCAACAAAACGCTGGTGACCGCCACCGCATCATTGGTGATGTAGAGCGTTTGCGACGCAGCCGCCGCCGCGAAGTTGAGCGCAACAAACTGATACGGCAGAACTCCGCCGACGGAGACCACGCTGCCCGCATCGAGAAGGCTCGCGCCGTCCAGGCTCACTCGCAGCGTGGGGGTGGTGGCGTTCTGCGAATTGGCCCGAAACCGCAAGGTATAATTGAAGCCGGGCGTCAGCCCCGAAATCACCGTGCTGGCAACGTTGGTCGTCTGCAGATACAGCACGTTGGTTCCATTTGGAATGACTCCATTGTTCGCAAATGTATTGAGGGCGCCGGCTGGGCTTAATCCTGCCTTGGTGTTGTCGGTAAACGACCAGCCGGTGATGGGCGTGTTCGCACTGACCGATCCCGGAGCGACCGTGAACACGTTTGCTTCAAAACTCGGGTTGCTGATCGTTTGCGCCAGGCCACAGAGTGTGGAGGCGACAAAACAAGCGGCGAACAGCGTGAAAACACGAAACATCGGCAGGGCGGAGGTAAGGAAGTGGAACATATATTTGAACGGGTGCGGCAGAGACTAGATAGGCTATTGGACGAAAAGGCAAGCCAAAGGATGGCAAATCGCCCAGCACCACGCCAAGGTTCAGCCCATCGCGCCGCTCGCGATGCCACGTCAATTCATGAATCTCGCCGCCATTTTTCCAGACGAAGACTATCGATTTGCCATGCGTTTCGAACGCCGTGCGCCGGAGGAATTTTTCACACCCCAGCCCGGAACGTCCCTGCGACTTGACGAACGCCGCCGCTGGCTGGACGAATCAGCCGCGGATTACGCCGCGCTTGCCCCTCAAGGCCAGCCGCTCCTGGCCGAAATGTTCCAGATGCTCCAGGGATGGCCCGGGACCCAGCCCTCCGTTCCGTCGTCCGATCCGTCGCTGGCCTCGTGTATCGAGCTCGGAAAGCGGCTCGACACCGATTTTTTGTTGGTCCGGCCGGATTCCGCCGGCTCATTCCGGCTCGAAGGCGGCTGTGTCTGTTTTCCCTCGTCGTGGAGCCTGCCGGAAAAGATGGGTTCCACTCTCGAGGAGATCCACGGGGTGGTGCCCGGGCTCAACCCCGCATTATCACGCCCCATCTCCGGTTTTTTGGCGAAGCTGGCGCCCGACATCGCGTGGCTCCGCGCGAACTGGGGCCTGAGCCGATCGCCGGAATTGAATCAACACCCGCATCGCGGCCTCCCGCGACTGGATGCCGCTGTCGGCGCCAACGACGTCTGGGTGCGCATCGAACACCAGGCGCTGGTCGCCCTGCCCTGCACCAAAGGGGTCCTCTTCGGCATTCGAATCGAAGTGATTCCCTTGCCGGAAATGTGTGGAAATCCCTCCGCAGCGTCGGGGCTTTGGCGCGCGCTGGAAACGATGCCGGAAGCGGTCGCCGCATACAAAGGCATCGCCGCCGCGCGGCCGCGGTTGATCGAGCTTTTACGCGCTGGGCTTGCCAACCCTTGAACGCGCCGTTTTAATCACGCCCGTGGCACAACAGCAAACGTTCCGGCAAAGCGCGAGCTACTCGGGGGTCGGTCTTCACAGCGGCAACAGGGTCGACATGAGTTTTCTTCCAGCCCCCCCCAACAGCGGCATCCGCTTTCGCCGGGTCGACTTGGACGGCAAACCCGAAATCGAAGCCCGCATCGAAAACGTCATCCAGACCAACCGCTCCACCACCCTGGGCAAGGGGAACGTCAAGGTCACCACCGTCGAGCATATCCTGGCCACTCTCGCGGGTTATGGCGTCGACAATGCCGTCATCGAACTAGGCGCCCATGAGCCGCCGATTGCCGACGGCAGCGCGCGCGAATATTGCAAGATGGTCGAGGAGGCGGGGCTGACCGCACAAGCTGAAGCCCGGCAACCCTTTGACATTATTGAACCGCTCGAGCTCCAGACCGAGGAATCGTTGATTAGTATTTTTCCCCACGACCGTTTCAAGATCACCTGCACCAGCGCGGACAAGGCCGGGCGTTTTTCCCAGTATTTCTCGATCGAAATATCCCCCGAGACCTGGAAGCGCGACATCGCCCACGCCCGCACTTTTTGTTTCTTCGAAGAAATCGAGTTCCTCATCAAAAACGGTCTCATCAAGGGCGGCTCGCTGGAAAACGCCGTGGTGATTCGCGACGACGCCGTCCTCACCACGGAACCGCTCCGTTATGCCGAGGAATTTGTGCGGCACAAGATCCTCGACATCATCGGGGATCTCTCGCTCCTCGGGCGCCCCCTGCGCGGCCATGTGGTCGCGGTCCGCCCCAGCCACACGCTGAATTGCGAGCTGGCCCGGCTCATCCAGGCCCGGATCCGAAAACCGCTCGAGGCCATTCACACCTTCACCCCGCCCCCGCCCGCCCTCGAAAATCGCGCCGCCGCCAAGCCCTCCGCTTCCGATCTTGAGAAGCTCATGGCGGACGGATCCACCCTCGACATCGTGGCAGTGATGAAAATTCTGCCGCATCGGTTCCCGTTCCTCATGGTCGACAAGGTCCTAAAAATCGAGGGCAACAAGATTACCGCGGCGAAAAATGTCACCATCAACGAGCCGTTTTTTCAGGGGCACTTCGGCGATCACCCGATCATGCCCGGCGTGTTGCAACTCGAAGCCATCGCGCAGGTCGCGGGCATCCTGATGCTCAAACAGGCTGAGAATTTCGGAAAACTCGCCTATTTCATGAGCGCTGAAAGTGTCAAATGGCGCAAACCGGTCCGCCCCGGCGATACCATCATCATCGATGTCGAGCTCACCAAATCCCGCGGCAAAATCGGAAAGGCCAAGGGGGTTTGCCTCGTCAACAACGAATCGGTGAGCGAAGCGGAAGTCACCTTCATGCTGATCGACCGCGAGGGGGAATAATCGAACCGTCGTGTGATTCATCCCACCGCTGTCATCCATCCCCGC
>JBEEGQ010000083.1:0-3380 GCA_041166945.1 Verrucomicrobiota bacterium
CTTCGCCGATGCCCTCGCGGGCACCTGCGCATGACTCGGGGTCGATGCGGTTCGCTACTCCTTCATCGTGATGGACTTGCACCATCTACTCCTTGCCGGTCTCCCGGCGCACTCCGCACTCCCCCCATAAACGGACATCATTACCGTGCGTCGGGATGTCTCAAATGTGCCGATATTGTTGCAAAAGTCGAAAATCGAGCGACCCGGAAAATCTCGCGAAAGTTGATCTTTGGACTTCTCCGCAGCTGCGTCGCTTTTCAACGCCACTGCGGAGGCCCGTGATTGATTTTGGATGAAACGATATGGTCCCTCACGTTGCCGCGCGTAAAGCGCATCAGCGGCTCTAAGAATTTTCGTTCGTCACCCCAAAAAGGCTTTTGCAACAATATCTGCCAAAAGCGGGCTTGAACATTTGGCTCCGCTACAGCTTCGCTTTGGTCCGCCGGAATAGTTGCAAACCCAGATTTAGTTGCCCCTTGAGCTGCTTTATCGGCAAATCTTCGCCGGCGACCCACAATTTGAAATCAACGTCCACCATGTCCTCTTCGAGTGCGGCGGCATCGCCCCCGATGCCAATCAAGAGCCGTCGCTTGCCCGGCTCGGCAACGATGGTGTGCAGCGTTTGGGCATTACCATAGTTGTGGAAGGCCGGCGAAGCGGAGAAGTTCAGCGCCTGAAACGTCTGTTCGGCACTAAGCTCTTGCGCGGCCCAGCCTTCCAGCGGCGGCAGCCGGCTAATCGAGTGCACAACGCGGCGGTTCAAACGCCTCAGCTGCGGTGACTGAAAATGATTGGTGCAAGCGAGCCAGTCGCCACGGCGGACAACCACGGCGCCGGCCCCTGCTTCGACTACCGCGGCCACGCCGCCGGCATCGAGCAAGGAATAGTTGTACTTCATGGCGTGGGGCGATCGACGCAGAAGATCGATTGCCTCCGCTGTGGTCGCGCAGCTATCGAGTACCAGCCTGACCAGCAACGTGCTGGTGAGGCCGAGGAATCGCGGTCGCACCTTTACCAAGTGCAGGCCGATGGCGAGCCCATGCTCGTTCATGCCGTCCAACCGCCCGGTTAACTGGTGGCTGCCGCCGATGCTCGCGTAGCTGCCGCGTGGCTGCACGAGAGCGAATCGCGCCTCATACCCTCGCGGCCGGAAGTCATAGTTGCGGCCATATACGCCACCGCTCATGACCGCTGAGCAGCCGCCGGTCGGCATCCGCAAGCCGTCGTTGCCGAAATAGGTGACCGCTTGCTCCATCGGAATGTTCAGCGCCTCGGCGATCCCGCCGATCTCCTCCCATAGCGCGGGGGCGTAAGTCGTGAACGCGCGCTCCTCGGTGTGAATGTTGAGCCACCACGGCAGCCGCACCTTCTTGCGCAGAAATGCTTTACCCTTGCGCGTCGCCGCAAACGCATCGGCCTGCGCGCGGCCGATCTCGTAAGGGGTGCCGCGACATTGCACAAAACTGACGCGGAGCGTCTTGGCAGCGGACGCCATCGTGATGCCTAGGTGGATCGAAATTCGAAGGGGTGACCTACTTCCTCTATAGCGTAGAGCCGGGCCGTCGCAAGTCAGCCTGCGCGCGTAATACGCCTGCTTTTCATAGCCGCCGACCGAATGTCTGTTCCGGGTCGAACTCGGAGGTCCGGGCGGGCGACCGGGAAGTCGGCTTTGCCCGCAAGAGCGGATGTTCCTGCGACCGGCCGCTTTGCGCCAAAAGCAGCCCTTAGGTCCCGTCAGGGCGAGGTCCGCTCATCCTCGATGGTGTTGAAAAACCCTTTTTGACTGACCAGTGAAATTTTTCAGGCTCACTTGCGTGTTCTGCACGCGGCGACGTGAGGGACCACATCGTTTCGCACCAGATCGACCACCGGCCGCCGTATCGATCCCACCAGGACCCTGCCGCAACGAAAACATCGAAGAGTCGACTTTGGCGAGATTTTTGGAGTTCTTCGATTTTCGACTTCTGCAACAGTATCTGCCAACACCAGACATCTCGATGTCCGCCCCCAAAGAAGAAAGCCACCTGACTGCGGCTTCTCAATTCAACCCGATCTCGGATCACGCGGCCATCAATGCCGAGATTGCACGAGGACGGATTGCACTCACCCTTATCCATCCTGCGAACGACAGGTGCTCAGCGGCGTACAAACCGGTCAATGTCGCCTTAGCCAAGGCATGGAAATGCATGTCAAACCCGACTAGTGCAGCCGAGGCGGAATCGTTCTTGGCGTCGGGCAGCTTCGTTGAGCTGACGAGCCTCTTTGTTCAGATAGGCGTGCGACTGCACCGACAAGTCGGTGCCCTTCGGAAGGTAGCGTCTTAGCAGGCCACTGGTGTTCTCGTTCGACCCGCGCTGCCACGGGCTTTGCGGATTCAAAAATATGCGATTGCGCCGACCCACGATGTCCCGTTAAGTCGGACAGGCCGCTAGCAACCGCGGGAACCTGGTGTCCATTTCAAGAGCCACAGAAACGGTTGCGGCAGAGTCAGTGCGAACTTAACATGCGAGACGGCCTCGATAATCAGCTGCCTTCGTGTACCGCTAAACGAGTACAAGTTTGGACGCAGAGGTGCACAAACACCATGCATTCGACGAGCACATCTCATCGAAACCCGCACACGCCTCACGCCGTTGACAACGCCGACTGGCTGAAAACCGTCGCAATCATCTCGGTCTCGGTCGGCCATTTCGGCCATTTCTTCGTGGAAGACGACCGCTGGTGGAGCGTTTTCGGACGCCTTGCGGCTCCAACGTTCTTCTTTCTTATGGGCTACGCGCAGACCAGGACCGTCCCGCTACACTGGGTCTGGCTCGGTGTCATCTTGACCCTGCTCGAAAGCTGGAATGCAAAATGGACCTGGGTAGCACCGAACATTCTTTTGAGCTTGGCACTCATCCGCAGTGCACGTCCCTACGTGCAAATCCTTTTGCAACGTCACGGTTGGGCCGCCTTCGCCTTGCTCGTTTCCGCACTTTTCGCGGTATCGTCGATAGCGGGCAAGATTGTCGATTATGGCTCGGAGGGATGGCTGTGGGCCTTGTTCGGCTTGTGCCAACGCATGTATGTCGACAGCAGATCAGCTACCGACGTGAATGGCCCAGCCCAAAGCTCGGCACCGCCCGCGCCCGCGATGAAGGAGAACACGGGCCTAATGCGACTGCTGGCCTGCTTTGCCGCCGTGGTTGCCTACGTTCGGCAGGAACAAAGTGAATATTCGTTTCCTCAAATCCAGTTCGCCCTCTTCATTTTCGGCATCGGCGTTTGGTCCGCGAGCCTGTGTCTGTTTCTGCGCGGCCCGAGTCGCATCCAACCGCCAGAAGCCATAGCCGGCACCCTTCGCTTCATCGGTCGGCACACTTTGGGAATCTACGCAATCC
>JBEEGQ010000084.1:0-13356 GCA_041166945.1 Verrucomicrobiota bacterium
CCCGCGGCGTTCGTGAAAAGATTTCCGGGCGGAGGCAGATAGTCGCCGCCGAGAATCGCCGATCCACTGAAGAAGTAGCGCACGCGCAAATCGCTGCTCAAATCTCCATCGCGAAGGATCGTGAACACGCCGGGATCCACACTGTCCTCCCGCGTGTCCGCGCTTTTCTGGACCCGCACATTCGAAAGCGGCGTGGCGATGAAATCGATGTTGTTGGCATTCCCGTTGGTGAGGGAGACCGGGTCGGTGAAATTAAACGGGTCAGTCCGATACCCGAAACGAAAGGCGCGGTTCGTGTAAATGCCGGAAGGGATGTTGCCGATCGTGTAATAGCCCTGGCTGTCGGTGTAGGTGTACCGATACGTGCCCAACTGCGTGACTGTGGAATTCGTCTGGACGCCATCCGGCACCAAAGGGGTATCTGGAGGCGGCAGCACCCCGGAGTTGTGCACGCGCGCATTGGCGACCGGATTGCCATTGATATCAAGGACGCGTCCGCTGATGGAAAAGGTTGTCGGATCACCGACCGTGATGACCACGAACGCGCTCATCAGGCCGCCTTTCATGTCGGACACCTCGCAGCGCACGACGAACTGCCCGTTCGTTGTGAACGTTTTGATCATGACGTTGGTGTTGAATCCGAAACTGTGATCCCCGAAATCCCAATTGTAAGCGAGCGCATCCCCATCGGGATCCTGCGCGGAAACGGTGAAGGAAACCGTGGCTCCGTTGGAGACGGTCTGCGCGCTGGCTTGCAGCGACATGACCGGCGGCAGGTTCAGCGGGAACGGCCCGAGATGCGTCACCAAATCGATCCATTTGTCCGCCGGATCCGGCCCGCCGCCCTGCGCAATCGGAGTGAAATAAACGTCGGCGGCGGGATCGCTGAAGGTTCGGCCCACCACCACTGCCGAATCCTGTTTGGAATAGCTGCTCTCCGGCGTGGTATCCAGCAGTGTATTGATTCCGCCAAAGTTCCAGTGCAACTCGATGCCGCCGGATTCCCAGGGATTGTCGACGGCTCCCTGTCGGAAACTCGCCCAGTACTGCCGCTCGAGCGGACCGCCGGGGTCGGGCTGGAAATCCTTGTGAATCCGCACTGCGTAAGTCCGGCCCTCCGTGAGCCGCGGCACATCAAAGGCGTAGATGCGATTGGTCGTGCTCGATTTGGCCAGCTTGACAAATGAATCCGGCAGCCAGTTCAAAGCCCATTTGGCGATCGCCCCGAAATGGCCCGGTCCACTGCCCATCACGTCGTACGGATCCCCATAATCCTGGAAGGGCGCAGGCGTGAACAAGCCGGCGTACGCCGCATTGACATCGCCGTGACCCACGACGCTGTCCGCATCGACCGGCAGCAGAACCGGCCAGACCGGCGGCACCGGGCGCGGAGGGATACGGCCGCTCGGATCCCAGGAATAGGCGTGAGCCAGTCCGAAATTGTGGCCAATCTCGTGCGTGAGAGCGCCCGGAGATCCATTGAGCAGCCCATCTGACCGGCCGCCATAACTCGCTTCCGGCAGCGAGTTGAACAGCACATAGACAAAATTATATTCCGCCGCGAAATAACCGAGCGTTGCCGCCACCTTCACCGCATCCGGCAGGATCTGGCTCTGCGTCGGCATGATGTCGCGCTCTCCATAATAATTCCGCTTCTGCGGCAGTCGAATCAGCGGGGTCACCGTGGTCTCGAGATCCACGGTCCCGTAGGAGTTATCCTTGAAATATTGGTTGCTGAACTTGACGGTCGCCTGCGCGCCATCATCGTCCTGGGGAGGAACGGGATCGTCGGCAAACAGTGCGCGCATGTAGAGCAGTTTTTTTATTCCCTGCGTCGGGCTGCGGCCGGGAGGCGGCAGCGTGTCGGTGTTGGCCGCGGGCGCGAACCCGGCCGGCTTGAATCCGGCCGCGTTCCAGAGCTGGGCGCTATCGTAGATCTGGGTGAGATGCCGGTTGAACTGCGCCGCATGCGCCACCTGGCAAAAGGGAAACAACCCTTCGCCAAATTGCACGAGGACCTGTCCGCCCTGCCCTTGTGAACTGGCTCCCGTGACGCCGCAAATGGCCTCCGCCTGGACTTGTCCGGCCGCAACCCGGTCTGCCGTCTCGGCAGGTTCGAGCACCCGCGCCGCCTCGGGGCTCAGCGCCAGCAACCGTCTTGGCGCGCCGTTATCCAACTCGGTCAACGCGATGCCGTGCAGGAAAATGCCGGGACGCGATGGTTGCGTCAGGCGCTGTCCGAAGGTGTAGGCCTCGTAGACTCTGTGATTCAAAACAACCTGATATTCGGTTCGCGGCGCCTCGGAGGGGCGCCCGGGAGCTGCTGTGGAATAAATCACCTTGAAATCCCCGCGCCCGCTGACGGGTTGCTCCAATTCCTGAGTCACCATTTCCGGAAGCTGCTTGCGCAAATGATACGGCAGCGCGCCGGCGAGCGCCTGCGCGGGATCGGATTTGATGAGGCGCAACATTTCCGCGCGACGTTCCGCCGCCAGTTTTTTTCCTTCGGCCAGCAAGGCCGCCCGTTCCGGCGAGGACGAGGCGGCAAATTGTTCCGCCCAGGTGTTGAACGCCGCGCGACCCGATATGCCGGCCTGTCGGGGAATTGCGGCGACTGCCGGCGGCGCGGATGCCGCGGAACTCTTCGATAAGACCGCGGACGGGAGAACCGATTCCGCAGTGGAGGCGGACGCGGCGGGTGCGGCAGGTATCGTGGTCGCGGTGTGGCGCGGCTGTTTCCCGGTTGCGAGCCAGGCAATCAATGATACGACCCCCAGCAGGCTTACGCCCGCGCACAACAGCCGGCTGGTTGTTTTCATGTTTGCGCTCACATCAGAAAGTCTTGGGACCGGGGCGTCATCGTTCGGAGGAGGGACCCGCTTGCAACCGGTAGAGCCGCATACGGGCCGGCCCGGTAATCGGGTCGTTTATGCTCACAGGGACAGCCACGGGACCGTTCACAAAGTTGGTCAGCACCATCCAGCCGGGATCCGCGAGGGAGGTTTTGAACTCAAGCGAATACCTCGAGTACGCCGACGCGTTCCAGGACAACACCGCCTGGGTCGGGCTGACCTTGTCGTTGACGCGCAAGCCGAGCAAGGGCTGGCCAATTGCTCCCACGCTGGCTGGCAACAGCCGGGGAACCAACGGCGGAATGATCTCCCCCGGGATATCCACGGGGTAAGGATCCAGCGCATTGGGAATTCCGTTGTTGTTGGAATCGATGTCGAGGCTGGCGATGAGCGCGATGTTGAAGGCATACCGGTTGCCGCTCGGGTAGAGTAGATTCGTGGTGCTCAACGGTCCCGCAAACGAGGGCACCCAACGGAACCGCCCGCCGACGGCGCCGTCCAGTTTCTCCACCGAAACATTCGCATTCGCAAAATAAATGGTCAGGTTCGGAAAAATCGCGAGGGTCCGGTTGAAGTTGGTGGCATCATTCAAGAGTTCCACGTAATCCACGTATAACGCCTGGTTGCCCGACACAGAACGGAATGTCGCCCGTCCGTTGTTGGTGCTGACGTCGATCGTCAGTTTTCCGAGACCCAAGTTGTTCGTGTAACCGGCGGCAACGGCCCCCAAATCCTGTCCCGGCCAGGTGTGGATGGCGCTTTGATTCGCGCCGATGGTGGTCGTCAGCCAGGTGCCCAGCAGCGAACTCGTCGCTGGACGCCGGAGCATTTGAAATCCCGCCGATGCGCTCCAATGATTGATCGCCTCGGCGCCTTCGTCCCGAAGTGCATTGGTGGCGCTGATGATCAAGCGGCCCGGGCTGCTCAAGCCCGCTATCAACACCGAGTTCGAAATCGTGAGATCGCGCGCCTTGATTTGAAGATCGCCGCTGCTCGCCACTTTCGCCCCGATGGTGTTCGTGAAAAGATTGGTGACCAAAATCGTCACCGGGAAGCCATTGCTGTCGATGATGATCTGGAAGCCATTGGTGAAGATGAATTGGGTTTGGACATTCTCAAGAACCGTAAAGGGCACACCGCGCATCGTGGAGGTGACGCTATCGATCAAAATCGGCCCGGCGCTGGATTGGAAACAGCCGCTGTTGTCGAACCTCGTCGAGCGCACGAACTGCGACGCCGCGGTGTTGGTGCCGTTGTTGACCATCACCGTGTAGGGCGCGGTCCGATCCGTTCCATATTTTGCGGAACCAGGAACATTGATGACGCCGTTGTTGGTGAAGAACAGCAACTGCGGCACGTTGGTCCGCCCCCATGCCGCTCCGAACGGGAAATTCACGGCGCCCTCCACGTCCAGACTCCGGCTATCGAGGGCGATGGCCTTGGTGATATTCAACTGGTCGCGGATAACCAGGTTCGTCGCATGGGCAAAAAAATCGAACACCTGCACGGGCACAAATGTCTGGAGCGAATGATCCACAAACATCACGTGAAAGGTGATCGGGTTGGTCGTGTTGTTGGCCGGGTCGATCTTGAAATTCTCCCAGATCCCACTCCAGACACAGACATCGCCGGACAGACGGTGCACATCCGAAGGGGCCAGATTGGAGATGATGAGTTGCGGTTGTTTGGATGTGAGATCGAAACTCATGTAAGGGGCATCGAGGCGCGCCACCCTGTTGCTCGACAAATCCTTCGTCTTGATGATCACCGTCGATTCGGAGCGGATGCGGGTGGAATCCAGGTTCAGTTTGTCGCCGAAAATTTCGACGCGCCCGGGAAGGTTGGTGGGACTCGACGCGGCGGAAGCGCTGGCGGTGTTGCTGACTCCGGAAGCGCTGATGTGCGCGCTGTAGGCGGCATACCGCATGCCCACCCGGTTGGACAGATAACCTGTGGTTAACATCCCATTGGTGAACGGGGTATTGGGGAGAACGGAGCCGAAATCCCAATCGAAGGGAGTGGAACGCAGCACTTCATGAACATTCGGCCGGCGCGTTGTGTTCGGCGTAATCGAGGGCCGGTACAGGCTGAAGTTTGTCACCACCGCGCTGTTGTCCGTAATGTAAATCAGGTTGGTGCTGTAAGCCCCCAGCGCGAGATCAAAGTCCGAGATCCGATATTCCACCAGCGCCTTCGCTGGGCCAAAGCCGGACGGGCTGAACCGGACCGTCGCCGAAAAATTGGTGTCGAGGCTCCCAAAAAATCCGTTGTTGGTCCGAACGAAAACAACCTGGACCAGCGCGGCGGTGCCCCCGATGATGTTCGTGTAGGCGAACGCGCCAAAACCGCTTGCGAAAAAGGAGCCGAACTTCGGAAGATCCACCGTGTTGGTAAATATCCGGCGGAGAAACGGCTCCAAGACCTGGTGCTGAGGCGTGCTGGGTGAGGAGAATATCGTCTGGCCATCCGGCAGGTTGAAATTGATGTCCGGAGAATTCAGGGGTGTCGGATTGCCAACCGCGTTGACCATCCCGTTGCTGCCGATTCCCCAATAGAGATCCGTCACGCCGCCGGCGTTGAAATAGTTGGTGGACCCCAGGAAATTCTGACCGCCAAAAAAGGAGCCGCCTAGCACGGAACCGGTCCGCAATCCAACCTGCGTCAAATCGACATTCTTTCCCGCGATGCGGATCAAGCCGTCGGGACCGGAGCTGAGCGGTCCTGAAATGACGACGTTGGTCGCCTTGATTTCGAGATAACTCGTGGTGTCGATGGCGCCCTCGCTGACAAACCAGGTGGCCGGCCGGCGGGTCCGGTTCACGGTCCAAAGAAATCGAAACCCTGGATTCCCGTACATGAAGCCGGACGCCTCGTTCGTGTAAAACCGGGTATTGAACATTTCGTAAGGCAGCGAATTCCCCACCAAAATGATGCCGCCGCCGCCAATGCCGCCAATGCCGAAGCCAAAGTTGTCGATGGAAAATGTGCTCTGATTGACGAAGGACGTCGCGTTGATCGTGGGCAATTGATCGGGCGGAACGGCCGTGGGCGAGTCGTTCACGTAGATCGGGACGGTGGCGGCACCCGCGCCAACCGCGCACACCAGACTCACGAGTGCCCAGGTCAAAGTTCGCTTCATATCTTCACTAAAAAAATCGCGTGCTGTTCCGGGTTGGGCATTACGGCGTTCGTTGCCGGATGAGCCGCTGAATGTCCTGCAACGTGAGGTTCAAATAGGCCGGATAGATGATGGGCGTCTCGCTGTTCTCATCGAACGACCCCCAAACGGAGCTGTTGGCGAAAGAATCATCGCCTGTCAGGAAATCCGGGGAGGTGTTCGAGATGTAGGGCAATTGATCGCTGAAACTGATGACCACGGGGCCCGCAATGACTCCCGGCCCGCCAAAGGCGTCGCCCGCCGCGCCATCGTTGCCGTTGATCGCATCGTTGTTCTGCCAGCCGCCGGTGCCCGAACGCTGCGTCAATACAGGAACCAATGTTTGGACCAACCCCAAATCCTCGGCCGTGAACAGGATGTCCGGCTGCGTCACCATTCGTTGCACCGGTTGCACAAACGGACGGGAATTGGAAATCACCAGGTCGTTGTAGAAATTTGTGATCGGGCGGAAGGTCTGTCCGAGAAGCGAATCATAATTGATCCGTTGGAATTTCAGCTTGTTCACGCCGGGCCGGAGGCCTGTGATGACGATGTTCGTTCCGGTGTTGAACACCAGGTTGGTGCCGAGTGTGATGTTGGTGAGGCCGACATACGCCGCCCAGGGCGACCCGTTGCCACGGAACGCCACTCCCCCGGTGACGGTTGTCAGCAACTGCTCCACCGCCAGATTGTTTTTGTGATAAAGGAAGCGCAATCCGCCCACGTCATCCTGGGTGAGGCCGAAATAGTATTCTCCTGGAAAAATGAGCTGGTCGGCCACTGCGGGACCATAGGGATTTGTCACATCAATGGCCTGCTCGATGGCGTCGGCGTAATTGATGTTCGGAATGGGGTCCTCGATAATATACGAGTAAAGCGCGCCATTTACCCGGGCGAAAGTGGTTTGATAGGTGATCGGATCGTAATTGTATTTTGTAACTGTATAGTTGGTGAAAGTGACGCCGCCGATAGTTTCCACATTGCGGCCGCGTAATGCCCAAGTCCACCGAGTGGGCTCTGCCAAACCCAATTCTTCGATGACCAATCCCATCGCCTGTGATTTCAGGTCGCGAACGCCGGCGACATTCAGCCCGAAATTCTGTGGCCCGCGGGAATCCGTCGGCACGACTTCGCCCCCGATGTAGAGGGAGGAATCGTCATTGGTAATTTCGCTGAACTTGGGCAGGTCATTGAAGATTTTCATCGCCTGATCGACCGCGGCCATGCCGTTGGATCCGAAGTAGGCGACGAACGAAGGGTCGAACGAATAATAGATGACGGGAACATTCCAGCGGAATCCCTCGCTCAAGGTCATCGGGCCGCCGATGTCGCCCGGCAACCGGTAACCCCACGGCGTGATTTGCCAGTTCTTGAATTGGCCCAGCAAAGAGAACGCGTGCGCAGCCGGAGACAACCCTGCCAACAGGCTCGCCAGCAGCAGCATCTTGATCAGTCGCTTCATAGCAGTTTTCGATACACTTCAAGGCACGCGCAGAACCCGGAAAAACGCGGCGGATTCCGTCAGATCGATTCCGATGAAATCAGGCGCGCCGGCTGTCGATCTCGGGCCGCCCATGTTGGTCCAATTCTTCAGATCCGCGGAGCGTTGCACCTGGTAGCGCACGCCAGGTTGGGCGGACCAGTTCAGCCGCAGCTTCTCGACGGGACCGCTCCAGGTCACGGTCACATCACTTGCCGCAGCTCCCGCGGGAGTCGCCCCGGCGCCGCCAACGGCCCCGCTCGTTGCAGGCTGCGCCGTCCGATAAACTTGTCCGGCCACATCGAAACCCGTTTCGTCCTCGAGGCTCGTCCACAGCACCAAAAATCGATCCGCGCCGTCCGATGCCACGGAAGGATGCAGTTTTCGGCTGTCTGTATCCGAGTTGATCCGCACTTCGTCGCCCACCGGAATCCCGGCGGAGAGCAGGCGTCCCCGAACGCTTTGCCACGAGGCCGAAGCGCCCAACGGCACGGAGACGATTTCGCCATCCGGCCGGACATAGCGGCCGACGCGCGACCCTGTCTTGTCCTGGCCGAGGCTCGACCAGGCGACCAGTTGATTCACGCCTGCCGAACTGATCGCGGGCGAAAACTGATCGCCATAGGTTTGAACATTGACCCGCACGGCATCTCCGAGCGCGGAGCCGGCGGTGCTAAAAATCCGGGCATAAATGTCCCAGCCGTTCGTACGAACCGCATCCCGCTGCGCCCAAGCGACGGTAAAGCGGCCATCGGACAACGCGCCCAACGCAGGGGAGGCGCAGGGACGCGACGAGGTGTTGACCTTGAATTCCGACCCGAGCGGCAGGCCTGCGGCGGTGTAATGCCGCGCATAAATATCCAGTTGAGCTGTCTGAGGAGAGTCCCCACCGGAAACTGTCACCGTTGGCAGCGTTGCCACCGCGGTCTCGGACGACCAGGCGATGACGAAGCTTCCATCGGGAAGCGACGCGATCGAGGGATTGCGCTGGTTATATTTGGCGAACTCATTGACGAGCACCTCGCCGCCGATCTTGTGGCCGGCCGAATCAAATCGTTGGAAGAAAACATCCAGCATCCAATCCTGGTGGGCGCCAAATTTTTGCGGCAGATCATTCGTGTAGGAATGGCCATGGGATGTTTTGACGACTTCGACGACCTGCATCCAATTGGTGTGGATGCGCCGCCAGCCGGAATAGGCGACGATGGCCCCTCCATCAAGGAGCGGCGCCACGACCGCGCCGGAATTGCGGTCGCGCAACAGGCGGACGGAATCGGCGAGCCGAAATTTAAGGTTACGCAAATGATTGTTTTTGAATCCGTAAACGAGGGCCGTGCGATTCGTTTTCACGGTGGTCAACAACGGGTTCACCTGCAGCTCGCCACTCAAAAAAGCACCATCCGGCTTCAGAAAGCGTGCAAACACATCCGAGTCACCTTTCAATCCGCTGTCCCAGGTCACAATCGCGCCGCCGCCGGAGAGGACCGCGACCGCGGGATGCTGCTGGCTGCCGAGGGGACGCTGGTTGACCGCGAACGGCGCGCCGATTGCGGTGAAGGATGAATCGAGACGAACGGCTCCGATGCCCTGCGCTTTGCCGTCGATTTTTGCCCCTTGAACCACGAGGTAACCACCGGATGCCTTCACGCTGGCCGCAGGAAAAACCTGGTCCCTTGGCATTGCTCCCAGGACCGGTGTTTCACCGCCTTCCGGCGTCAAAGTCTGGGCCGCCGCCGTGCTAAAAAAAACGGCAGCCAAGCTGCAAAACAACAAGGTTTTGCAGCCATTTAACGGAGGTGACATAAGTTCGGATACGTGTACCAGTCGGAGGAATTCTTGTCTATGACTTCTTGCCTGTTTTTCGATAAGGGCGCGTCAGAACGGGCTGCAAATCAACTTTGTGCGTTCGAGCGTGCCTTGAAACGTTGCGCGCGCGTCACAATAAATCTCCCTGTGCCAGGGCCGGTGTGGAGAGGGCTGCGAGCATCCCTTTGAAACCCCATTCGGTAAACAGGCCGCGGAGCCGCTCCGTATCCGCAGCACGCGGGATCAATTCATCGAGGGCCACCTCCGGGACGTCATCCCGGAGGCGGATCAGAAGCTGGTTGCGGCGAACGGCCGATTCCGCCGTCTGCAGACCGATGCGCAACCGATCCGATTTCACCTCCGCCAGCCGCGAGTAAAGGGAATCAATCGAACCAAATTGATTCAGTAAATCGCTGGCGGTCTTGGGTCCCACCCCGGGCACGCCGGGAATGTTGTCCACGCTGTCGCCGATCAGGCTGAGCCAGTCGACGATCTGCTCCGGGACCACACCGGCTTTCGCCCGGACATCCTCCGCCGTCCAGAGCTTTTCGGATTTGTCGTTTGGATTGAGGAGGCCGACGGTCGGGGAGACAAGCTGCATGAAATCCTTGTCGGCGCTGGCAATGACCACCGGGACCTGCTTCGAAAAACGCCGGGCAATGACCGCGATCCAATCGTCTGCCTCGATCCCCTCCGCGCAAAGCGAGGCCAGGCCCGCGGCGTGCAGGAAGTGGGTGATCCCATCCAATTGTTTCTCGAGGCTGTCCGGCATCGGCGGACGCTGGGCTTTATAATCCGGAAGCTGCTCCATCCGCTGGGCATGCAGGCCGCCGTCCCAAACCACCACGACGTGCGATGGCGCCAGGAGGGTTTGCATGCGGCCGAGGGCCTTGATGAAGCCGAAGATCGCGTTGGTCGGTGCGCCTGACGGGGACGAGAGCTGCCGAATCGCATGAAAGGAACGATAGGCGTAGGCATGCCCGTCGACTATCAACATCCTGTTCGTCGCTGGCATGACTGAAGAATATCGCCAGGGCCAGCCGGGCGCAAATCGCGCCGCCGCAGCCGCCCTGGGTGATTACTGGGTCACCGTTTTCTGGGTCGGGAAGGCGGCCTGCGCGAACGGCATTTCATCCTCGGAATGCACCCGGTTGCCGGCGGGATCGATGATCGTTGGAGTGACGAAAATCACCAGGTTCTTTTTCTTGGTCACCGTCGATTCACTTCGGAAAAACCGTCCGATGAACGGGAGATCCCCAAACACCGGGATCTTGTCCTTGATCTTCGTCGATTCATCCGCGATCAGGCCGCCCAACGCCACGGTCTGTCCGTCCCACACAATCGCGCTCGTCACCACCTGGCGCAGGCGGAAAATCGGGAGCGGCGTCGGTTGCACAATCGGAGGGGCGGCGCTGTTGCCGCTCACCGATTGAATCTGCGCTGAGAAGATCCGCGCGCTGTCGAGATCGTACCCGACGAATTCCTTGAGGGTCGGGATCAGCGTGAGCTGAATCGTGTAGCCGTCGGCGGAGACATATGGCACGACATCGAGCGAGGGCCCGAGTTCGAATGGCTCGGCAATGGGCTGGATGATGGAGCCGACGCCGCCGCCCGTGTTGTTTCCCGTCAATGCATTCGCGCCGCCGCCACCGCCGGTTTGATCGAGATCCAGGTCGGTGACAATCGTCCGCACTTCCACCGTTTTGATTTGGGCCTGGCGGCCGCTGGGGGTGAGCACGCTCGGCGATGCAATGAAGCTGACGCCCTGGCGCTGTTCGAGGGCCCGAATCACGACACGAAACTGCGGATCCGTGAGAATGCCGGAAACGGTGGCGAGCGCGGGGGCGCTGTTGCGCAATCCCTGCGAGAGCACGTTGTCGGTCGCGCTGGGAAGGATGTTTCCGGGAACACTGCTGCCGGCCGCCGCGCCTGCCGGCAACGGGCCGGGGAAGACACCGCTCGGATTGGCCGCGGATGACCGGCCGGGATAACTGGGGGCTGTGCCGCCCTGGACACCAATGCGCCCGCCGGCGACGAGGGTATTGCCCCAGAGCCAGTCAAATCCAAGGGCGCGTGTGTCGTCCTGGCCGACCTCGGCGATCTTGGTCTGGATATGGACCTGCGGCGGGATCATGTTCAACACTTGAACGGCTTGTTCGATCAATTCGAGGTCCGCGAGGGTCGCCCGCACCATCAGCATGCCGAGACGATCATTAAAAATGACGCTCTTCGGGGCCGTGTTCAAATCGACGCCGGCCGTCTGAAAATAGGATTTAACCATCGTGATGGCGACGTCCTGTGAAGTTTGCACTGTGGTGTATTCGATGCCGCCGCCACCGCCCGCGGCCCCGCCGCCGCCCGGTGCCCCGGGCGCGCCGGTACGGGCTGCGCCCTGGGCCGCACCCCCGCCCTGACGTCCGCCGCCCGCTTGGGCCACGCTGACACTGGCGTATTGGGCCGATCCACTGCCGCTTTGCTGGCCGCCGCCCTGGCCGCCGCCAAAACCGCCCTGGCCGCCACCGCCTCTGCCACCACCACCCCCGCGTCCGCCACCGCCACCGCCACGGCCACCACCGCCGCCACCGCCGCCCTGGCCGCCACCGCCGCCGCCGAAATCGAGGGCGACAACTCCCTGCAAACCGTTCATGAAGGTGTTGGGATCAATCTTGTACCAGCGCGTGTAGAGCGTCGGGTTCTCCTGCCCGCGCAACGTGATCACGATTCCAAAATCGGTGATCGAATATTTGATGGGCCGATCGGCCACCATGACAAGAATGTCCAGAAGCTGATGAAGCGTGATGTCCCTTTGAGGAGGAGCAATGCGAATGGTGGTGGTTCCAATATCGCCTTCGCCGGCTCCCGCCGCGGCGCCCGCCACGGGCAATCCCGTTGCGGGATCGATCGCGGGCGCAGCCGACGCCTGGGGATCCGCGGTGGTGCTGAGCAGGAAATTAAGCCCCTTCTTCTCCGGATCACGGTTGAGCGCATCCTTGTCGATCACCTTGATCACTTCGCTTAAAGGAAGGCCGTCGTAGGCCACCGCGTCGAGCCGGATGGCATCGAGCTTCGCGCTGATCTTTTGGCGGCCCTGGCCGGTTTTAACATAGTTGGTGCGGGCGTACATGTTGGGCACCGGGAGGGCGTCGCGAGTCGTGCTGTCCGCCCAGTTCTTCTCGACGACCAACATTTTCTGACGATGGGCCAGCTCCTCATTGTTGCCGGCGATGACTGATTTCTTGTCGAGCGTCAGCTTCAAGTAATAGTCCGCCCCGCCGTTGTCGGGATCGAGTTTCAAGGCCTGCCGCAACTGGGCCTCCGCCATGTCGTATTTGCCCGACTCGAACAGCAATTTTCCATTCTGCGCCATCGTTTGCGATTGGACGCGGTTCGTGTGAAATGCGCCCAATTGAGCGATCGTGCTTTCGTCCGGCATGCGGCCTTCGTTCTTCAGGCGGAGTTGTTCATTCTTGATCCGCAATTGGCGCACGGTCTCGTTTTTTGGATCTTCCTTGAGGATAAAAGCGTATTGCGCGTCGGCCGCGGCGTAATCCCCGGCGCGCTGCGCCTGCTCGGCCAGAATGGTGCGGGTGGCGACGAATCCCGACAGCGCGGCCTTGTATTGCGACTCGATTCCATTGGGCGAACCGATCTTGCGGACCAGTTCCAGGCAGTCGGTGTAGAGCCGCGCCGCTTCGAGAAATCCGCCGCGGTTTTCGGCAGCGATGCCGTCGGCCAGTTTCTGCGTCAGCTCGCGCTTGTAGGCCTCGCGCCGTGCCGCTTCATCGGAGGCGTCCCTGACGGCCTGGTCGTCCGCAGCCCGGATCGGAAGGGGGATGGCACCGATGAGGAAGACGTACAGGAAGGTAATGACAATTCTCTTCATGAGCATTATTTGGTTTGCAGAACTGGACTCAAAAAAGCGCGCGCCTTCATGGCGCGCGCACCCTGTCCCATCCACGAAACATCACTTCGCAAACGTCGTGATGGACCATTGTTTGCCGTTAGAATCGTCGGACAATACAACTGCGTTTGGAACGATGTCCACGATTTTGTAAACCTGT
>JBEEGQ010000085.1:0-13686 GCA_041166945.1 Verrucomicrobiota bacterium
GGGGCTGACGAGGCTGCGGCGGACATCACGCGCGATGCCCGGGCGTTCACCGGGGCGATTCGCAACCGCATTTTCATGTTTCTGCGCGGCGTTGTGAACGGCGACTTCGAGCAGGCCCTTGCTGCAGTGCATCGGAGCGCGACGATTTCCGAAGGTGAAGCGGTTGCGGTTCCCGAAGCGATCGAACCGGCATGGACCGCAAAACGACTGGAGGAGGCGCTTGAAGCTTACAATGCAGGGCATGAATTCCTGTGCTTCGATCCAAACGCCCGCAACGCGCGTCACACTTATGTCGTGCCGTCTGAGGACCATCGGCATTGGCGAGTTCAGCAAATGTTGGTGGATCCGGAGGGCCACAACGACTGGGTGGCCGAGTTTGAAGTGGATCTGCCGCAATCGCGCGCCATCGGGGAACCGATTCTGCGCCTGACGCGGATGGGTCCGCTGGCTTGAATCGGGAGCGGCCGCCAGCCTGGTTTGACTTGTTCGTCGGTCGCCGCGCGACGCGCCTCCCTCTGCCCGGGATTAGGAAACCAGATCCAGGCCGCGCATGGTTCCGGTCGCGGAGGCAAATCTATCCGTCTCCAAACCCATGCGCTGGAGCATCGAGACAAACAGGTTGGGCAGCGGATAATTGTGCTCGGTGTCAAACGCGAGGTGCTGTCCATGCTTGAAGCCGCCACCGGCAAAAAGCGCCGGGAGATTCGTGGTCACATGTGTATTGGCATTTCCAAGATTCGAGCCATAGAGAATCATGGTTCGATCGAAGAGCGTGTCGTCTCCTTCGCGGATGCTTTTCAAGCCGGTGAAAAGTTCGGCGAGCAGTTTCATGTGCCACTCATCGATGGTTTTCAACTGCGCCAGTTTCGCCGCCGATTTTCCGTGATGCGACAGATTGTGATAACCGTCGCTCGTTTTCACGTCCCCGAATTCGATGGCGGGTGAATTGACGCTGTCGAGGAGAAGGGTGACGAGGCGGGTGGAATCGGTTTCGAAAGCGAGCCGCGCCATGTCATACATGAGCTTCACCTTGTCCATGTAGGCCTTCGGACTGGCGGGATCGAGAGGGATGGGAGCGGTCACGCGGGGTTTGGGTTTGCGTTCCCATTCGCGGGACATCTGCATGCGCTGTTCGAGATCGCGAACGCTGGTAAAATATTGGTCGAGCCGATCCCGATCGCGCGCTCCCACGTGGCCCTGCAAATCCTTCGCCTGTCCGGCAACCGCATCGAGGATGCTCTGTCCCAGTTCGAGCTTGCGCATCTGCGCGTCGGTTTCGGCCCGGGTTCCCTGGAGGAACAGTCGTCGAAAAACATCCGCGGCTTTTTCCTCGCAGGGGATGAGCACCCCGGAACCGGTCCAGGAAAGGCTGCGCAAACCCTGTTGGACATTGACGCCGAGGGTCAGGGACTGGTGACGCGTCAGATGCCCGATGCGTTCGGCGATGTATTGATCGAGAGAGATGGTGTTCCGAAAGCCGCCGCTTCCCGGGTGCGGCGCCGCGGTCAGAAAACAGTTGTCGGCGGGATGCCCGCCATCGACATCGGGATGCGACACACCGCTGAACACGGTAAAATCGTTGCGATGTTCCCTGAGGTGTTCCAGGTAGGGCGACAGGGCATAGTTGCGCCCGGATTGTTTGGGAAAGAACTGGTCGGGCAGCAGGCCCAGGTTGTTGCAAACCGCGAGCACCCGGCGCGGCTTGCCGCCGGGAGTCATGGAGGCGGAATTTTTGGGCACGCCCGCAAATACGGGATGCATGGCGTCCAGGAGCGGCAACGACAGCAGGACGCCGGCTCCGCGCAAAAAACTGCGACGCGAAAGCGCAGGCCGCGTGGAGATGAAGGGCGCGCTGAGGGGTTTCATGGCGATGATGATGTTTTCTATTTAACGTCGGATTACCGGTGAAAGCCAACTGATTATTGCGGCAAAATCCGTTACTTCATCAAAAACAATTCACTCTGAACCAGTTCATGGACCAGCGAGCGAACTCCGTAATGGCTGGAGCCGGCGCGTTCGAGAATCTGCTCGATGGGGGCCCGGTCGCTGAAACGCACGGGCGCACCAGTCGCATACACCGCCAGTTGACGCGCCAGGTTTCGGGCCAGCTGTTTTTCGTCGGCGAGCAACAGTTGTTTGAGTTCGCGTATGTTCGTGAAGCGGCGGCCGTCGGGCAATTCGCCGGTGGCATCCACGGGCAGCGCGAGGTGGAAGGCAAATTTCTGCCCGCTTTTGGCAAGGCCCTTTTCCGGAATGCCGTCGCCCATGGCGCGATATCGATCGCGCCAGCCGCCCATCACGTCGAAATTCTCGAGCGCGAAACCGGCCGGATCGATTTTCGTATGACAAACGGCGCAGCTTTCGAGCGTGCGATGCTTGTCGAGTTGCTGGCGAATGGTGACGGCGCCGCGGATGTCCGGTTCCACCGCAGGCACGCTGGGCGGCGGCGGCGGCGGCTTCTGGCCCAGGATGCGTTCCATGATCCAGGCGCCCCGCAGCACGGGCGAGGTGGTGGTGCCGTTGGCGGTCACCTTCAGGACACTGGCTTGAGTCATGAGACCGCCGCGCGGGCTGTCCTTTGGCAATGCAACGCGGCGCAGAGCCACACCATTCACGCGTGGCAGCCCGTAGTGCGCGGCCAGCCGTTCGTTGAGCATCGCGAAATCGGACGACACAACGTTGCGAGCGGGCAAATCGCACCGCAATAATTCTTCGAAAAAGAGCTGCGTCTCCTCCCGCGCCGATTCCGAGAGCAGATCATCCAGGTAATAATCGGGATAAAGATCCGAGTCCGGCGCCGTGGCGTCGATGCGACGAAGATCGATCCAGTAATCGAGGAAAGCATCCACGAAACGGCGCGACTTGGAATCGCTGAGGAGCCGTTCCGTCTGCGCCCGCAGAACATCGGGTGAGTGCAGGCGTCCGCTGCGCGCGAGAGCGCGGAGCTCTTCATCCGGAGCGGAATTCCAAAGAAAAAACGAGAGCCTGGACGCGAGAGCATCGTCGTCGAGGCGTCCCGGTTTTTCCTCGAGGCACACGAATTCGGGCGAGCAGAGCACGGCCGTGTAAGCTGCGAGCATGGCGTCGCCAAAGCCGTTGCCTTTGCGCAACGCCTGTTCGATCACAGGCAAAAACCGTTTGAGCTCCTTTTCAACCACCGGCTGGCGATAAGCACGTTGGATGAAACCCGTCAGGAGACGCGCGGCGTCATTCATCGGTTTTTTAGAAACGATTTCGACGTCGGGGGGCGGCGTAAATTTCCGATCGCCGAACCGGTTGGTTCCGGCGGCATCCCTGGCGACAGCCGCGGTCTCCTTGCGATTGACCATGGGCAGGTTGCCGAAAAGCGACTGGTGGCCGGCGGGCGGCCATTCGTCGTAGATCGGGCCTTCGACTTCGAGCCAGCGGAACACAACCCCGGGCTGGCCGTCATGTTCGGCGAGCGGATTTTGCCAGCGCGAAGCGCCAGGACGGGACCGGAAGAGACGGCCGGCATCGGGCCGTATGATTTCCCCGGCGAGCAGCGAGACATCCAGTTGATAGACGGCGGGGTCGGGAGTGATGTCGAATTTGCCGAGCCACCGAAGCAGGCGGGGCGGCGTTTCGGAGTAAATGACGACGGGCTCGTCCCGGTGGCCGCGGGAGACGTCATCGAGATTCGGGATGAACCATTTGTTGCTCTGGCCGGGGCCGACCCAGACCGAATACGCGTTGAAACGGAGCTTGTAACGGCCGGCAACGGGCGCCCGGAACTGGTTGAACTTGGGCTCGATCGGTTCGTATGCGCTGGCGACGACGCCGACCCCTTCGAGCTCGCGCAAAGCCGCATTGGTTTTGCCCGCGCTGATGGGCGCATTGCCGGCGCGCACCTCGGGCTGGCCTTTGTAGCCGAGCACCGGGAAGGTCGCTCGCTCGGGCGCCGTGTTAAAAACCGTGAACTTCATCGGGCCTGTGTAGCTGCGCTGGTCCCGCGCGTAATATCTTGTAATCCGTGTCGCCGGACGCTCGACGCTCCCGGCCATCACCTGTCGCAACGCATAATCTGCTGCGCCCAGATACCGGGCCATCTGGACGTGCGAGACGTCGAGGGCGTCGCCGATTTTGTTGAAACGATGCGATTCGCCGTCCTCGGGCAGCCAGTCTTTTACCTGGAGCCAGGGTGCGTGAAGCAGGTCGCGCAAGGCATTTTCATATTCATAACGATTCAGGCGCCGCTGTGTGGCGCGGCCCTCGCGTTCCGTGCGCGCGCGTTCGACCTCCGTCAGTCGTGACGACAACTCCCTTGTGAACGACTCGACTTCGACCGGCTCGGGACGCGCCTTCTTTTTTGGCGGCATCTCGCCCGAGCTGACGCGATCATGAATGGACACCCAGCGGTCAAAATTCGTCGGATTAGGAAGATTAAAAGCGAGCGCGTCCAGGTTGAGACCGCCCTTTTTTGTCTCGGAATCGTGGCATTCCGCACAGTGTTTTTGGAGGAACGATTCGACCGAAGCAGGAGCAGCTTCCATGCGCGTCATGGCCATTCCCGCAAGGGCGCAGATGGCCAGGCACCGGTTTACTCTCGATTGCATCTGTTATCAGACGTGAGCGCGGACAAAAAACCGAAATAATATTGACGCGAAAAAGTCGCGCCCTGCCCTCCTTGGAATCGGGCGGGCGCCAGCGCTGATTAATTGTTGCCACGCTCCTCCTCTCCCGCCCTTCGGGCACCCTCTCCTCCATTTCCGAAATGGAGGAGAGGGAGGGGAGAGGAGGCGTTTCTGTTCGGCGGTTACCGGGCAGGAAGGGGGGCAAAGGAGGCGTTGGAAGCGACTTCAAAACAGCCTTGGGTCGGGCGCGGCTTTTTGTGCAATCGGGAGTGCAATTTATTGAGAACGGTTCAGACTACGTGCCATGAAAATATTCCTACTGACAGCCTGCATGGCCATCTTCGGGGCGGGGAGTGTTGCAGCGGCGGATGAGGATGGATTTGTTCCGTTGTTCAACGGGCGCGATTTCACCGGGTGGGTGAACGCCAATTGCGCGCCGGAAACGTGGAGCGTCACCGATGGGCTAATCCATTGCACCGGCCGTCCGACGGGAGCGCTGCGCACAACGCGCCAGTATGAGAATTTTATTTTGGAGGTGGACTGGCGGCATTTGAGCCGGAGCGGCAATTCCGGAGTGTTCATCTGGGGCACACCCATTGCCGCGCCCGGAGTGCCGTTTCTGCGCGGCATTGAAGTGCAGGTGCTCGATCACGGTTACGCCGACGATTACGAAAAGCAGACGGGAAAAAAATCCGATTGGTTTACGACCCATGGCGACGTGTTTCCCATTCATGGCGCGACCATGAAACCGTTCGGACGCCATCATGGGGATCGCAGTTTTCCTTCGGAAGATCGCAGCAAGGGAACACCGGAATGGAACCATTATCGCATCGTGTGCACCAACGGCGTCCTGCGCCTGAGCGTCAACGGCAAGGAGGTTTCGGGCGGTGAAGATTGCAATTATCGGAAGGGATACCTGGCGCTCGAATCCGAAGGAGCACCGGTGGAGTTCCGCAACATTCGCATCCGGGAATGGCCCTCGAGTCATCCCTCCGCGGACCTCATTGCTCCCGAGGACACCGGATTGCGCGCGATTTTCACGGGACTGGATTTGCGGGGATGGAAGACCAATGCCGCGACCGAAAAACGCTGGAATGCGCGTGGAGAACATATCGTCCTGCGCGCGGGCGAAGCAGATCCAGCGGCGACACTCTGGACGGAGAAATCCTACAAAGCCGCGGAGTTTGTTTTTGACTGCCGTCCGCTGAAATCGTCCGAGGGGAAACCGGGTTCGTTTCCGATCGTGATGGTCCGCGGGATGGATGTCCGGCTGGCCGACGCAGCGCCCGGCGCCAGCCAGCGTTACAGCATTACAGTGAAGGGATTGGAGATCGTTGTGAAACGCGGGGAGAAGGAATCGCAACGCCTCAGTCTTCCGGCCGAAAGCCCGGCAAGCGGTCCGTTCGGCCTGAGGGATAACGGAGCGGGGATGGAGTTGATGAATCTTTACGCGCGGGAATTATAGCCGGCGCGCGGCATTTATGCCGCTTTAACGTGGATCCGGGGGAGGGTCTTGGATTTTTTAAAGGCGGCTTGAGGTGCGAATCGGAGCTCTGAACTGCGTTGTTCCCGAAGCGGCATAAATGCCGCGCTCCGCTCTGGCGCTGGGATGTCGTCGCGTGAATTTTCCGAGGGTCAGCGGGGTCTGGTGAGTATGCATTCCCTGTCCTGTTCCCTTGCGAGCCTGTTGCTTCTAATCATTCCTCAACTTCCAGCCGCCCCGGCGGTCACGAAGGCCGGTTCGGGCATTCGGAAGGGCGAAGACATCATCATCTATGAAGACTCGAAGTATTACTCGTCATTTCCATCGATCATCCAGCGGCGAGACGGCGAATTGCTGGTGGCGTTTCGGCGGGCACCGGACCGGCGCGTGTTCGGGGAGGCCGGCATCACGCACACGGATCCGAACAGCTGCCTCGTGCTCGTGCGTTCGAGGGACGGCGGCAAAAGCTGGAGCAAAGAACCGCGGTTGATCCATGCCCACGCCTCCGGCGGATCGCAGGATCCCTGCATGGTGCAATTGCGGGATGGCACCCTGCTTTGCACGAGCTATGGCTGGGCGCCTTTTCAACCGGAGACGATCGCGAAATTGAAGCCACCCGTGGCGCGCGCGGGAAACTTTGTATTCCTGGGCGGGTACCTGGTGCGCTCCGGCGATGGCGGCCGCACGTGGGATGGCCCGATTATCCCGCCGTCCTGCCCCGGCGAAATGCACCTGGATCCCTTCGGACATACGATCGCAGCATACAATCGCGGCGCCCTGTGCGAGTCGCGGGATGGGCGGCTTTATTGGGTGGTCGCCGCCGCCGGCACGAATGGGCCGAACCGGACAGGCACGCACCTGCTCACTTCGTCGGACAAGGGCGCCACCTGGAAATATTCGTGTCCGGTTGCCGAGGATTCGAAAATCACGTTCAATGAAACATCCATTTACGAAACCCCCAAGGGGGACCTGGTGGCGTTTCTCAGGACGGAAGGTTTTAACGATCACACGTGCATCGCGCGCTCGACGGATCGCGGGCGGAGTTTCCAGTGGGAAGATGCGGGATTCCGGGGGCATCCGCACCACGCGCTTCGACTTCCGGATCGGCGGGTGCTGTTGGTTTACGGCTACCGTCATGCGCCGTTTGGGATACGCGCGCGGGTGCTGAATGCGGAATGCACCGACGCGGCGAGCGCGAAGGAGATCGTCATACGCGCTGATGGAGGCGACGGGGACCTGGGCTATCCGTGGGCCACGATGGTATCGCGCGAGCGCGCGCTGGTGGTTTATTATTTCAACCGCGCGAATGGAACCCGCCACATCGCCGGGACCTTTCTTCAGCTCGATTGACCGGCGGGGCGGACCTTGTAATGGTTGGCCATTCAAGCCATGAAGAGACCGATCCTGGTGGTTATCCGTTTTTCCTTCGTCACCGGCAGCTCCGGGCCGGATGTGTTGCCGTCGCCGGCGGCTGCGGCTCGAAACATCGTGCCGTTGCCGGGCAGGCCGGCGATTTCAGTGACGCGGATGGAAACCTCGACCAACCTTGTGGACTGGGCGCCGATCGAATTTACGAACCGGTCGGAGCTGCGGATCATTCCAGACCCCTCCGAGCCCCGCCGTTTCTTTCGCTTCCGCTAAGCTTCCGCGGCGACTGCCGATCCCGCCTGGCTCCTGCATCTTCCTACTCCGCGTCGGTTGTTTTTCCGTGGTCGGCGATGATCTTTTGCTCCAGGTCGCGAGGCATTTCCTGGTAATGGCTGAAGTGTTCCGTGTGAATCCCGCGCCCGCCGGTGAGCGAGCGCAGGACGCTCGCATATTTGTAGAGCTCTTTTTGCGGGACATGGGCGGTGACCACCGAATAACCGTCCGAGCCATCCGTGCCGGTAATGTGTCCCCGCCGGCTACTAAGGTCGCCCATGACGGGCCCGAGATGATCCTCGGGGACGCGCACTTCGATTTGAAAGATGGGTTCCAGGAGGCGGGGTTTGGCCTTGAGAAAAGCCTCCCGGAATGCGCTCTTGCCGGCGATTTGAAACGCGATGTCCTTCGAGTCCACGGGATGCATCTTGCCGTCGTAGAAATCAATCTTCACATCCACCACGCGATAACCGGCGATGACCCCTTCGTCGACCGCGCTCTTGACCCCCTTTTCAACGCTGGGAACAAAGTTACGATCCACGTTTTGGCCGGCGAGGGACTGGATGAATTCAACGCCTGAATTTCGATCCCGGGGTTCGATGCGCATCCAGACTTCGGCAAACTGCCCTGCCCCGCCGGTCTGCTTCTTGTGGCGAAATTTTGAATCCGCGGGCTGCTGGATGGTTTCGCGATAGGGGACGCGAGGCTCGGCCATTTCAAAGTCCACCTTGAAACGGGCTTTGAGGCGCTCGGCGACAATGCGGAGATGCAGCTCGCCCTGTCCGGAAATGACCGTCTGATGCAGCTCCGGATCGACGTGAAACAGGAAGGTCGGGTCCTCCTCGTGCAACGCCGCCAGGCCGCTGGCCATTTTATCCTCCTCGCCCCGGGACTTGAGTTTCAACGAGGCATGAATATTGGGCGTCGGGTACGAAACCTTCGGAAGGCTTACGATTCGCTTCGGCGCACAGAGGGTGTTGCCGGTGTGAGTATCCTTGAGCTTGACGGTGGCGCCGATGTCGCCGGGGCCCAGATCCGGAACAGCCGTCCGATTTCTTCCGTTCAACACATAAATCTGCCCGAGTCGCTCGGTGCATTTGCGGTCAGCATTATAGAGGTCCATGCCGGCGTGGACATGGCCCGAGTAGAGACGGAAATAGGAGAGCTCGCCAAACTGCGGTTCGGTCATCGTCTTGAAAACATACAGCGCCGGGTCCGGGCCATTGAGAACGACGTCGACTTTGCGGCCCGAGAGGTCCTGGGCTTGGACGCGTTCGCGATCGAGGGGTGACGAGCCGTATTTGGCGATGAAATCCATCATGCGCGCGACGCCCACGTTGGTTTCAGCGCTGGCGAAGAAGAGCGGGATGATGGATTGCTTTTGAACCGCGGCATGCTCGCCGGCCCGGAGCTGTTCCTCCGTCAGCGATCCCTGTTCAAAAAACTTTTCCATCAACGTGTCATCCGCCTCGGCCGTGAGTTCGATGAGCTCTTTGTGAAGGGCGCTGACGCGTTCCTTGTGCGCTCCGGCGGCGGGGGCTTCGGTGTATTTACCCGAGCCGTCCGTGGCATAAGTCACGACGTCGGAGCGGAGAACATCGAGGACCTGGTTGAAGCCGGGGCCGGGGTTGAGCGGAATGTTGAGTGGGAAAACCTTCGCGCCATAACGGGCGCGCAACGTGACGAGGATGGCTTCCGGGTTGACATGCTCCTTGTCCATGGCATTGACGCAGATCATCTTTGGAATCTCGAATTGTGTGGCGTATTTCCAAACCTGGTCGGTGCCAACTCCGGGGCCGTGGATCGCATGGACGACGACCAGCGCGAAATCCCCGACGCGCAACGCCCCGAGGCCTTCGGAGATGAAATCGAGGTAGCCGGGGGTATCGATGATGTTGAACTTGCGCTCGAGCCATTCGCAGTGGAGCAGGGAGGTATGGATGGAAATCTGGTGCTGCCGTTCATCTTCGTGGTAGTCGCTGGCGGTGGTGCCAGCGGAGATGCTTCCCAGGCGATTGAGAACGGATGCGCAGGCGAGCATGGATTCGCAGAGGAGAGTTTTGCCGGAGGACGCATGGCCGACCACGGCGAAGTTTCGGATGTCCGCGGGTGAATGAGAGTTCTTCATGCGATTTCCTTTGCCAGTGAGACCGGGCTCAGTTCGTGCGCGACATCCGGAATGTGAACCTCAAAACAAAAAATGGAAACAGGGAATTTGGCACGGCCTTCCCTGCCTTGAGCGAGCCTGCTGGAGATTGCGGAGCTTGCTGCGGCCGGGGACGCTCCTCCTCGCCCACAAGGATTGTTTCCCGCAAATGTCGCCGAGGTGGCTTGCTGGGGCGCCGCAACTGTAGCGCCGACTGGCAGTCGGCTGTTTCGCCGGTTGTTAACCGGCAGGGGCCCGTCCGAATCCAGTTTTCAGAATGGTTGGGATGTAATTCAGCTGTTTGGGTTGCGTGCCCAGTAACCGCTGAATTGAAACGCTTCCTCTCCCCCTCCCTCTCCTCCATTTCCGAAATGGAGGAGCGGGTGCCCGAAGGGCGGGAGAGGAGGAGCGTCCCTCCAGTGCCAGGGGTGCGCCGGGCTAGTCTTTGCTCCCGCCAACAGCCTCGGGATGCATACCGCATCGGATCGGCGCCAGAGCGGCGCTTGACACCCCCGGCTTCATTGCTACTCTCGCCGCTCCCGTGACCCGGGAATTTCCACGGCCGCGGTGCGTGTGGCCTCATTGCGCGCAGATCGGAACGATTTACAGACATGAAACGACAATACCAACCCTCGAAGAGGCGCCGAGTGCGGCAGCACGGATTCCTCAGCCGCAATTCCACCAAGAGCGGGCGCGCCATTTTGCGCAACCGCCGGCGCAACGGCCGGAAGCGGCTCACGCCCGTTTGATGCGCGTTGCGATGGATGCCGCGCCCCGAGCTTCGCTGATTTTGCCGGCATCCCGGCGCATGAAGCAGAGCCGCGACTTCGCACGAGCGCGCGCGCGAGGGCGGCGGCTGGTTCAAGGCTGTCTCATCATGAACTGGTTCGCATTGCCTCCTGGAGAAACCTCCCGAGTGGGGGTCATCACCACCCGGCGGCTGGGCAATGCCCCGGCGCGCAGCCGGGCCCGGCGATTATTGAGGGAGGCATTTCGCACCCGGCAACACACCCTGGCGCGTCCGGCGGATGTCGTGTTGGTCGCGCGCCCTTCCCTCACCGGCCTCGCCTTTCAACACGTGGACAGGGATTTTGCGGCCGCCTTGAAAAAAGCGGGTCTGTTGCGAGAAGGCACAGGCCAGCCGTGAACGACCGACGCCGGGACATGAAGAATTCGATCGCCGCGATGATCTGCCGGCATCCCTGCATGGCGCGGTTTCATCCCGAGCCGTGAATGCCGCCCAACACACGCTGGTTTTCCTCGGGCGCATTTATCGCGTCGCCATCTCCCCGGTTCTCACCGCGGTATTCGGGCCGCTCGGGTTTGGCTGCCGGTTCACGCCCACCTGCTCCCAATACGCGATGGACGCCGTGAAGATCCATGGCGCTGTCAAAGGCTGCGGCCTGGCGCTCGGCCGAATTTGCCGCTGTCAACCCTGGGGCGGCAGCGGTCCCGATCCCGTCCCACCGCCCACAACCCATCGCAAGCTCAACCCCGCCCCTCATGGACCGTAAGTCCGTCATCGTTCTCTTCATCTGCGGATTATTGTTTGCGCTTTGGATGGTGCTGACACCCCGGTTATATCCGCCTTTACCCCCGGGAAATCCCACGAACACCGTGGCCGCAGTCACCAACGCGGTGACGCCGGCGACCGAGGCATCGACGCCACCGGTGGCCTCGCCGGTCGGAACGGGCACCAACCAGGTGGCATCGCTGATCCCGGCGCCCGGCGCGCCGGAGGAGACGCTGTTGATGACCAACGGGGCAACGCGCTACACATTCACCTCCCAGGGCGGGGGCTTGAAACTTGTCGAGTTTGACGAAAAAAAATATCCCGAATCGGTCGCACGCTCCTCGCAAAAGCTGGGCACCAATCGTCCCGCCGCCCTGAACCGTTATTCTCCGCAGCCCATCCTGGCGCTGATGAATGCGCAGGCGATCCAGGGAGATGGCGCCTATAAACTTTCGCGCGGCACCCGGACAGCTCCACCTCCGACCAACGCGCCGTCCGGGGCTCCCCGGCTCGTGGAATTTGTTCGCGCGGAAAAACTGATGGCCAACCAGGTGCGCCTGGTGAAGGAGTTCGAGTTGGACACCAATTATCTTCTGAACGCGCGGTTCCGGGTTGAAAATGGATCGACGCAGGCGCTGGCAATTCCGGCATTGGAATGGAGCGTCGGGACCGCCGGACCCGAGAGTCCCCAGGACAAGGGGGATCTGGTGGGATTTGCATGGCACGACGGGAAGAGCGCAAAACCATTCACGGCGTCCTGGTTCGACAACAAATCGCTGGGCTGTCTTCCCGGCACTCCCCGAACCGCCTATCGCGCCACGACCGGCGGGGCGGCCGTTCATGTGAATTGGGCGGCAATTTACAGCCAGTTCTTTTTCGCGGCCCTGATGACCAAGGAGCCGGGCAATGAGCTTGTAGGCACCCGCTTTTATCTGCCGATGCCGAGCGAGGAGGAACAGATGGCCAACCGGCTGATCATCACGAACCAATCGGCCTATCTGGTCACGATGACGCAGCCCGGCACCAACGTAGCGGCGGGCGGCGTGGTGCAGCGCGATTTCACGATTTTTGCCGGGCCCAAGGAATATCGGGTTCTCGAATGGCTGGGAGCGACCTTCAACAACGATTTGGATTCGGTGATGGGTTACGGGGGGATTTTTGGAATTTTCTCGAGGATCCTGTTGCTGGCGATGAACGCGCTGCACGGCTTGGGACTGGGCTACGCGGGGGCGATCATTGTGATCACGGTGTCGCTGAAGGTGATCTTCTGGCCATTGACCCAGGCGAGCACCCGTTCGATGAAACGGATGCAGGAGCTGGCGCCGCAGATGGCGGCGCTCAAGGAACGTTACAAGGACGAGCCGGAGAAACTGCAAAAGAAGACCTGGGAATTCTATCGCGAGAACAAGGTGAACCCCGTGAGCGGCTGCCTTCCGATGATCGTGCAAATACCGGTCTTCATCGGATTCTTCACGATGGTGCGCAGCGCGATCGAGCTGCGCGGGGCAACCTTCCTGTGGGCGACGGATTTGTCGAGGCCGGACACGGTGGCGGTGATGTCGTTCCTCAATTTTCTTCCGTGGCCACTTACGTTTCTGCACAACTTTCCCGTGAACCCGCTCTCGATCATCATGGGTATCACGATGTTTTTCCAGACGCGCCTGACGCCGCCGTCGCCGGGGATGGATCCGGCACAGGCGAAGATGATGCGCTATTTGCCGCTGTTTTTCCTGTTCATCCTCTACAATTATTCGGCGGGCTTGACCCTGTATTGGACCGTGCAAAACTTGCTGACCATGGCGCAGACCAAATTGACGAGGACTCGCGACAAGGGGGCAGCGGACGCCGCCAAGCCTGCCGCCGTTGTGCCGATGCGCCGCAGGAGGCAGTAGGCTTTCAGCCAGGTCCAATTCATCCCATCTCCATTCATCATGTCCACCTCACCCAAAACAACCCTTGAAGAAATGCTGCGCCACCTGGGCTTCGACGCCACGGTCGAGGAGAATCAAATCGATGACGGGCTCCTGCTCAATGTGCAGACGGAGGAATCGGGCCGGCTGATTGGGCGTCAGGGCCAAACCCTCGCCGACCTTCAATACATTCTGAACCGGATCCTTTTCCAACAGGAGAGCGGGGCGCCGCGGATCACGGTGGATGTCGGAGGCTACCGCGCGCAGGCGGAGGAGGCGCTGGTGAAAAAAGCTCAGGAGGGCGCCGAAAAAGTCCGGCGCTGGGGCGATGTTGTTGAATTGGAACCGATGAATGCCTTCGAACGGCGCATCATCCATCACGCGCTCAAGGACGATCCGGC
>JBEEGQ010000086.1:0-7186 GCA_041166945.1 Verrucomicrobiota bacterium
GGCGGACTGCTCCGGACGGTTTCCTGGCAGCACGTCGCATTAACTTACGATAAGACCAGTGGCACCGCTCGCATCTACCTGGATGGCACGGTTGTCGGCCAGGTCATCCTCGGTCCCCGTGCCTTGCAGACCTCCTACGACTTGTTCTTCGGACGACGCGTTGCGATCTCCGGGACGAACTACCGTTACACCGGAGGCATGGATGAAATTTGTTTGTATGACCGCGCCTTGACGGGCGGCGAAATCGGCGCGATCGCCGCCGCCGGTCCATCCGGAAAATGCAAGCTGCCCCAGCCACCGCGAATCGTCGGCCAGCCACAAAACCGAGCGGTCACCGTCGGAGAAACGGTCAGTTTCAATGTGACGGCAGCGGGAACCGGCATTCTGAATTATCAGTGGTATTCCAACGCCGTTCCGATTCCCAATGCATCCCAAGCATCCCTGGTCCTCACAAGCGTCCAGTCATCCCAAGCCGCAAATTATTTTGCCATCGTTTCGAACGCCAACGGCTCCGCCACCAGCCGGGTGGCCGTGTTGGTGGTCAGCCTGGCTCCTCTTTGTTTGGCCGCGCCGCCGGGATTGGTGGGGTGGTGGCCATTGGACGGTGATGGAAACGAACTGGTCAATGGCCGCGTCGCCACGTTGGTAGGAAGCCCAGCTTTCAGCCCGGGGATTGTCGATCGCGGAATGGTCTTTGACGGCCTGAACGATGAGGCGGATGTCGCCGCGCAGTCGGCGATCGATGTCGGGATGGGCGCCGGATTGACGATCGAGATGTGGATCAAACCCAGTTCGTTAAACTCGCCTCAACCCCTGGCGGAATGGAACAATCGCCAGGGCACCGTGGGAGTTCAGTTTTGGATTTCGCTCGTGCCACCCACCGGCAGCGGAGTCGGATCGTTGTTTGCCGCATTGATGGATCGCAACGGAACTGCGCCGCTGTTGTCCAGTGCTCCTGGAATCCTCAGGGCCGACATATGGCAGCACGTTGCTTTGACCTATCAGCGAACCGGCGGCCTCGCGCGCCTTTACCTGAACGGCGCCGTCGCAGGCCAGGTCAACATCGGCTCCCGTGCGCTCCAGACCTCCTATGAGCTCTTCTTCGGACGGCGCGTTGCGGTGTCGGGTACAAATTACCGATACACCGGCGGCATGGATGAGATCGGCCTCTACGACCATGCTCTGACCGCTTCTGAAATTCAGGCAATCGTCGACGCAGGCGCCGCTGGCAGGTGCAAGGTGGCGCAGCCGCCACGAATCCTTTCCCCACCGCAAAGTCAGGCGGCCGTCGTTGGGGAAACCGTCAGCTTCAATGTCACGGCATCCGGCACGGGCCCTTTAGGTTACCAGTGGCGCTTCGAGGAAGTGCCGATCTCCAGCGCGTCACAAGCCACATTGGTCCTGCCCGGGATTCAATCCTCGCAAGCCGGTCACTACTCGGTCGTTGTTTCCAATGCCGGCGGAATGGCGACAAGCGCTGTCGCAGTCCTCGTCGTCCATCTGCCGCCGCCCACACTCCGAGTCATCAGCGTCAATGCCGCCGCCGGCGGGCAGGCGGATGTGCCCATCGAATTAATAGCGCAAGGCAACGAAAACGCCCTGGGTTTCAGTCTGAATTTCGACGCAGCGGTCCTTGGGTTTGTCTCGTTGACTCCCGGTCGCGATGCGCCACCCGGCGCAGCTTTGATCGTGAATACCAACCAAACCGCCTCCGGGAGGCTCGGATTCGGATTCGCGCTCAGTGCGGGCCAGGCGTTGTCGTCTGGCACACAACAGCTCGCCATTATCCACTTCTCGGTGGCGGTCCTCTCCAACGCGACCACGCGATCGGTTTCCTTCGGAGATTCGCCCACCGTTCGACAGGTCTCCGATCAACAGGCGATAAACCTGCCGTCGATTTTTGCGGACGGCACGATCAGCATCAGCGCCGTGGATTTTGAAGGCGATGTCGCCCCGCGACCCGGCGGCGACCGGTCACTCACCATCATCGATTGGGTGCAGTTGGGCCGCTATGTGGCCGCACTGGATTCCATTACCTCACCAGACGAATTTCAGAGGGCCGACTGCGCGCCCCGAACCACGCTGGGCAACGGCGTTATCAGCGTCACTGATTACGTCCAGGCCGGCCGCTACGCGCTGGGCTTGGATCCGCTGACGCCCGTGGGAGGACCGATATCAGCGGGCGCGATGGCTCCGGCTGGATTTCAGCCAGCGGGCGGCGGGGCGGTTCTTTGCTTGCGCGATACCGGCATCCCTCAAGGTCAAACGAATGTGGTGCCGATCTCGCTGGTGGCGATCGGGCAGGAAAATGCCCTGAGTTTCAGCATCCGCTTTGACGAATCCAAAGTGAGCTACGCCGGTGTGGGAAATGGAGCGGGAGCCGCAAACGCCACGTTGACGATAAACACATCCGCCGCCGAACACGGGCGGTTGGGCGTTGTCGTGGCTCTGCCGCCGGGCGCTGCGATCAAGCCGGGAACCCAGGAGATCCTCAAACTCCGCCTGGCGGCTTTGTCGACCGGAATTTCATCCAGCCCCATTTCCTTCGCCGATCAACCCGTGCCGCGCGAAACTTCCGACGCTCGCGCAGTGACAATTGCGACAAGCTACACCAGTGGCATGGTGAACGTAACGCCTCCTCCGGGACCGCCCTTGACCGCCACGCGCGTCGGCACCAGTTTTTTTATCACATGGCCCTCCATCGCCACCGGGTTCGAGCTGGAATCCGCAACCGCGTTGGATTCTCCCACATGGACGCTGGTTCCCGGCGTCGTCGATCTGGGCGCCCAAAAGTTATCGATCAACGCCATGACCGGAGCCTCGAAATATTTCAGGCTCCGAAAACCCTGAGCTCGCGATGGAGGCAAGGGCCTTAAATACTTCTGTTGCTGAATCGGATCGCAGGTGCCTCCCGGAGCCGCTTCGCCGTGGCGTCGGGATCTCTCAAGTAAATGATGTTCCCGTGAGAATCCGGCGCCAGGCGTGTGAGCGAACGGGTTTCCGGATTGTAGGCGAAGGGCAGAAAGCCCTTTTCCTGGATTTGCCGGTGCAACGCCGCCTCGTCATAACCGTAGCGGACCGCATTGTCGGCGCGCTCCACAATCATGGATTGCAACGAGGAGCGCGCGAGCGTCTCCACCGCCCCTGCCAGGACTTCGGTCTCAAAACCCTCCACATCAATCTTGATCAACGCCGGCTTTTTATCACGAAGCAACACATCGAGACTCGTGACATTCACCTCCACGCTGGGACCCGAAGCGCCGCCGCTGGGGCAGACGTAATTCTCGGTGCCCAAATGCTCGGTCAGTTTCAATCGACCCTCCTTTCGGCCCAGCGCGGCATGCACCGTCGTGACGCGATCCGTCAACTCGTTCAAGAGGACGTTCTGTCTGAGGTACCGGAATGTGGAAGGGCTGGGCTCAACGGCGATGGTATTCGCCCCCGCCACGCCCGAGCCGAGCAGCGTGTAGGCACCCACGTTGGATCCGACGTCCACGAAAAGATCGTCGGGCCTCAGAAAATGCATCACGAACACCATCTCTTCGTATTCGCACAGGCCGGGCGATATGAAATGCGCGGCACCCTTCATATGCGGCGATATCAAGAGATGCGTGCCATTGGGAAACGGCACACAAATATCGCCGGGCACCATCCTCACCGCGACTTGGGCGACGCAAAAATCACGGATCGCCTTGAATTTGGACAGCCGGTTCAGCGGGTGCCGGGCAACACCCCTCAAGGTCACAAAAATTTTCTTCGCGATATTCATCCGAAATGGCAAGGAATCCGGTCGTGTGACTTACGCCGCATGACATCGGCCGTTGCAGTGGCCCATTTAGGCCGCGCCTCCGCGACGAGTCCACCGGAATTTCAGTGTCTCATTCGCAGACACTCTCCGCGGCGGGCCAGGAGGCGGCAGCCATTTACTTCCATAAATAATGTTGTTTTCGTTTAAACCCAAGTTAGAATCCTTACCGATCCACGGATTGCTGAAGTCAAGACAGGTAAAATTCCCGACCACCATGCCTATGAAAGTTTCTCGTTACATTGTTCTATTGCTGGCGAGCGCATTACTGGGACTCAGCCAGTATGTTCACGGCGCCACGGTCGTGTATGACCTGTCAGCCGGCTTTTCTGCCAGTTCCAATCCGAGTGGGCCTTGGGCCTATGGATGGAAGGGTTCGCTCGGGGGAACTTTCACACCGTTGACCGTCACACACATGTCTACAGCGGACGGAGGCCAAAGCGTTCCGTCGTGGCAACTTTCCAGCGCCCAGACACCCGCGGTTTACAAAAACACCAACGCCGGCACCATTACTTTTGGGGGTGGGGCGGCATCAGTTTCCAGTGGGACGATATGGTTTTATCCCGGCGAAGATGGGCGGCCAGAAAACTTCGGAGCGATTCGGTTTACAGTTCCTCCCGGCGGAAGCGGCGATTACACCGTTCAGGTTACAGTTGCTCCCACGTATCCCGGCCCCCCGCAAGGCGAAACCGATATTCATGTAATAAAGAATGGTACTGAGTTGTTTGGCCAAAACCTCGTTCCAAGCGCCATAGCAGGATACACGAACACTCTGGCACTTACTGAAGGGCAAACAGTGGATTTTGCGATCGGGCGTGGGTTGGACGGCAGTCAGTATGGTTCGGGATTGCGGATCGCGGGATCCCTATCTCGACTCGACACTCCCCAGAAGTTGGTCCTCCCGCCCCTTTATGCAAACACAAATGGACCGGGCGCCTCGGGAAGCCTGAGCGGGGTATTGCGCCTCCAGGAAGTCTACGACTCCGGTTTGTTTCCGCCGGGAATCATATTAATCAAGGAGATCCGCTGGAGACCGCACATTACAATTGGGGCTGCTTTTAATGCCACTATAAATGATTTACAGATAAATCTTTCCACCACGCTCGCCCGCGGCGAAGCGCTCAGCACAACGTTCGCGAGTAACGTGGGCTCGGATGATAAACAAGTGTTCCGCGGTTCGATCGCTCTCTCGAGCGCATTTGCCGGCCCGCCAGCCGGGCCCAAAGCGTTCGATATCATCATCCCTCTCGCGGTTCCGTTTCTTTACAATCCAGCCAGCGGAAATCTTTTGGTGGATTTGAGAAACCGATCTGGTTCTGGTGTCACTCCCGTGGACGGGGCGTCGGGTAACCCGGACGGTGCGAGCCGAGTTTATTCCGGTAACCCCGAATCCCTCACAGCAGCGGTTGGGGACACCGGGGCTGACATTCTCCAACTTGTATTTGATCCGACCAACGCACCTCCGCCGCCCCCGCCCACCACGTTTGATCTGGCTGCTGGTTTTTCGCCGACTGGAAATCCAAATGGTCCATGGAGCTACGGCTGGGAGACAAATCTGGGTGGTATTTTCAAGTTGCTCACTGTTCCAAGGACATCGCCGGCCGACAACGGGGTCTCCATCTATGCGTGGCAATATTCATTCTCCGAGGCACCCGTCGTGTTCAAGAATGCCACAACCTCTACGGCGACTTCCGACGGTGGGGCGGGAACGTTTCCTCCAGGAACAATGTGGTTTTATGCCGGGGCTAATGGAACTCCTTATAATTATTGCGTCATCCGTTTCACTGTCCCTGCCGGTGCCGCCGGCAATTATCAGCTAGGAACGGCGGTTCGTTCCTACCTGGATGGAGCCATCTCCGGGGACACTGATTTTCACGTCCTTCGAAACGGCACGGAGTTGTTTGCTCGTTTCCTTCCCGGCAATTCCGGCGCGGGATACACCAACATTTTGACCGTGGCCACTGGCGACACCATCGACTTTGCCATCGGCCGCGGTGCCGATGGAAATCAGTTTGCATCGGGCCTGAAGATTGCCGCCCTGCTGACATTGACGACCAACACACCCCCGCCGCCCCCACCCACCACGTTTGATCTGGCTGCTGGTTTTTCGCCGACTGGAAATCCAAATGGTCCATGGAGCTACGGCTGGAAAGGAACTTTGGATGGGAACTTCACACCATTGACTGTTCCGCACATCTCCACAGCCGACGCGGGTCAGACTGTGCCCTCCTGGCAGCTGACCAGCTTCCAAACCCCCGCTGTCTACAAAAACACTGCAGCCATTACAGTGACCTCCGGGGGCGCATCATTTCCGGCAGGCTCCGTCTGGTATTTTCCTGGTGAAAATGGGCGGCCGGAGAATCTGGGAATTATCCGGTTTACCGTACCCGCTGGCGCTGGTGGCAATTATGACGTACGCGTCAGTGTGGGCCCCGTTTACGACGGTTCCCCGCAGGGAGACACCGACTTTCACGTGGCGCGTAATGGCACCGAGGTCTTCGGCAGAAACCTGACCGCCGGCGCCCGCGCTGGCTTCACTAACATCGTGACCCTCAATGATGGCGACTCCATAGACTTTGCCATTGGTCGCGGCGCTGATGGCAGTCAGTTTGGCTCCGGCCTGAAGATCGCCGCTCTGCTAACACTGACAACTAATGTGCCGGCTCCGGCACCGACTATTACGCGCCAGCCTGAAAGCCGAACAGTGAATGAGGATTCGGCAGTATCTTTTGAAGTCTTGGCAACCGGAGTCGCTCCTCTTGTTTATGAATGGTATCAAAATGGCCGCATTTTGACTGGCGCCTCCACTTCAACTTTATCATTCCCGAGCGTGACGTTGAGCGACGTGGGACAGTATCAGGTTAAAGTCAGTGATGTTCACGGTTCTACTTGGAGCCTCCCCGCGACCTTGTCCGTAGCTCACGTCAACCATGCGCCGATTGCCAATGCCCAATCCGTAAGTCTCAGCGAGGACACGTCTCGCGGCATCGTCCTCTCGGGCTCGGACGCCGACGGGGATGCGATCACCTTCGAACTCGAAACGTTCCCGAGCCATGGAATATTGAGCGGAACGGGAGCCAACCGCACTTATGTACCCGCGCCGAATTTCCATGGCATGGATAGTTTCACTTTTCGAGCCACGGATGGGTCACTTTCATCCATGCCCGCTGCAGTTACTATCATCGTTCGAGCTGTCAATGACGCGCCCGCAGCCCACATTGAAATTGCTCCGTTACTCAATCTGCTGCCGACTCAGACCAACCTCCTTGTCCTTTCACTTAATAATTCCAATGCTCGTGTCATCTTGGATGCCTCGGGCTCTTTCGATTTGGACCATGACACTCTCCAATTCCATTGGTTGGCGGACGGAGCTTTGGAAGC
>JBEEGQ010000087.1:0-11920 GCA_041166945.1 Verrucomicrobiota bacterium
ACCTGTTTCCGCGCAGGAATCGATCTTGAACAGCCGCCGGGGAGCCGTCGCCAAAACGACGCCCAGTTCCTCCCGCAATTCCCGGATCGCGCATGCGTCGTAGTCTTCGCCGCAATCGAGATGTCCGGATGCCGAGGAATCCCAGGCGCCGGGGAATGTGTCCTTTGTCATCGATCGCTTCTGAAGGAAGACCTCTCCGCGCGAGTTGAAAACCAGGACGTGCACGGCGCGATGCCGCAATCCGTTCTGATGCACCTCGCGTCGGGGAGCTCGTCCGACGACTTCGTCGCGCTCATTAACCACGTCGAAGATCTCGTCGCTCACGCGTCCGAGTGTGAGGCGTAGCATGGACGCTTGCAAGCCAGACCCGGGACGCTCGGAGGAGAGGGGCCGCGCTGGCGGGCGGTGAGACGGAGTGCGCCCGTCCGCGGGCGCAGCAACATCCGGACGCCGAGACGCGTCGGAAATTGTAATGCATTTTAACCAGATTAAGGCTCTGCCGAATAGCCGAATTACCTCTCAACCGTTCTGAAAACTGGCATCTGACGGGCACCTGCCGGTTAACAACCGGCGAAACAGCCGACTGCCAGTCGGCGCTACGGTTGCGCCGCTCTGGCAGGCTCCTCAGCGACATTTGCGGGAAACCTTTGTTGTGGGTCAGGAGGAGCGTCCCCTGGGCGCAGCAACCTCCGAACGCCGAGACGCGTCGGAAATATTTAACGCCGCACCGCGTCGTACGCTGCTGCGCCCGAGGACGGGCGCACCCCGTCGCCTGGCCCACGAGTGCGGACAACCGGCGCACTTTGCCCGTGCGCCCGCGGCGGCGAATCTCTACCGTTGGCGCCGTGCCCTTGCTGGAAATTTCGCAGCTCAGGAAGTCGTTTCGCGCCCCCGATGGATCGGCGCACGTCGTCATCGACGTGCCGGCGTTCGTGATGGAGGAACGCGCGCAAGTGGCGTTGAGCGGGGAGAGCGGGCTTGGGAAGACCACTTTTCTCCATCTCATCGCCGGCATCCTGAAGCCGGACGGGGGGAGCATCCAGTTGGACGGCCGGGAACTCACGAGCATGAGCGAACCGAAGCGCGACCGTCTTCGCGCGACGACCGTGGGTTATATCTTCCAGACATTCAACCTGCTGCCGGCATTTAACTGTCTGGAGAATGTTTTGCTCGGAATGACGTTCGGCGCCGGCAGCGATCCTGTTTTTGCCCGGAACCTGCTCGAACGAGTCGGTTTGATCCACCACACGCGGCATTATCCGCGGCAGTTGTCCACCGGCCAACAGCAACGGGTGGCCGTGGCTCGAGCGCTGGCGAACCGGCCGAAGCTCGTGCTGGCGGATGAACCGACTGGGAACCTGGACCACGAGAATGGCCGGCAGGCGCTGGCGCTCATTCGTGAAACGTGCCGCGAAAACGGGGCGGCCCTGTTGCTGGTCAGCCATGATCGAGAGGTGCTGACCGGCTTCGAAACCAATGTGCGGCTCGCGGATATCAACCGCGCCCGGCCGCATTCCGAGGCGATCGCATGACGCTGGGACGCATCGTACTCAAAAGCCTGCGGCAGTACGCGCTGTCAACGGCGGTCACCGCCACGTCCATGGCGCTGGCGTCGGGCCTGATGATGGCAATCTGGATGGTGAAGGCGCAATCGGAACGAACGTTCACTCAAATCACCGGCGGCTTCGATGCCGTGCTCGGGGCGCGCAGCTCGAAACTGCAGCTCGTGTTGAATGCCGTTTTTCATCTGGAAGCATCGCCCGCGAACATCGCCTGGAAGGATTTCGACGAGGTTCGAAAAAACCCGGGTGTGAAGCTCGCGGTGCCCATTGCGATGGGTGATAACTTTCGCGGCTATCGGATCGTGGGGACGTTGCCCGAGATGTTCGGCGAATATGCGCCAGGCCGCCAGTTCCAGGTCCGCGCGCCCGGGCGGCTGTTTGATCCGGCGCTGCGAGAGGCTGTGGTCGGCAGCTTCGCGGCGAGGCGGCTAGGATTGAAACGTGGCGACAGGTTTCATCCGTATCACGGGCTTAATTTCGATGAGCAACAGGCGCATGCCGAGGAATATATCGTCGTGGGCGTGCTCGAGCCTTCGAATACCCCGGCGGATCGCGTGCTGTGGATTCCGCTGGAAGGCGTGCAGACGATGAGCGGTCATGGCGAGGAGCACGGGAGCGAGTTGAGCGCCGTGTTGGTGGCGTTGAACACCCCGCTCGCGGGACGCGCCCTCGAACAGCTCTACAACAAACAGGGGGATCGGCTCACTTTCGCGTGGCCCATCGGGGCGACGATGGTGGAGTTGTTCAGCAAAATCGGGTGGTTCGACAAAGTGTTGACGCTCATCGCCGCTCTTGTGGCGATCGTCGCTGCCGGATCGGTGCTGGCCAGCATTTACAATTCGATGAACGAACGACGGCGGCAGATTGCGATCCTTCGCGCGCTGGGCGCACGGCAGGCGATTGTCGCACTGACGGTTGTTTGGGAAGCGACCGCCATCGGGATCCTTGGAGCGATGCTGGGGTTCTGCGTTTATTTTGGAATTCTTTTGACTGCGGCGCGTGTGTTGCGGAACCAGACGGGCGTGGTGCTGGAAGCTTGGGCCTGCCATCCGGTCCTGGTTTGGGCGCCGCTGGGCCTGGTTGGATTGAGCGCTCTCGCGGGGCTTGTTCCCGCCCTCAAGGCGTACCGCACCGAGGTGGCCGAGCATCTTTTGAACTGAGGTTTTCCAGCACGTGACATTTTCGGCACTGGCCGGTCTAATGATCAATGCCTGCTCCAATGATTGAACGACCTGTGGAGCCCGACTGCACTCATGTCCCTGGACCAGATCCGGTCCCCGCGGGCGACCTGCATTCCGGCGGGGGTTCGGACCCGGCGGCGGAAGAGCCGTTGCCCGTCCGGGTTCCACTCCAGCCGCGCGAGTTGGCGGCGATTTACGAGGAACATGCGCGTCCAATCTATTATCTGGCGCTTCGAATGCTGGGCGATCCCACCCAGGCTGAGGATGCCACGCATGATGTTTTCCTCAAAGCTTACCGGAAACTCGCGGATTTCAAGCATCAGTCCAGCATCCGCACCTGGCTCTATCGCATCACGATTAACCACTGCCAGAACCTTCTCCAGACCTGGCATCGCCGGCATATTTTTGCAACCGACGACGAGATCGTCTGGGAATGCGCGGCGGGATCGGAGGCGAGCCCTTTGCGCGTTTTGGAAACCAAGGAATTGGGGGAGCGAATTCAGAAGTAGCTCGACGACCTGTCCGAGGAATACCGTCTGCTGCTGCTGGTCGTGGCGGATGAGAAACTGAGTTACGACGAAGTCGGCGCGCTGACAAGCCAGTCCGCGGATGCCGTTCGCGGCAAGCTGCATCGCGCCCGCAAGGCGTTTGCGGCACATTTTCACCAGACTGCCTGACCCATCGCGCCATGAAGCCACGCATTCCCAAGCTCCAGCAAACCCAGCACGAGGAGCAAATTCTTGCAGAGCAAAACTCCAACGCCCAGGAAACCGCCATCGAATTTGCCAGCGGCGACAAAGCCATCCGTCACGATGCCGCGAACACCCCGCTGCCGCCCTCGATCGCCGAGCGCCTCCGCCAGTCCATCGAACGCGAACCCGTCCAGCCAGCGGCGCCGTGGTGGAAAAGATGGTTCGGAGGCTGACGGCGGTTGGATGAAGCTTCTTAACCGCGGCGCCGGGTGGGAAGCCGGTGCTCCGACCGCAACGCCGCAAAAAAACCAGCCGCCTTCGCAAGCGTCTCCTCGTATTCTGCCTCGGGGATCGAGTCGGCGACAATGCCCGCTCCCGTGTGGAAATAAACCGACTCCGGGCGGCAGATGGCCGTCCGAATGGCGATGTTCAACTGGCTCTCACGGTTGAATCCCAGGTAGCCCACGCAACCGGTGTATGGACCGCGCGTCACCGGCTCGAGTTCATCGATGATTTCCATGGCGCGAATTTTGGGCGCGCCCGTGATGCTGCCGCCGGGAAAGCATTTTGAGAACGCCTCGAAATGGGTCACGTCGCCGCGCAATCTTCCCTCGATGGTCGAAACAAGGTGCTGCACCTGCGGGTAGCGTTCGAGCCGGACCAACTCCGGGACCTGCACCGTTCCGAACTCGCAGACGCGGCCCAGATCGTTGCGCAAAAGATCGGTGATCATCACCAGCTCGGCCATCTCCTTCGGGCTCGTCTGGAGTTCATATGTCCACTGCGCGTCCCGGGTGGGATCGCTGGAGCGCGGACGGGTCCCCTTGATGGGACGCGTCACAACGTGCGAGCCGCTCAATCTCAGGAACATCTCCGGCGAGGACGACGCGATTTGAAATTCACCGCAATCGAGAAACGCGGAGAACGGCGCGGGCGAAACATTGTTCAGCTGCTGGAAGAAGCTCCACCCATCGCTTCTCGCCGGGCCGGCGAAGCGATGGGAAAGGTTCACCTGATAAATGTCGCCCGCATGGATGTACCGCTGCGCGCGCATCACTGCATCGACAAATTGCGCTCGGGAAATATTGGACGTGATGGTTGAAGCCCCGGAATTTTCCCCGGGTGCGGTTGCAGCGCGACCGCTTCCTGAAGCTTCAGGGTTGCCGGACTCGTGCTGATGGGTATCGCCCTCCTCCAATTTCCGGGTCCACCATTCCAACGCCCGCCGTGCGCGGCTGATGTGGCGCGAGCCGTCGTGGCAGAGGCCGGTCGAAATAATCCAGGTTTTGCCGAGATGATGATCGAAGACCACGACGCTGTCATAAAAGCCGACGTGGCAGTCGGGAAGTTCGAGATCATTCACCGCGCGGCGCGGCAGGCGGGGTTCGACAAAATTCTTGAGGTCATAACCCCAAAAGCCGAAGCAGCCGCCCAGCGGGAAGGGGAGATCGACTTCATCGAGCAACTCATAGCGCGCCATCAGCACGTCGAGCACATGCCACGGATCGCCGAACTGCACATTCCTCCCGTCCACATCGGAAAGTTCGCATCGGGAGGCAAAAGCTCGAAGAGTCAGAAAAGGCCGGGCCGTGACAAAGGAATACCGCGCCTGTGTCGACTCGAACAAGGCGCTCCGCAAGAGAATCACCCCCGTCTCGCCGCGCAGCCGCTCGACGAGCGATTCGGGCGTCGTCGCCGCCGTCATTTCGTGGAGGATGGGACGCATCGATTTCAGGCTAGTGCGCCTTGCGGGTGAAGTTCACGGGGACAACAACGCCTCCAGGCCGCGCACCGATTTTAATGGGCTGACCACGGCGAGGCTGACCCGTTCCGGCTTGAAAAAATCGCGGGCGACGCCTCGGACATCGGCAGCCGTGACGCCGCGCAGCCGTTGCTTCAGCTCAGCGGCCGTCACGATTCGGCCATGGGCCAGATAATGTTCGCCCACCCAGGTCATCTGGCTCTCGCTCCCTTCCAGGCCGAGATCAAGCTGCCCAATGATGTAGTCGCGCGCGCGGCGCAACTCAGCGGCGCCCGGCGCGCGCGCCACCAACCGGCGCAATTCATGGCGGATGAGCCGGAGCGCCTGCGGCAATTTGTCGGTGTCCAATCCCGCCGAAATCGTCATCGATCCGACATCGTCATAAAACGCGAGGCTGCTGTGGACGGAATAGGCAAGGGCGCGTTCCTCGCGCAGGAGTTGGAAAAGGCGCGAACTCATGTTTTCGCCGAGGATGGCGTTGAGAATTCTCAGCGCGTACCGCCGCGGGTCGCGCCTCGAGCAGACGCGAATCCCCATCGCCATTTGCAGTTGGGCGGTGTCGCGGGGGTGAAGCCGGATGCGCGGTTTGCCCTGCGTGGGGATGCAGGGCTCAAAAACCGGGTTTGAGCCGGTGGGAAATCGTGACGCAAACTTGCTGACCGCGCGGACAACCTTCTCATGGCGGCACGCACCGGCGGCGACGATGAGCGTGGCGGGTGCGACGTAATTTTTTCGGCGAAAACCCAGCAGCTCAGCGCGCGTCAGGGTGTCGATCGTCTTCACCGTCCCGGTCAGTGAACGGCCCAGCGGATGATCGGGCCATAATGTTTCATTGAGGAGTTCCTGAACCAGCTGGTGGGGCTGATCAAGGTAGCTGGCCAGCTCCTCCTTGATCACTTCGCGCTCCTTCGTCAGCTCCATCGGATCGAAGGTGGAATTTAAAAACATGTCCACGATCACATCCAGCAATTCATCGAAATGGACACGGGTGGCCTTCGCGTAAAAACAGGAATTTTCCTCGCTCGTGAAGGCGTTGAGGTACCCGCCAATGCCTTCCACAGCCTGCGAAATCTGCTCCGCATTCCTTCGCCGTGTCCCCTTGAACAACATGTGTTCGATAAAATGCGAGGCCCCATTCAATTCCGCCGGCTCGAAGCGCCCACCAACTCCCACCCATAATCCCAGACTCACGCTCGCCAGGTGCGGCATCTCCGCCGTGGCAACCGTAAGGCCATTCGGAAGACGCGTGACACGATACATGACGCAAAGCTCGCGCAGGTCAGCGTCGAAAGGAATGGGAAAGTTGCGCCGCTAGTAAGTAGCGCGACAAATGCCACCCGCGCGCTGCGCGGGGAAAGGTAGAAGTTGTCGCGCTGCGACAACTCGCCCGCGGAGGCAGCGTGGTGGTTCAGGGGGTGCCGCCCGACAGGAGGAAACCGATCGGTCAGGGCTGTTGTTCCTTAACCTGCGGAACATCTGCGGCCTTCGACATCTCCTCGAGCATCCGCCGAAATTCGTCCAGGCCAGTCGCGGGGATGATGATGTTGTCGCGCCGGCCACCCACGTCCTCGGTGATTCGCAAAAAACGGCCCCGGGGATTTTGGCGCAGGGAAAAGACGAAGGTCTTTCGCTCGATTTGGACCTTGCCGGTCTTGAGCGTGTTTTCCTGCACGCCCGGGCGAAGCTCCGCGTCACCGGGAAGCCCGCCCCGGGAGGAATTAGGATAGTCTGGTGTCATAACTCGATCACCTTTTGAATGTTCAGAAGGCTCTGAACGCTGACTGCTGCCATTAGGGTTGACCCTGGACGCCGAAAGTCAACTGCGGAATTGGGGCGTGGCCGCGGCGTTGAGCACCCGGAGGTCATCGCTGGGATGGGTGACGCGCCAAAAATACACGGCCAACCCGCCCAGCGAGCAGAGATTCAGCGCCATGGAGATGCCATGCCAGCGCGCGAAACTTTTCATTGCGGCCAGGCGCTCGGCAGTGGGGTAGGTGGCCGGCCGATGGCTCGCATCCATGCCGTACTTCACGAGGTGCAGCTTTTGCAGTCTGGGTTGAAGCCAGAACCCGCCAAAAAATCCGATCGCGAGCAAGGCGCCCAGCAGCGCGACATGAAGCCGGTGCAACGGACGGCCCAGGTAAAACCATTCCGCGATCCAATGCACCACCGCCATCACGCCGCAAATTTGTTGCAGATAAAAATAGCGATCGAGAATTCTCTGAGCCATTACCCCCGGCCAAAAGGCCCCGTGGAAAAGGTTGATGACGTCGTTGGTGAAGAAAGCCGGCCCCACTGCAAAAGTGAAAAAAATGGCCGCGCCCAGCCAGATGGCGGCGTTCAGCACGCCGATGAATCGCAACACCAACATTCGCGCGGACGCTACGGGAACGCCTGCGGCGTGCCAAGCTGGAAAGGCGGCGCAGGTGCCGTGCATCCCGAAATTGTTTAACAACCGGCGATACAGCCGACTGCCAGTCGGCGCTACGGTGGCACCACGCTGGCAAGCCACCTCAGCGACATTTGCGAGATGCAGGCTTGTGGGTAAGGACGAGACCTAGGACGGGCGTGATCCGAGCGCCTGCGAGTAAAAGGGAACCGCGGCGCTGACGAGACCGTCAACACCGCGGTACTTGGGTGGGCTGGTCGACCAGCTATGGGGCCAGTCGGCAAGATCTAAAAAATATTCGCGACCTCCGCGACTCTGCCCGCACTCGACCCATCAGGCAAATTGGGAATGCCGGGGTCGAATGGTATTTTTGATCCGTGAAACACCGTAGAGCCCATCCCGTTTTCTTGATTTTGCCAGAGAGTTAGCGGATGGAACGCTCAACGTGCCGGCTTCATCCCGAGCAAGGTTTGGGGCGTCTCGAAAAGAATGGCGCGCGCGATGGCGAGCGCGTCCGTTCGTGAATATTGACCTTGTTCAACCTTCGCGGCGAGGACGCGGGCCAGTTGCTTGCGGAAAAGGATCGCCTTCGCATAACTCCATTCCGCGCAGTAGGCGTCCGAGAAAAATCCAATCTGTTTGTTCAAGGGCAACATCTCCAGCCGCTCGGCAAGAACCTGTCGAATGGCGTCGGGAAAAAAATTGTGCCACCAGCAGCCGGCCAGGCTGAAATTGGGCAGTTCGCGCGCCAGGGTGCAGAGCGACTGGTTCGCATGGCGGCTGGCGAGAAAACATTGAAAGCGCAGTCGCGGATGGCGCGCGATCATTTCGGCCAGCTCGGCGATGCTGCGCTGGTTCACTCGACTGCACGTCTCAAAGGGCAATGGCTCGGCGGCAAAGCTGAACTGCAAGACGATTTCGTGGCCGTGCTGCTCCAGGCCGCTCAGGAAAAGTTCATTGACGTAAGCGGCGTACGTATCGCGCTCCGCCGGACCCGCCTCCGACCGGCGCGCCAGTGCGCTCTCCATTTTTGCATCCGTCACAACCCCGTAACTCAGGTCCGTGGAAAGATGCGTTGCCGTCGTCAGAACGCTGTCAGCTCGCCCCGGAGACGCGTAAGGAATCGCGTTCACGTAATGGGCGACCGCCGCATGAACATCCGCGAGCGAACGAATGGTGCGCGCTGTTTTTGGCCTTCCACCCGAGCCAATGGGCGAGGGGCTTTCGGGACGACGCCCCCAGCAACGTTCCAGCTCGTAAAGAGCGGTGTCGTGCTCGCCCCATTGGCATCGGGTAAAAAACCCCCATTCCAAGGCGTATTGAAGGCGGTCGTCATCCTCTCCCGCGCCCCGGCGCGCGATCTCTGTTCCCGTGCGCCGGATATTGACCCTGTCAAGAATCGCGCGATGCCATGCGCGGTCGTCCGCCCGTTCGCGAATCCGATCATCCACCGCGCGCCAGTTGTCCGTGGTGAGGGCCTCGTGCCAGTCATAAAGGTCCGCAAGGATCAAGCGGACGCCCCACGACGAGCTGGTGTTGCGGATATGCGGCAAAAACGGCATGGCCTCGGCGAGGCGCGAGTGCGCTTCCCGTTTGTCAGGCCATGCCGGGAATTGCTTCAATCGAGCGCCTTGGGGACATCCCGCGGAGTAAAGGTCACTGATGACCATGTGATACAGGAGGACATCGTCCAGGCCGCGCGCGCCGAGGCGCCCGCCGACCAGGTGCGTATGGATGTCCAGCACGGGGACTTCGCCCAGGGCAAACTCCATTTCGCGGATCAAGGCAGTGATGTTCATGATCAGAGCTGGCGCGGGTCACCCTAACGAAACCCGCGTTCGTTTTGCAAAAGGAACAGATTCCGGAACTGGCGGCTTGTTTTCCGCGCCCGTTCCTCGCTAGCCTTCGCGGTCCATGACGACGCCGTTTCATCCCGATCGCTTCATTGCCAGCGCCGTGCGCGACATTCCGCGTTCAGGCATCCGGGATTTTTTTGATCTCGTCCAGGGGATGAAGGATGTGATTTCGCTGGGGGTCGGCGAACCGGATTTCGTCACGCCGTGGCACATTCGTGAAGCGGCTATTTATGCCCTGGAACGCGGTCGCACGACCTACACTTCGAACCTGGGCTTGTTGAAATTGCGTGAAGTCATAGCGGCGCATCTCGAGGCGAAGTTTCGCGTCCGTTACAGTCCCGGCAACCAGGTGCTCGTCGCGGTGGGTGTCAGTGAAGCGATGGACCTGGCGTTCCGCGCCCTGATCAATCCGGGGGACGAGGTGATTTACCACGAGCCTTGTTATGTGAGTTATGCGCCCGGCATAGCGATGGCCCTCGGCAAACCGATCGCGGTCTCCTGCAAGGCTGAGGACGCTTTTGCGGTGCGCGCGGAGGCAATCGAACGGGCCATCACGCCCCGGAGCAAGCTGCTGGTTCTCAATTTTCCAACCAACCCGACCGGGGGGACCATGACGCGCAGCGACCTCGTTAAAATTGCCGGGCTCGCTCAACGCCACAACCTCGTCGTGATTACGGACGAAATTTACGCGGAATTAACCTTCGAAGGAGACCATACGAGCATCGCGTCGCTCCCTGGCATGGCGGAACGCACGGTTTTTCTCCATGGTTTCAGCAAGGCTTACGCGATGACCGGATTCCGCATCGGTTACGCGTGCGGTCCTGTGGAGATCATCGAGGCGATGATGAAGGTTCATCAATACACGATGCTGTGCGCCTCGATCATCAGCCAGGAGGCCGCCATTGAAGCCATTCAACATGGCGGACCCGACACCGCAGCGATGCGCGAACAATATTTGTTGAGACGCAACTATTTTGTCGATGCCCTCAACCGCATGGGGCTCCAGTGCCACCTGCCCCGCGGCTCCTTTTACGCCTTTCCCAACATTGCCGCGACAGGGCTCTCGTCGAAGGACTTCGCATTTCGTCTGTTGCAGGAGGAGAAGGTGGCCTGCGTGCCGGGAAGCGCGTTCGGACCCAGCGGCGAAAGTTTTGTGCGATGCTGTTTCGCCACCAGCCTCGACCACCTGGAAGTGGCGTGTGACCGCATGGCAAAGTTTGTCGCACGCGTCCGCCCATGACGAGGTGACGGGGTCAGTCCATCGTTTTGTCCACTCTCGACCGCAGCATTTCAGCCGCGTTCACAGACCCCAATCGGAGCAGGCAGTGGACAAAACTATTGACTGACCCCGGTGCCTATTTTTGGGCCCAATAATCGATCACGAACACGTCCTCGACCACCGGTCCGACCAGTTTCCCAAAGGCCTTGTGTTCGGGGTGATCGAGGTAGTTATCGCGATCCTTTTCATTTTTGAAACTGAGCACCCAGCCGTGGGTAAACCCTTTGTCGTGCTTTTCGGGGCTGACATTCACGCCCCAATCCAGGGTTTGAATCGCGGGAATTTTTCGTTTCAATCCGCCGAACGCGTCGACGACCTGCTGAATTTGCGCCGGGGTGGCCGCTGGTTTGAATTTGAAAGCCACTACATGCAGCAGCTTTTTGGACTTGGGCGGTTTGAGCGCCGCCACGCCGGACAATGCGATCGAAAGCAGGATGGCGATGACGATAAGGAAGGTTTTCATGGCAACTTGTTGTGTGGGGAGGATGTGAACTTTCGGGGCGAAAGATGCACCAGGACGTTTTTCGAGGCGAGGGCAAACACACCGCTCAAACGCGCTGCAACAGGCGCCGAAAAAACGGCAGCGTCACGCGCTGCGTCGAGTCTCGATCACCGGCGATCCCAGGACCTCCATTTTCGGCTGAACGCCCAACCCGCTGGCCATCGAGGCTGAGAGCCGTCCCTGGACCCGATGCGGCGCGCCATCGGCAATGCTGAGCGCGACGTAGCTGTTGAAATCCGTCGTCGTAAACAGGAATTCCGGCGGCGTGCTGTGCGCCAGATGAGCGATGGCGGCCGTCACAATATCCCCGCCCCAGCTGTCCTCGATGGTCATCGCAATGCCGAGCGACACGCAGAGATCCCGCGCCTGTCGCGCCCTGGTCAGCCCGCCAAACTTGCTGATCTTGATGTTCACCACATCCATGGCGTGGTCCGCCTTTCCACGGACAATCATGGCGATGCTGTCCACCACTTCATCGAGCACGAACGGATGATCGCAATGTCGCCGGACGCTGAGACATTCCTCGTAGCTGGCGCAGGGTTGTTCGATATAGACATCCACATCGCGAACCGCGCGAATGACCCGGAGCGCCTCGTGCATCGTCCAACCCGTGTTGGCGTCTGCCACGAGGCGATCCCCGGCGGAAAGTTTTGCGGCAGCGGCGCGGATGCGTTCGATGTCCACATCCGGGTCGCCG
>JBEEGQ010000088.1:0-14210 GCA_041166945.1 Verrucomicrobiota bacterium
ACGCCAAGGTGTTTTGGATTTCGCGAGGGGAGTTGCTGGATAACTTGGTCGGTGCACGGCTTCGCCAAGCCGGATGCGGTTGCCGACACAGGCGCTTGATTTGATTTGGACGAGAGCAGAGACTTGAGGTGAGATGTATGGATATGCCGACGACGTGGCCTAACAAGACGCTCCAGCGAACCGGCGGAGCTGTTTTGGATTTGCGTTTATCCCGGATACCGATGTCTGAGTTATCGCGCCGGTCGCTGAGCTTTTGTCGTTAGGCATTTCATGAACGCGTCCATCCAACAAGCAGTCGAAAGAGCTATCGCGGCGCTTCCCAAGCGGGACACATTCAAGACTGGCGGTGACGAGTTCAGCGTTCGCATCCTTTTTCCCGTCCAGTCATGGAGACCACACACCGAGCCATGTCGCCAAGCCGGTTCACTGGTTATTGGCGAGGACGACTGCGGCAACTTCTTTCTCTACGCCCCGGACAGTTTTGTGTCGTTTTGGGATCACGAGACTGATGAGGAGACGGTGCTTGCTACCAGCGTGGAGCAGTTCTGTGATTCTCTCGTCGAGCCGCCTCCCGTTGTGCTACGCCCCGGACAGGTCAAGACGGCCTGGATTGACTCGGACTTTCTTGCAGAGCAGAGGAGGAAGGGAAATGCCTAAGCAGGCGCTCCAGCGAACCGGCGGAGCCGTTTCATGCCGGGAGTTTTGTCACATGCTTCAGCGCTTGCGAGCTTCGCGCCGGGTCGCTGAGCTTGGGTCGTTCGGCGGCAAGCACTCAACCCCACAAAACTATGAAACTCACATCAGCCAGACAGGTGCTCATACTCGCGGCAAGTGCTCTTGTGCTGTCCGGCTGTTGCACTCCGCAACACGTCGCACATTGGGAGTACAAGGTCATTCGGAGCGCCACCGTTAGTGCCAATGAACTGCAACCGGATTGGCCGGCGAAACAAGAGGCATTGATGCGCGACTTGGCTAAGGACGGCTGGGTATTAGTCACCGAGTCCAGCGGTTATCTTTATTTCAAACGACCACAGAAATAGATGACGCCGCCTAACCAGGCGCTCCAGCGAACGGCGGGTTCGACCGCTCCGTCGTGCTCAGGCCCATTGGCCCCGCCGTCGCTGAGCTTTTGTCGTTAGACATCTCTGCACGCACGCCATGATTCATCGCCTTCCACTGTTGTTCGCTTTCGCCCTCTTGGCTTGCGCTTGTCACGCACAGATTCCCGGCGTTGCCGAGTCGCACATCGCTGCGAATGTTCCGAGCACGAATGATTTTCGACCGTTTCTCATTCGAGACCTCACGGCGTACCTGAAGCCGAACCACGGAGACAAGCTGACGGTGGATTACGAGCTACTTCGGGACGGCCCGACGCAGAGCGGAGTTGCCTATCCCAAGTTTTATCTTTGGCTCAGAGCCACCAACGCTGAGAAGACGGTCATTGAGGGGGCTGTCCGGGTCGCTGCGGTCGATAAGAAGCGGTTCGATGTCACCGACTTTGTTCCGCGTTCGGAGATTGTCTCGCACCCAGACTCGCTCGCGCGTATTTTTCCGCAGGCTCTGATCGAGAAGATTCACACGAAGGCAGGAGTGAAGAAATGACGACCGAGATGTCTAACCATGCGCTGCAGTGAACCCGGCCATCGCATCACTGTTGCAATCGTGGCGTCTCGTGGGCCGGGTCGCTGAGCTTGGGTCGTTAGGCCACCGGACACGCCCATGATTCACACCCGTTATTTGCCACTGTGGTTGCACCGAGTCTGCAACGGTGTGTTTGGCGCGGTGTTGTTAATCGGCATCGGCAGCATTTGGTTCGGAGAGCCAGCGGAGAGTTGGCGGCATTTCGTCTCGCGCTGTTTGATGTGGGCGAGTATTCCTGTCGGCATCATCTTGGCACTTGTCGCACGGCGGTTTTCCATCGTGCAGGGAGTTGCCGGAGAAGACGGCTATGATGAGCTACATGAGACAGACGACAAGAAACCGGTGGCCTAACCATGCGCTGCAGCGAACGCGGGAGGGCGTCTCTCTTTCCGCTGCGCGGTTCACCTCCTCCTGCCCCGCGTGGCTGAGCTTGGGTAGGCGTCATTTCGCGGCGAAGCTGCTAATCGGTCCCTGGTTTGGTCCGATAATATAACTATGATGCGTACATTCCTCCTCTTCATTGCGTTAGTGGGTCTGGTTGCAAAGGCGCTGTCCCAGAGTATTGAATCCTCCAACGTCTTCACCCTGGTTAGCCAGCCATTATCTAAAGCTCGAGCCGCGATCGAGGCTTATAGGGCTCAAGGGCGCACCAACGGCATTTGGAGTCCCGATTTCACGACAGGCACGACAGGCATTACCAACGCAGCGGGAGAGGTTGGTGTCCGATTGAGCGTCTGTTGTTGCACGTTTGTTCCGGTGTGTTACGAATTACAGGCCACGGCGGTTTCATCAAACTCAACCCGCCTCACTGTCGGTGCATGTGCAGCATACGTGGACACAGCTTCGGATGGAGACGAGTACCGCGAGCGTCGGCTCAGGCGATCGAGGCTCATTCTGAAAGCTGTGATGGACGAGATCGAGAAGCAACGATGACGCCTAACAATACGCTGCAGCGAATGGCGGGCGCGGCTTCTAACTCGTGCTGGACGATTTCTGGCCCGCCATCGCTGAGCTTTTGCCGTTAGGCCGTAGGCTCGCATCCAACTTAGAACGCTGAAAAGATGACTGCTATTGGCATTCCTTCGTTCCTCGCCTTGCCGATCGCGTTTGGTTTATGGTGTGTGCTCTTCCCTCACAGCGTGATTCGATTCTACACTTGGTTTCATCGTGGACGCGTCAAGATGCCCGAACCCTTTGGCGTTCGCCTCGCCGGTGAGATTTGGGTATCATTCATCATGATCATCGTGGCTCTCACCGCTCTTCATATTCTATGAGACACCGCTGCTTCATTGCGACGTTGCAGCCAAACCAGGCGACGGAGCCAACCGCGAACCGTGCGTACGCGCGGATTTTCCTGCACATGAACGCCACTCGTAATTCGCGCGGTGGCTCATCTTGTTCTCGTTAGGCCGCGTCACACGCTCGTGAAAACGTTCGCAAAGATACTTGGTGTTCTCTTGCTCCTTGGCGTGCTTTGCGTCCTTGGTCTTATCGCCGTCATCCAGTTCATGCAGCATCGATCTCAGCGCGAGGTCCTTACCACCGTCGCACAGCTTTCACCCGGCACGTCATTTTCCACCGCCGTACAGCGTCTGGGCCAGCCGATGCAAACGTTTACCAACGCAGACGAGATGGTATGGTGGGTTGAGAAGGTTGGTTCTCGCGTGGTCCCACGCATTGCGACGAATTCAGTGCTTCACGCTTTCGTTCATCGTGGCCTTCCTTACCGGTTCATTCTCGTATATACAGACCGAGAGTCACAGAGAGTCGTCCATGCAGACTGGTGTCACATGTAATCGGCCGCTGGTACGCTACTGTTCCAATCGACGCGTCTCGCGGGCCGGGTCGCTGAGCGTGGGTCGCTTGTCTAACACGCTTGTGCCATGATTCTTGCCAGCGTCAACTTTGGAAAAAGTCACCGAGGCGAGCCAGAGCAGCTCGAAGACGTCGCGGAGAGCTATTTGGCGTCCCTCCTGCATTCGGGCCAGCTTTGCGGCGAGTATGTTCTTTCCTGGGCGAAAAGCTGCCTGAATGCTCACGTGCTTCTCACTGGTCAAGGCGCTTGGGAGCTGCGCCACCATTCAAAATACGGCAAGAGGGAATTTAAGAAGATCGTTGAAACCTTTGGAAGAAGACCTTCCTGGAGGATGCTGGATGACAAGGCTCGGGAGCTTCCATCGACATGGAAAGGAGCCCCATTCCTGTACCTCTTCACGCATGCATTTCGCCGAGCATCACCGGTCTGTCGTGGAGATGGCAAGCCAGCGATTCCTCCGTTCGTTCTCCCGATCCCCTTTGAGCAAAAGGACCGCCTGTATTCCTGGCAGGGGAACTATTACCACCTTGACCACATTTGGCTCGGCTCAGGGGCATTGGAGGTTGATGCATACCGGCAGTTGGCAGATCCCCACAGTGAACTCGCCGAATGCGGACGAGGATTGTGCCGGGAGATTGAGTCCGCGACAGGACTGCCGACTTTTTATTACCTCATGCGCCATTGGAGTAGGCCCAAAAATGAAGATCAGAGGCCGTGCCCTGTATGCGGCGCTGCCTGGGCAGCCCAATTCCGACAGGAGTCGCCGGGGCGGTTCTGGCACTTTGACTTCAAGTGCGACCGTTGCAGATTGGTTTCTCACTTGGGTGTCTCCACCGACGGGGGTCGGCAGACTAGAATCGGAGAATTCCACGAAAAAAAGAAGGCGAACCAGACGGTGCAGCGAACGGGAGCCAGCCGTTCAGCTCGGCAGGGAAATCGTGCGTCAGGGCCGGCTGGTTCCCGTCGCTGACCTTTACGTTAGGCCGCTGCACACGCCATGATAGCCAACCCCGAAATTCAGGAAATGATTGACGCACGCATTTCGCAGCTTCAGGCGAGGTCTTTCAACGACGTTGGCGCACTCCCCGAAGCGAGCGGAGAGGATGTGCTGATGGATGGAAAGAAGTGCGCGCTGACCACGTACGTGCAAAAGCTAAGCTCCGGCGAGCTTTTGGCCACAGTTCAGTTCGCGCTCCCGACGCTTCTCGGTCTCGGAAGCCGGCATACTGAGCGTGGCTTGGTCTTCTCACTCACTGGGTTAGTCCGTGAGGCTACGCCAGAAGAATTACAAAACACTGGAGGATGATGACAACGCGGCCTAACAGCCCGTTAATAAAGTAGCAGACGACGTGAGGAGACTCTGCGGTCGTGTGGCGGCAGGAGGCGCTGCGGCCAGACGCGCTCTCTTTTTACAAACGATTCACGAATTTTTGACAGATTGCGATTTTGCATCGTGTCCAATGGAAGTCGGTTCACTCAAAAGCACAAAGACAAAACAGAAGGAAAAAATGAAAACTCAACGATTCGCCATTGGTCTGACGGTGCTTAATCTCCTCGTCTTGATGTCCGTCTTATTTCGCGCCAACTCGGCGACGACTCCAGACCTGCCACCCGTGCTTCGCGTTCGGGGATTGGAGGTGGTGGATGACCAGGGGCGCGTTCGCGCCATGCTAAAGGTGTTCCCGGCTGATCCCATCGTAAAGATGCCGGATGGCACGACGGGCTATCCAGAGTCAGTGCTATTTCGGCTGATCGATTCCAAGGGCGGTCCCAATGTCAAAATCACGGCGACCGAGGATGGCTCGGGCATGAGCTTGGTGGGCGAATCAAATCCGACGCATGTCCAGGTCATGGTCCGCGGCACAAACGCGTCCCTGACGCTCGTCAACAAAGACGGGAAGCAACACGTGATTAAGCCGTAGTGATCGCCAGCGGCGATGCGTCAGTTCTCCGATGATGCCGCCTAACAAGACGCTGCAGCGAACCAGCGGGGCTGTTTCAGGCGAGGTGTTTTATTTCGTGCCCAAGCGCTTGCGTAATTTGCGCCGATCGCTGAGCTTTTGTCGTTGGGCATCGTCGAAATTTATGCGCAGACTACACATTATCATCGGAGCAGCATTGATGGCTGCATTTGTCATCGGTTGCTCAACAAGTTCCAAGGAGACACCAACGGTTCGATTTGGAAGTTACATGGACGCTGCTGGTAACGCCGTGGTCGGCAAATCCAGCCAAGCGACATTTGAGTTTGAGAATCCAAGCGCGTCATTGGTTATCTGTGCTTTCCATCAGCCAGGCGGTCCCCGCGATATGGTTACAGGCGGTCCCCGCGATGCGTTTATCTCGATTCAGCCGAATAGCACCAACCGTGTGGTATTGCTTGTCGGCCAGACCAACGCGGAAATCTTGAGCGTGAAGATGATGCGGATAGGTTCATCTCGTGAGCTATCCGTGTCAGTGCCATGACCACAATGCCCAACCATGCGCTGCAGCCCGGCCATCGCGTCGCGGTTGCAATCCACGCGTCTTTCTGGCCGGGTCGCCGAGCTTGGTCGTTAGGCGGTAGTGAGAGCGGCCAAGCAGATCCCGAAAAAACTGAACATGACACCCGACCCATCACCAGAACAACAGATTGTAGGCTGTGGCCTGTCCAATTATTTGGCTGACCGTCGTCAGCAAATTATTTCCGAATGGATGGCCAGCGTCCTTTCCGATCGGGCTGTGCCTGCTGCTGACAACTTGACAGTGGCCCAGCTCAAAGATCACATCCCACAACTACTCGACGATCTATGCCGGACGCTGGAGGACGCTTTGAACCAGGAAGTCAAGGATCGGGCCAGATGGCGTGCCGCCATCCATGGGCAGATTCGCTGGGAGGAGCGCTACGACATTTCCCAACTGATTCGCGAGATATCAGGCCTGCGCACTGTCCTTATCGGCCACCTGGCCGAGTTCCAAGACGCCCGCATCCCGAACTTCAACGGCGAGTTGGGACTGTTCGCCATGGTTGTCCTCCATTCCTTTTTGGATCGCCTTATCCGGATTTCGGTCGAGCAGTTCATCGCAACCAGCAACACGACCGACCGGCCGGGGTAGCGGCTGTTGTTTTCAAGTCGACTGTGCTATGCCACCTCCTGAGTAACAAGAACTGTAAACCGTTGACAATGACCGCTACTCGATTTTCTTGTTACTCACTCGCCGTCAAAGGATTTTCGGCCTTTTCAGGTGCTAACCATGCGCTGCAGCCCGGCCATCGCGTCGCGGTTGCAATCCACGCGTCTTGCGGGCCGGGTCGATGGGTTGTTAGGCACCAGCCATGAGCGCAGCCCGCTACTTCCTTTTTGGCATAATTGGATTCATAGCCCTGTTCGCCATTGCGATATTCATTTATCGGATTTCTTCTCCCTCTCGTGTCCCATCACACCCATGGGAAGTGGGGGGCGTTGTTCCTTACTTAACGCTTTTTGGTGCTCTTGGATTTCTCACGGGGATCGCACTTGTTGTTTATGATGCCCACAGGCATCTGAGGAGCGGTTTGGCTCTTGCAGGCTGCGGTTGGCTTTCAGCCATTGTGAGCTATTTCATTGCAAGATGGATGTTTCGGAGAAAACGATGATTACGACGTCGCGGGGTTAGAGCCTGTGGCGACACCATTGCAGAAGGGTCCAGGTCGGTTTCAGATTTTGTATTTGGGTATTTCCCGGGGTCCCGTAGCTCCGCATGTTTCGCCGGCAAATCAACATGCGCCCCTTCCGGGGCGCGGTGTTTTAGAGATTGCGATCCGGTGGGTGCGCCCGCTGACGCGCGCTTCCCACCGGCTACAATCATTTGTCCCTTGGGGACAAGATCACCCCGATGCTATCGGTCCACTCCCTGTTCACCTTTTGGTCGGACCACAATAAGTAGTTGATGAGAACTGCTTGTTGAAAATTTGGGCCTTAATAGCCGAATTACCTCCCGACCGTTTTGAAAACTGGCATCGGACGGGCGCTTGCCGGATAACAACCGGCGAAACAGCCGACTGCCAGTCGGCGCTACGGTTGCGCCGCGCTGGCACGCTAACCTCAGCGACATTTGCGGGAAACCCCATTGTTGTGGGTAAGGAGGAGGATCACCTGTCGCGCTGCGACGAGTGGCGCCGCGTAAAAGCGGGGCAAGGAATTTGGGGTTACGGCGGGGTGTTGCCAAAATGCGCGGCGTGGGAGGCGTACCCGGCTGCGTCGTCCAGCATCGCGTCGATCGCCGACGCCAGAGGCTGCACCCGGGCCAGTCCCGAGAACACCGCCCGATCACCGATGTTGTTTTCCAGAACAAAGGCGGGTCGCTGGGTCACCTTCAGCGAATGAAATTCGGCCGTGGATTTTCTCACCCGCTTTTCGATCTCCGAGGATTGCGCCTTTTGCAGCAGGGCGGCCGCGACCAATCCAGCCGCCTTGGCCGCGATGGCAGCCGACAGCTCCCACTCTCCGACGTGCTGTCCTTCGCGCATCGCGGCTTCCATCAACGCCAGTCGCGCGCGATCATCCGTGACCCCGAAGTCCTTTGCCGCCTCGGCGACACAATTGGGCGGGAGATATTCCTTGGAATGAGTGAGCCAGCCCGAATTCAGCATGACCGGAGAGCGCATGATCGTCCCGCTGCGCCGATAGAACCAGTCGGCCTGCGCCCGCGATTTCGACATCGCCGAATCATCGAGCAGCGCAATGGCCCAGCCAAACTCGACGGGCGCCCTGGCATAGCGCTGTTTCAATTCCGCCCAGGCGGGCTCCGCCCAATAGCACCACGAGGAGACGACATCCAGGAAGTAGGTCACTTTCACGTTCATGTTATCGCGCGTGATTTCATCGGTTTGAAATGCCGGTGCGTGTTGGAGCGAGAGGACCCTTATGCCCGCCGCTCGCGGACAGCGGACAGGATGTCCGTCACCGCTTCCGCCCTCGGCTTTGCGCCTTGCGGACCCTTGCCATGCAACCGGACACTCACCGCGCCCGCATCGAGATCGCGGCCGCCGATGACGAGCATCGTGTGGACGCGCAATTGTTCCGCATCCTGGATTTTGGCTTTGATGGGATTGTTGCTGAAATCGGTGCTGACGCGGATCATTTGTCCGCGCAACTCCGCAGCGATCTCCCGGGCGTAGGTCACGAGCGGAGCAGAAGCGGGATCATCTTCGGAGCCGATGGTGATCACCCGCACCTGATCGGGGGCGAGCCAGAGCGGGAAGTTGCCGGCGTAATGTTCGATGAGGAATCCGATAAATCGTTCGTGCGTGCCGAGCGGGGCGCGATGAATGCAGAGCGGGGTTTTGTCGGTATTATCGCGATCGCGATAGGTGAGACCGAATTTGGCGGGCACGGCGAAATCGACCTGGTTGGTGGCGATGGTGAATTCGCGGCCGATGGCGCTCCAGACTTGCACGTCGATCTTTGGGCCGTAGAACGCGGCTTCATTGGCGACCTCGACGTAATTGATGCCGCTCTCGTTGAGAACACGTCGGAGCATCTCCTCGGTTTTCAGCCAGAGGGCGGGCTCGTTGACATATTTTTTGCCAAGTCCCTCGGGGGCCGAGGTGCTGAAACGCATCTGATATTTTTCGAGCCCGAAAATTTTGAAATATTTCAGATACATATCGTTCACGGCGCGGAATTCCCCGGCGAACTGGTCTTCGGTGCAATAGATATGGGCGTCGTTCATGTTGAGCGCGCGCACGCGCATGAGGCCGAAGAGTTCGCCCGATTGCTCATATCGATAGCAGGTGCCGTACTCGGCCAGTCGCAAAGGCAGGTCCCGATAACTGCGCGGTTCCGCCGCGAAGATGCGGTGGTGGTGCGGGCAGTTCATCGCCTTGAGATAATAGAGGTCGGGGTCTGGCGTAGCGTCGATGCATTTCGCGCTCGCTTCTGTCTTTTCATCAAACGCTGACACCAGCGATTCGGCTTCCGTAAGTGAGATGTTGGCGTCCTTGACCTGCTTTTTGAAATGCAGCATTGCGTTGAGAAAACCCGCCTGGGCTTTCCCGATCGAGTCGACACTGGCGAGAAACTTCGCGTCCTTCTGTTTCTCGTCATAAAGTTCAATGGGGGGAAACATGGATTCGGCGTAGTAAGGCAAATGCCCCGAAGTGGTGTACATTTTCTCCCGGGCCAGATGCGGCGTTTTCACCCGGACATAGCCCGCCGCGAATTCGGTTTCCTTTGCCAGCTTTTCGAGTTCCTCGACCAGGACCGTGCCTTTCGGAAGCCAGAGCGGCATGCCCGGGCCGACGTATTCCGTGTCGATCACGAACAACCCCATCTCGGCGCCGATCTTGCGATGATCCCGGCGCCTGGCCTCCTCGAGCATCGTGAAATATTCGTCGAGCGCGGTCTTGTTCTTGAACGCCGTGCCGTAGATGCGCTGGAGCTGCGGATTTTTTTCGTCCCCTTTGTAATAGGCGCTCGCAACAGTGGTGAGCTTGAACGCGCCAATGTTGCCCGTCCGCATCACGTGCGGGCCCGCGCACAGGTCGATGAAATCGCCGTTCTTGAAATAGGAAATCGGTTCGCCTTCGGGAATCTGGTTGAGCAGGTCCAGCTTGAACCTGCTGGCGGTGCCTGGACGTTCGACCAGCCCGCCGAGGCGTCCGCTCTGCGCGTCGGCGATCGCCTGCTCGCGGGTGACGACGAGTTTCTCGAAGACATTGTTCGCCTTGATCTCCTTTTTCATCTCCGCCTCGATTTTATCGAAATCCTCGGGGGCGATGCGGTGGGGGAGATCGACATCGTAATAGAAGCCGTTCTCGACGGGCGGCCCGTAGGCGAATTGCGCCTCCGGCCACAATCGAAGGATGGCGGTGGCCATGACATGGGCGCACGAATGCCGGATGCGCTCCAACTCGGTCATCTTCGCGCGGTCGTCGAGGGTCTTGCGTTCGGGATTCGGCGCAGGCGGGGTCTGCTGATTTTCGTCGGGCATAAATCAAAGCGAGTGAACCATGGATGCACATCAATGGAAATAAATCTCGGACTTGTGTCATTTCCGACGGTTTGGGAATAACCGCTGGCGTCCCTTCGTCCCACTCAGTAGACTGCGCCCGCACCATCGGCATGCGACAATTCATCACGATCGCGACCAACGCGCTCATGGAACTCATCCGGCAGCCCATCTTCCTGCTGCTGATGACAAGCTCCGCCGTGTTTTGTGTTTTTCTGGCGAGCATCCCTTATTTTGGGTTTGGCGATGATCCGAAGCTGGTGAAGGACTCGGTGCTGGCGGTGTCATTATTGGTGGGCCTGCTCGGGGCGGTGCTGAGCGCCTCCAATTCGCTGGCCCGTGAAATTCGGACGGGGACGGCGCTGGCGGTGCTGGCCAAGCCGGTGGGGCGCGCGAAGTTTCTGCTCGCCAAATACACCGGGGTCGCGGGCGCGCTGGCGGTGCTGACCTACGTCAACCTGATCGCGTGCCTGCTCGCCAGCCGCATGGGCTACGATGCCTATGGATCGACGGACTGGCTGGCGCTCAGCGTCTTCGTCGGCGCCCTCGGCATCGCGTACGGCCTCGGCGGGTTCAGCAATTTTTTCCTGCGCAGACCGTTTGTTTCGGATGCGGTGCTTTGCGTGGTGGGCATGTCGACCCTGGCGTTTATCGCGATCAATTTTTTTGGGAAGGACGGAAAGCTGCAGTCGTTCGGTCACGAGATTGACTGGCGGATGGGCCGGGCCTGTTTGTTGATCCTGTTTGCGCTCTGGATACTGGCGGCCCTGGCGATGCTCTGTTCCACGCGACTGGAGATGATTTCCACCCTGGCGATCTGTTCCGGTTTTTTTCTGCTGGGACTGATGTCGGATTACCTGTTCGGACGGCGCATCGGGGCAGGGCCGGGATTGGTGTCCGCATTTTGCAGTGTGATGTATGCGGTGCTCCCGAACTGGCAGTTGTTTTGGGCCGCGGACGCGCTCGAGGAAGGCAAGACGATCCCGTGGAGCTACGTGGGGTCGGCGATGATTTATGTGGTGGCGTATGTCGCCGCGTCGATGTCCGTGGCGCTGGTGTTGTTTGAGGACAGGGAATTGAGTTAGCTGATGCGATGGTGGCGTTGGTGAATCCGGAATAGAAGAACATGGATCGATCCGCACAAAAGCACGGTGTCCTGAATCTGGTGGCGTTGCTCGTGATGAGCCTCGGGACACTGGCCGTCGCCCTCTACACGCACTCGCTGGGTGGCCAGGTGGCAGGAGTGTTTCTGGGCATCGGAGTGCTCGTTGCCGCGGTGAGCTGGTTTCAAATGCGGCTCGAGGAGCGGGAACGGCTGGAGAAACTGGAGTTCGATGAAATCGCACGGGGGGGCAGCGCCAGCGCGACGCTGTTCAACACGCAGGATGTAGAGGGCTTTCCGGCACGACGGGCGCGGGAGCAGTTCGAGCGCTTTTTCGTTCCCGCTTTTACTTTTGTCCTGCTGGCGATCGAAGCCGGCGCGGGATGGTGGATCTGGCGCTGGCTCGGGCGGATCATAGCGGTGCCGGTGCTGGAGCAGCCGTTGCTCGGAATGGCCGTGTTCGGACTGATGGCGCTGGTGTTGTTCATCCTGGGGCAATACGTGTCGGGACTCGCGCGCCTGGACGGGCGGCGCCTTCTGAAGCCGGGCGCGAGCGCGTTGTTGCTGGGCGCCTACACGCTGGCCCTGGCGGGCGCGGCGGTGGCGGCGGTCTGGTTCGACTTTCCAAAGGCCGACCTGATCCTGGCGCGCGTTCTGTGCGCGCTGTTGCTCCTGCTGGCGACCGAGAATGTGTTGACGCTGCTTCTCGAGGGATATCGGCCTCGAGTGAAAGGCCGGCAGGCGCGCCTGCTTTACGAGAGCCGTCTCGTGGCATTGCTGGGACATCCGGAGGGAATTTTTACGACGGTGGCGCACACGCTCGATTATCAATTTGGCTTCAAGGTTTCCGACACGTGGTTTTATCAGTTTTTGCGGCGTTCAATCGTCTGGCTGGGGCTCTGTTACGTGGTCATCCTGCTGGCATTCACCTGCCTGGCATACATCCAGCCCGGCGAGAGCGCGCTGCTGGAACGGTTTGGAAAACCGGTGGCGGGTCGCGAGTTGCTCGAGAGCGGGTTTCACCTGAAGCTGCCCTGGCCGATCGATGCGGTGCATCGATTTCGCGCGCGGGAAATACAAACATTCGACATCGGTTTCGAGCATGAGGAAGGCGGCGCCGGCCATGAGCAGGAAGGGCAGGTCGTGTTGTGGACAGTGTCGCATTACAAGGAGGAGTTTCATCTGCTGGTCGCCAGCCGCGAGCCGGCGAGCGCGACGAACAGCGCGACCAACAATGTGGCGGGAAAAAAGGCGCCGCCGGTCAACCTTCTCTCGGTTGGAATGCCGGTGCATTTTCAAATCACGAACCTCTCGTGGTGGGCTTATAACTACCGCGACTCCGCCGCGCTCATCCGCCAGATCGCCTCGCGTGAAGTGGTTCGATATCTCGTCAGTGTGGATGTGAACGAGATCATGTCGACGGCGCGCTTCACGGCGGGCGAGGAATTGCGGCGGCGCATCCAGGCGCGCGCCGACGAATTGAGGATGGGTGTCGAGATTCTGTTCGTTGGGTTGCAGGATGTGCACCCGCCGGTGACCGTCGGCGCCGCTTACGAGAGGGTGGTGGGCACGAAACAAAAGCGCGAGGCGGACATCCTGAGGGCCCGCGCGTATGCGATCAGCACCAACGCGATGGCTCAAGCCGAGGCCGTGCGCCGCAAACTGGACGCCGGAGCCGAGAGCGCCCGGCGGGTTTCCTCGGCGATGGCGAACGAGTCGCTCTTCACGAACCAGGCCGCCGCCTATCGGGCGGCGCCGGAGGTTTACACGCAGCGGACTTATCTCCAGACCCTCGCGCGCAGCGGGGCCAATGCGCGCAAATTCGTCCTGGCCACGACGAACTCGAGCGAGATCCTGCTGCTCAACATGGAGGACAGGATACGCGATGACATTTTGAACCAGCTGGTGCCGGCGGCCAGACCACGATGACCCTGCCCCGCGAAAGCCCATTGAAAACAGATTTTTCCAAATGAAACGCCCCTCTCTCATTCTCGCCATCGGCTCGCTGCTCCTCGTGATCTTCATTTTGCCCCTGTTCATGTTTCAGGTCCGCACGACGGAAGTGGCGGTCGTGACGACGTTCGGCCATTTCTCGCGCATCGCCGGGCCGGGAGCTCATTTCCGGTGGGGACCCGCCCAGTCGGTCTACAAGTTCGACCAGCGGATCCACAGTTACGACAGCAAGCTGGAGCAGGTCTTCACGCGGGACGATTTCAATCTCCTGATCCAGGTCTATGTGGGCTGGAACATCAGCGATGCCGAGACATTTTTGAAACGGTTCAGTTCGGATCCCGACACGGGGGTGGAGAAGGCGCAGGAAAACCTCGAGGGGCTTATTCGCAACGCCTATTCCGGGGTGGTGGGCCGCCATACGTTTTCCCACTTTGTTTCCACCGATGAAAAGGAGCTGAAGTTCGTGGAGATCGAGCAGGAGATGCAGGCGCGCATCCAGGCCGATTGCCGCGCGCAAACCAACGGCCTGAACATTGCGTTCCTCGGCATCAAACGCATCGGATTGCCGGAGAGCGTCACGAAACTGGTCTTCGAACGAATGGAGTCCGAGCGCGATGTGCTCGTGAGCAAAATTCGCGGCGAAGGCGAAAGGGTGGCCAGCGAAATCCGGTCCAAGGCGGATTCCGACTGCGCCCGGCTGCTGGCCGAGGCCGACGCCCAGGCGTTGCA
>JBEEGQ010000089.1:0-2927 GCA_041166945.1 Verrucomicrobiota bacterium
CATTTGGCATCCTTCCACGATTCCCTGGTTTGTTGCCATTGGCCCGAGAGCACCTTGGTGACGGCCGATAATTTCCCGCCCGCGGCGCTCAAGCGGCACCTCCCTGCGGGCCGGCGTCACTGCCGGAATTCCCGGGCGTCACCGCGGCCTCGCCCGGGACTGCCGCCGGCGCTGGGGAAGTGGTGGCGGCGGACGGAGGCGCCATTTCGGCGTATGCGGACAAGGTGTCAATGGCGCGGGTGAGGTACGCGTTGGCGAGGAGCATGTCATTCGAGAGAACGGTGTGGAGCTTCTCCAGTTGCTTGACCAGGGGTTGAACCTGGCTGTCGAAATCCCGGGTCCATTGCTTCAATCGTTTCAATTTCGCCTCGGCCTCCTCGAGTGCCGCCTTGGCTTTGCGCACGGCATTTTGTTCGACGGTTTTGTCGCCACGCAAATCCGAGAGTCGGGCCCCGGACAGGGCGGCTTGCGCCTGTTCGAGTTGCTTGGCGCGGCGGCGATGCTGGCCCTCCCAGTGCAGCCGCTGATCGTTCTGCAACCAGAGGCGGGTGCGAAGCACATCGCTGCTCACCTCCTCGACGGTGGGTCGGGCGCGGCTGACGTACAACACGAGATTGGCCCGGAACGTTTCCAGAGCGTCCACCGACGTGACATGGGCCTTGTCAGCCATGCTGGGTCGCTTTCATCGCTGGTTGAGATACTCGTCGATGCGCTGCGCTTTCCGGAGGAGATAGGGGGTGTGCTGGTTTGAAACTTCCACAAATTTTCGCAGCGCCTTGAGGGTCTGCTTGAATTCCTCGGAGAATTTCACGTGCTCCTGATCCTGCCAGGTGTCGCCGAGCGCCGCGAAGCGGGCTTGCAGCGAAGACATCCGGTTTTGAAGATCCGCGTTGAACCGTTTCAGTTCCTCGGCAAATCGCCGGACTTCCTCGGGATCCATCATCGCTTGCGCCATAATCGTTCCTTAGTTGTTCTACGTTTCGTGTCAAGCCGCTGCGGGACTACAGGACGGTCCTGGGCTCGCCTGACTCTGGCCCGTTTTCCACCGTGAGGCAAGCCACCGCGAATCCGGCGCCAACTCGTGACCGGAGCTGGCCAGGCGCCGGCGCTTATCCGGGAGCGCTCCGTGGCGGTTTGGCCGTGGCGTCGCGGCCGGTGAGGTAGAGGATCGCCACCAGCAGGACGAACGGGAGCAGGGAGAGCAGGTCCGGCGACCATTGACCGGGAGTTAGCTGGGCGTAGAACGGATTTTTTGCAGCGGCCCACTTGTCGAGTTTATCGTAAAGATCACTCAATGCAGGAATGCCCGCCATGATGGCGATGACGATCCCCGCGATGGCCCCGCCGGCAATGTAGCCGGACGCCATCAGCACCCCGGGGCTTTTGTCGCCCTCCGCCACGTGCTGTTCCTCGGTCATATGGGCATTATCGATATGACGCCGGCGTTTCCAGTCGACGATCCCCCGAACAAGGCCGCCAACGAAAATCGGCGCGGAGGTGGCGATGGGCAGATAGACGCCCACGGCAAAAGCCAGGGCAGGGATGCCGCACATTTCGAGAACGATGGCGATCGTCACGCCAAACAAAACGAGCGCCCAAGGCAGTTTCCGATCGAGGATGCCTTTAATGATGTAGGAGACGAGCACTGCCTTCGGCGCATCGAATTTTCTGACCTCGCTGCCATCGGGGCGTTTGGTGACCGAGCCGTTGATGCCGGGATCGACCAGGTAAACGGCCTTGCCCGATTCGTCGACAAGATACTCCTGCGCGGCGCCGCCCGCTTCGTTCTGTTTGTGCCACACACGATAGGTTTTGGAATCGGCGCGTCCCTGGGGCCCGACGAGCCTCGCGGAGGATTGGAGAGCGGCAGGATCGGTTCGCAATTCCGTGGTCACCGGCACATACACCTTCGCGGCGTCATTGAGTTGAAGCAGGATGGGCCCCAGCATGAGTGCGGAGCAGAGCGCGCCGATCAAGATGGCAATTTGTTGCGCGCGCGGTGTCGCCCCGATGAGATAGCCTGTTTTTAGATCCTGCGAAGTGCTCCCCCCATTCGACGAGGCGATGCAGACGATGCCGCCGACCGACAACGCCGTGACATACACCATCGGATTGGTTTGGGGAGTCCATCCGAGCATGAGGAACACCAGGCAGGTCAGCAACAGCGTGGCGACGGTCATGCCGGAAATCGGGTTGGAACTGGAGCCGATTTCTCCCGTGAGCCGGGAGGAGACCGTCACAAAGAGGAAGCCGCACAGCACGATCATCACGGCCCCGATGAGATTCATGTGAAGGCCAGGGGCGAAATAGATCGCGATGATGAGCGCCGCGATCCCAGTGAAGACCACTTTCATGGGAAGGTCCTGTTCGGTTCGTGCCACGCGCACGCCGCCTTTTGCAGTGCCGCCGAAATCGCGCAATCCCTCCCGGATGCCACTCCAGATCAGCGGAATCGATCGGAAGAGGCTGATGATGCCCGCCGCCGCGACCGCGCCGGCGCCAATGTAGAGAATATACGCGCCCCGGATTGCGCCCGGTCCCATTTCGCGAATCGGGATGTTCCCCGGGGAAACAGGGCCCGCGACCCCATCACCGAAGAACTTGATGAGCGGGATCAGCAGGAGATACGAGAGCACGCCGCCTCCCGCCATGAGCGCGCCAACGCGAGGACCGATGACGTAGCCGACACCCAGCAGCTCCGGGGTGATCTCGCACGAAATGGAGCCGCCGTTCATCGGCGCTGAGAACACTTTCTCGGGCGAGTCCTTCCATCTCGGGAAAACCTTCATCGCCACGTTGTACAGAACACCGATGCCGAATCCAGCGAAGATCGTTCTGGCGCCGGCCGACGACGCTTTCTCCACCTGCCCGGTAACCTCCTCTCCCGCCCTTCGGGCACCCTCTCCTCCATTTCCGAAATGGAGGAG
>JBEEGQ010000090.1:0-8850 GCA_041166945.1 Verrucomicrobiota bacterium
TCCTGATTTCCGGGTCTGGCCCGGGTCACCCCGCGATCCGGGTGCGGGCGATCCCCTTGTCACCTTTCGCTATGATCAAGCGGTTGAATTCGTCAACGCCATCCGCGAACAACGCCCCTGCGCGGTCACGTTTCACGACGGCGCACGCGCCCAGACCGTGATGGATGCGGCTGTCCATTCCGCGGTCACGCGGCAGTGGATCGATCTCTAATCCACTTCTCGCTTGGATTAAAAAAACGTAGGCCCGACGCCGCTCATTCCACGACGCCGGGCCTTTATTACCGCGGAGTGTCCGTCAGGCAACCTTCACCTCGACAGACTTCGGCCGTGCTTTCTCGCTCTTGGCGAGACGCACAGTCAGCATTCCATCCTTAAACTCCGCGGCCACTTTTCCGTCGTCCGCATCGTCTGGTACCGCAAAACTTCGCGTAAAACTTCCATAGGACCGTTCGACGCGATGATAGCGCTTATTGTGTTCATCCTTGTCGAACTTGCGCTCCCCGCTGATGTTCAGCACCCCATTCTCGACGGTGACTTTCACTTCATCCTTTTTTACCTCTGGCAACTCAACCTTGATCAGGTACGCTTGGTCATCCTCCGTGATGTCGACCAACGGCAGCCACTGCGCCACGGTCATGTCTTCCTTGCCGTTTCCGTTGACGTGTCGCTGCGGGACGAGGCCGAAAATCGAGCCCAGCCGACGATGTAAATCATCCATTTCCTTGAGGGGATCCCAACGAGTTAATGTGTTCATATGTTTGACCTTTCACGCGGTGCAGTTTTTCAAAACCAGCAACGCCACCGCGATCAAAGCGTTCACTGGCACTTGTATGTTTTGTTAAAAAGGGTCCGCGCTTTCGCGAACTTTCTGCCTGAGTGTTAGTGAATCAGGATCGATGCCAAAACGGCTTTTTTCAGAACCCGTTTGTAATGTGGCATCTGGAAAAACCCGCTTGGAAAATGCCGATGAAAGCTGGTGCATACTGGCACACGCGACGGCGCACCAGCGCAATTCAGGCGCAGTAGGACCGAGCTGTATGCCGTACACCGTCAGCGGGGGAGCAACAGATGGTTATTAAAGGAACCGCCGGGATCGTCGCCCGAGTACAACAGAATGTCCTTTGCCTGGCGCGCGTTCACCTGATGGGCGCTCGCGTCGCCAATGGCGACGTTGCCGGAATTGCGGTGTGGACGCGCGCCCCAAAAAAGGTTCGGGATGTTCGCCGCCGCAAATTCCATGGTGAGATTGGTGACGCCCGCGATGGGACAACTTTGGCTGCGCCGGCCGCCATCGATGTTCCAATCACCAGACAGCATCATGCCGACCTTGTCTTCTTTCGTATCCGCCCCGAGAAAATAGGATATGTTGGTATCGCGCAGGCTGCTCCAGCCATCGGCCACTTTTCGAGTGTCGCTGGGACAGGCCAGCATTTTAACAGTTTCGAGTTCATTGCTCATGGCGCGAAAGCTCCAAAACACATTGCTGCGCGCGAAGGAACCCCCGTCCGTGGTGGGCACACGCCACGGAAATTTTTCATTGTCTGTGACAAAAAGATGGGAGGAAATGGAAATTTGCTTGAGATTATTGACGCAGGAAATGCGACGCGCTTTTTCCTTCGCCTGTGCCAGCGCCGGGAGCAGCAGCGCCGCGAGGATCGCGATGATGGCTATCACCACCAGCAACTCGATGAGCGTAAACGCGCGCGGACAGGAGGAGGACGTTCTCATGGGAACGCTTTCGGTTTTCAGGTCAGTGCCGACTCTAGCCATGGCGCCGGCCGTGTCAATGGCCCGCACTTCCGTATTTGCCCACACACACGCGACAAGTCCTGCGCGTTTTTTTGGAAAACGGACCTCATCGGACGGGGCGGCCCGCATTTTTGATCATCAGCTTTATGAAAACGTATCAACACACACAGCGCGGCACGGCCATCGTTCTCGCCATGCTCATCGTCTCCGTTGGAATGCTCCTCGGCGCCATTGTCTATACGCCCACGCTGTTGGCGATTCCCATCCTGATGCTCTGCGGATGGCTGTTCCATTCGATGAAAATCGAAATCACCGACAGTGAATTGCGCTGGTGCTTCGGACCCGGGCTTATCCAGAAACACGTTGTCCTCGATCAAATCGTGTCGGCGGAACCCGTCCGGATCAAAGTCAGGGACGGCTGGGGCATTCACCTGACCCGCTTTGGCTGGCTTTACAATGTCTCCGGCTTCGACGCCGTCGTGATCACCCTGAAAAACGGCAAACGATTCTGTCTCGGCACCGACGACCCGCACCGCTTGGCTTCCATCCTGGATGGCAGCCGGTTTCCGAGCCCGTCTGAAAATTCGACGGAATCCTGATTCCTGGAAATTTTCAGGCCTGCGCTAAGGGCGCAACAAATCATCGACCGCTCCCGCCAGTTCAACCAGATATTCGTCACCACGCGGATGACGGGTCAGCGCGACGAGAATGTAATGGCGGCCCGGCCCGCTGATCACGGCCGTGTCGTGCAGCCAATTCTCCCAGGAACCGGATTTGCGCCGGATGTGGAGCGCCCGTCCCTCGAGGCCTTTCACGAACTTGTTTTCGTTGTGCGGAATGTCCGGTGAATCGAAAATCTCGCGCATGGTCCGCGAGGCCGCGGGCGAGATGAGCCGATCCTGCTCGAGCGCCAGGTAAAAGCGCATCAGCTGTCGAACCGTTGCCGCGTGGGAATGGCCGCCAATCGGATCCGGCAGGCGTTCCTCGCCGCGTCCGTAATGTTTGCCCACCCAGATGCCCCCGCCGTGGTTTGTGTCGTAAAAAGCGTATTCGTTCAACGCCTCCTGGATGCGGCGCAATCCCAGTTCACGGGAATATTTGGCCGCCATCTCGTTGCTGGAAATCTTGATCATCAATCCCAGTTCCCGTCGCGTCAATGAGTCCAGATTCGATGCCTTCTCCGGGTGCAGATGAAAGTAAGCCAGCAAGATTCCCAGCTTCGGCACGCTCGCGGCGTATTCGATTCGATCCGGGTGAATCATCGCCAACCGGGACCGCTCAAGGTCCAGCACGCCGACCGCCGACTGTTCGGCGGTGATGCCGAACTTCTCACGCAGCCGCGCGTCCATCTCCTCCAGTTGCGCTTGCAATGCGGGATCCGGGCGGGAGCTGAAGTTCAGCGTGTAGGTGGCGGGTCTGGGATCCATTTCCGGTGCCGGATGCTGGCAGCCAGCCGCCAGGATCAGGATCGTGGCCAGGAAAAGTGCGGTGATAATTTTCACGCAATCGCGGCTGTTCCATCCGGCACGGCAACAAACTCTCAGAGGCCTTTGGAGGCGTCAACGCCAGTCGCCGGAGGATGGCTCAGTTTTGAATCATTGCATGTGAATAACTTTCGCTTGGCACCAGCGCGGCGGCTGGTAAAAAGGAGATGCGCGACGAACAGCTCGTATCCAAATACCGGCTTTGAGATCTTTGTGCCGGGGCGTGGATTGCTCAATGAGCAGAATTCCGCTTTGCGGAAGCGCCCATCTCCTTTGAGCGTTCGGCGCGCATTTTTTTGTCCAGCCCCCTTCGCACACCATGCCCGGCGCCACTTGGCAAGGGCCGCAGCGGGGCGATGAGGCGCACGGGAGGTTTGATTGTGATTGTCATGGAATGCGGGCGCAGCCGGGTTTGAGTTGGGGGTTGATGCAAGCCGTTGGATCGGTTTTAGCTCAGACACACCAGATGGGTTTGCGGCTGGTTCCCTGTCGGGCACAGCGGCAAAACCTGCCGGCCAACCTGATCAAAACTGCCGGGTCCAAGTCTGGTTTATGAAAAAAGCTCTTCTGCTCCTGTCGGTTTGTGCGATGGCGCTGGTCGGCGCCTGTGACCGCGGTCCCGATAAAGCCAGCGCGCGCGAACGGCGCCTCGACGCCAAGCCGCCGCCTAAAATTGAAGTGACTCGCTGGAAACAAACGGGCACCGATGGCCGCCTTTACGGCATTATCATCGAACAGGAAGGCAGCCGCGTTTCAGCCAATCTTTATGCGCTCGAAGAGGGCGAGGGCCTTGTCATTCGACAAAAGGAATCGCAGGGCAAATATTTTCCAGAAAAGAAAGCCATCATTTTTCCGCTCTATAATCCGGCAGCAGTCACCCCTGAAAAATGGATCGCAGACGGCGGTCCCCACATCATCGTCTCCTGGGAACCCGGCGCCGCCCGCCTGACAGGCACACTCAAGGATCCGTCACGAACCAACGAATATGCTTTTACGCGCCTGGAATCGGTGACGCCCGCTTATCCGCCTGTGTCCACCGGCGCCAAATAGTTCACTCCCCCGCTTACTGTCCCGACTTGAGGCGCACGAGGCGCAACGATTGCACGTCGAAGCGGACCTCCCCCTGATGCGCGCGCACCTCGCAAACCAGCTCGCGCTCATCTCCCTCCACGGTCACTTCAAACTCGTGGTCCATCGAAACGGCCGCGAGATCGCCGTTCAACTTGTTGGGACGTTTGGCGCCCGACACCCGGAGGCAAACGCTCGCGTTGGTGTCGCCTGAATCGGCGACCAGCCTGACGGCGCTGACCTCCCCGCTGAACCGGTATTTCGATGCCGGAAGGATGACCTTGGTCCGCCACGACGCGATGGTGCCGACGGCCCCTGAACGGATGACGTGCTCGACCTTGCCGTTCGTGGTAGTGATGTCGAGGGTGACGTTGGTGCCCGCTTTTTTTTCTGTCCGCCAACCGGACAACCGGGCGATCCCGCCTCGATCAAACTGCACCGTCTGCGGTTCGGGCGCGGCGAGGTGGTTCGAAACAATCTGATGGCGCGCCACGATGCGATTCATCATTTCCCGGCCGTATCCTTCAAATCGTTTCGCTTCGTTGGTGTCGCGCGCGGCGTTGCAAAGCTTGGCAACGGCGCTGCTGACGCGATTGGAAAAAAGCTCAATTTTAAACAGGTTGGTGAAGAGGGACTGCTCACGGGCCCAAAACGCGCGGCGTCCGTCAGGCGTCCCCAGCACGGCCCGCGTGATAATGCTGTTATAGGGCGGGTTGATCGGCGCGCCCGTGTTCAGAAAGCCCCAATCGAGCCCGTGGGCAATCATCGTGAACCGGCCGGTCAACGGATCGTGATAGATCCGGTAATTGTTACGATTCAAGGCATAGCCATCGGTGTGGGCGACGAACATCTCGATGGCGCAATGCGACAGATATTTGTCGACGTCCAGAACCTCGGGGAGCCGGCTCCAGCGGTCCAGGGGGCTTGCGATGGTGCAGAATTCCAGGAGCCGTTTCCGATCGTTCTGGCTCGTGTCCACTCCCCCATCCATGTCGAGCTGTTTGTCGATGTCCTGGAGATAGGCTTCGTACAAATTGCCTTTCGCGCTTTTGAAATGTTGTTTGAGGAACTCCTTGTTCATCGCCTCGATGAGGACATAGAGGTCGAGCTTGCGATGGTTCACCTCGACAAACGCGTGGGTGACGCGCGCCGCCGGCACGCCTGCGTCCCGAAACATCTGCGTCGCCATCAGCTCCGCGAGATAGGTGCTGTCCTGCACGGAGTTGTTCAGCATGATTTTGTTCAACCCCATGAAACTTTGCTCCGGCGTGTATTTGTCAAATTTCACGACAAAACTGGGTTTCTGATCGAGCGGTTGGAAGCTGCCCATCCCCTTGAGATGAATTCCGACGTCCCGGAAGACCCGGCCGTCGACGGTGACTGTGGCCGGGACGTAAGCGCGCTCGCTTTTTTTCAGCGCCGCCAGCTCGGTCTCCGACACCTCGATTTTGAATGTGCGAATTTTGCCGTCGGAAAACAGCTCCTGCCCCGCGGGCGTCGCCGCGCGGCCCGGCAGGGTGCACAGCAAAAAAAGGGCGGCCAGGGCGAGGCAACGCGAAGGTCGCCGCGCAGTGCCGTGGATCCCGCGCCGGGTCATCATGGCGCGTTATCGTTGGGCGGCTTGGAGGGGCTTCTTCAATTCTCCCTCGAGAAAGGCGGCACGTTGCCCGATGCTTTCCCGCAGTTTCACGACGGCAATTTCGAACTTCTTCAGGTCATCACCCGCGGGGACCGCCGGACGAATCCTGTCAGCCACCTCCTGCACCCGCGCCTGGATCGTCGCGGCGGGCGCGACACTGGCGAGCAACTTTGTCATGTGCTGGGTATAAAGATTTTTTCCCTCAGACGTCTCCAGGACGGCGTGGGCGACCAGCCCTTTCCATTCCGGCCACAGCGGGGCGGTCGGTTTGCCGAAAAGCAGGTCCATTCCGTGCGGAAGAAAAACCATGCGGCCGGATGTTGGGTCATGATAAATCCGGTAATTGTTACGATCCATCGAATAGCCGTCGTGATGCCAGACGAGCACTTCGAGGGCGGCAAAGGTGACAAACCGGTCGATGTCCAGCAGCGGGGCGAGCTTTGCCCAGCGTTGGATTGGGTCCGGCTCGTGCGCGGCCGTCGCGAGCGCCTTCAGATCCTCCTGCTCGGCGGATTCATCGCCGGAATCCTTGTCGAGCTTGTCCGTGATGTCGACGTTCGAGCCTTCGTAAAGATTGCCCTTCGATTTCTTGAAATGGCGTGCCAGGAAATCGCGGTTCACGGCCTCGGCGATGACGTAAAGCCCGGCATCGCGTCCATTCAACTCCACGCGTGCGAATGCGGTGCGCGCCGCCGGCACGCCGGCATCGCGACAAATCTGCCCGCTGATGGTCTCGCAGAGGTAGCTGGGATCCTGGTGTGAATTATTGAGGAAAAACTTGGCGTGCCCGTGAAACTTCTGGCCGGGGGCAAATTCATTAAACTTGAGCGCCAGGCTCGGCTTTCGTTCGAGGCCTTGAAAACTTCCATTGCCTTTCAAGCGCAAGGCCACTTCGCCGAAAACACGATCGCCCTCGCGCACCGTCGCCTTCACATAATTTCGGGGATCTTTTTTCAACGAAAGCTGGGCGGCGGCGGGGATCTCCACCTGGATTCGGAATATCCTGGATTGGGCGAACAAGTCGTCCGAGCCGACGTTCTCCTTCGCCGCCTTGGACCCGGCCATCGCCAGCTGCAACGCCGGAATCCATGTCATCAGAAACGCGAGAAACAATCGTGCAATTCGTTTTTTCATGGTCATGACGGGTTGGTTCGTACCCGGCGGCTGCCGGGTAATCATCCAACAACAGACTGGGCTCGACGGCCGTGTATTGAAACAAATCTTTTCGATTCCTTAATAACCAGGCGGCTACGGGCAGGCTGCTTGAGCCAGGCCGGAATGGTTTCCCCGGCCCAAATGCGCTCCAGGGGCTGGCGGGGGCGCACCACCGCCGCCTGTTTTCCATGGACCAACACCTCGGTCGAAAAGGCCCGCGTATTGTAATTTGAGGCCATCACAAACCCGTAGGCGCCCGCGCTCATCAGCGCCAGATAATCCCCCTCGCCCACCTTCGGAAGCGAACGGTCCTTCGCAAAAAAATCGCCGGATTCGCAAATGGGACCGACGACATCGGAAGATATTGTGGCGCCGATGCGTTCGGTCACCGGCAAAATCTGATGATACGAATCGTAAAACGCCGGGCGGATGAGATCGTTCATCGCGGCATCCACGATGACGAAGTTTTTTCGGCCGGTGCGTTTGACGAACTCGACCTTTGTGACGAGAAGGCCGGCATTGCCGACGATGAAGCGGCCATGCTCGACCAGTATTTTTAACCCGAGCGGCTGGAGCAGCGGCACGAGTTTCGCCGCGTAGCTCGCGGGCGTGAGAATGTTTTTCGCGGCCGGCGATTGCCACCAGGCGGCCGGGCCGCTTTCCAGCGCGGGATCATAAACGATGCCCAGGCCGCCGCCGATGCTGAAGAATTCAAAGCCATGCCGCGCGGCCAGGGCCTGCGCGAGAGGCAGCATTTTTTTCACCGCCAGCTCGTACGGTTTCACCTCCGTGAGCTGCGATCCGATGTGCATTTGCACGCCGCGCAGCCGCAGGTTCTTCAGACGGCGCGCCCGCTCATACACCCCTTCGACCTGCTCGAACGCGATCCCAAATTTGTTCGCATACGTTCCCGTCGTGATCTTCGCATGCGTCCCGGCATCGACATTCGGATTCACGCGGATCGCGATGGGCGCAACTTTTTTCAGGCGCGCCGCGACGCGATTGATGCGTTCGAGTTCGGGTTCGCTCTCGACGTTGAAACAATAAATGTTGCGGCGCAGCGCGAATTCAATCTCGGACGCGGTTTTGCCAACTCCGGCAAACACGCAACGCCTCGGGTCGCCCCCGGCAGCGAGCACCCGCTGCAACTCTCCTCCGCTCACCACGTCGAAACCGCTCCCCAGATTGGCAAGGGTGCGCATCACGGCGGCATTGCTGTTCGCCTTCATCGCGTAACAGATCAGGTGATCCAGCGGGGCCAGCGCGCGATCGAGCTTTAGAAAATGATCCTCGAGCGTGTTCTGCGAGTAAACGTAGAGAGGCGTGCTAAATTTTTTTGCCAGGGATTCGATTGAAACCCCTTCGCAAAACAACCTGCCGCCGACATAACGAAAGTCATGCATGGCGCATTTGTAAAACAGAATGCACGGCAGATGTCACGGAGATTGGGAAATCACCGGGGCCGCGCGGAACTCAAAAAAAGGAAAGGCGGCGCAAAAAAGCGCGCAGGTATTTGGCGTGGCAACCTGGTTCCTGACACCCGATGTCGCGAAGCGTTCCCGTTCGATGTTCAGTATGGAGTCCCGCCTTTAGGCGGTCCCGGCAGCCTGAATCTCATCGGCCCCCAACCGGCTTTAGCCTAATGCCATTCGGTAATTATTTGGAGGTGTGCCAATTTGACGCTTGTACTTTTGGTACAAGTGTTTACATAGAAATGGATGCATAAGCATCTCAAGCATCGCAAGCCTTCGACAC
>JBEEGQ010000091.1:0-9426 GCA_041166945.1 Verrucomicrobiota bacterium
GATCCCGCCGTCCGGTGACAATCGGAGATGTTCCATGCCATCGAAGCGGAGCGTGATGCGCTGGGGATCGGCGGCGGGAGCGACGATGAAATCAAATTCGAGCTGTTGTTCGTCGTTGTGATACACCAGATCGATCCCGGGATAAACCGAAGGAAAACGGACCTGCGCAAATGTGGGGAGGCCGGTCTGCCAGCGGGCGGGATCGTTGCCGAGAAAATAATGGACCGTTCCGGCGAGCGGAATTTCTCCCCCACCGCCCGCCCGATCATTGGCGCCGACAAGTGTCAGCGTGAGAAACCGCGGGGCCGCATCATTGGTGCGCACCAGGGCGACGACGGCCTCGGTGGGACCGAGATAAACCCCATGATGCCGGCCGCGCGCGATGAATTGGAAGCGTTCGTCGGCCTGTCCGTGGTTGGCTTCGAAATAGGCGGGCAATTGGCCGTAGGCACCTGGCGATTCTATGGCAGCGCGCGCGGCGGCCAGGAAAAGGGGGCCCAGGCACAGCAGCGCAGCGGTCAGGGTTGCGAATATCCGCGCCCGCATAAAATTTTGAGCTCGGGCGCCAGCATTTGAACCCGCACCCGGATCGCGCGGGGGCCGCTTGCGGTTGAAACGACGGCGGATCATTTCTTGTCGTCCTTCCTGTCGGTCTTGGGAAGGTCGGTGGGCGCATTGGCGTTGAGATCCTTGATCACGGCGGCGGTCAGGTCATCCTGCCCGTTGTTGTAAAACACAACAAAGGTGCGGCTGGCTCCCTCCGCGGCGCTGTCGAGGATGAGCGCATAGCCGCTGGCCTTGGCCTTGGTGTTCACGATGGTCTGGATTTCCTTGAGGATTTTCTCGCGGGCGCGAGTCTGTTTTTCCTCGAGGTTGCCCCGGGCGGTGCGGTCGAACTGCTTGATCTGTTGTTCGAGTTCGTTGACCTCGATCAGTTTTCCTTCGGCGGCTTTCTTGCGCTTCTCGCGTTCGTCGGCGGAGATGGCCTGGTTGTTGGCGTCCTCGACGGCCTTCTTGTATTCCTCGATGGTTTTCTGGGCCTGATCGGTGAGCGCCTTGCGATCCTTGTCGAGGCTGGCGGCTTCGTCCTTGATTTGAGCATCGGCGATCTTCGTCTTGAAAAATTCATCGAAAACCTTTTTCAGATCGATGATGCCGATTTTCTGCTCGGCGCGGGCGGGAAGCTCGACGAACAACGCGAGAGCGACAAGGAGGATCAATTTCGGAAGAATCGTTTTCATGGGAAATCAGAATGGACGCTGGTATCCGACGCTGAACTGGAATTTGCCGGTGCCGGCTTTGCCGACAGAATTGTGAATGGGGATGCCGTAGTCAAGGCGGAGCGGGCCGATGGGCAGGTTCAGGCGCAACCCGAATCCCCAATTGTCCGCATACTGGCTCAGATTAAAGTGCCAGGCTTTTTCATACACCATGCCGATGTCGTAAAAAGCGGCAAATCGAACACGTTCCACCACCGGAATGCTGTATTCCGCGCTGGCGGTCCAATAGGAATTGCCCCCGAGCGGTTCGCCAAATTCATCATGCGGGCCGATGTCGCGATAACGATAGCCTCGCAGGGAATCCAAGCCGCCGAGGAAAAACCGCTCGAAGATCGGCACGAACTCGCTGTCGCCATATTCCTTCACAATGCCCGCGCGGCCGCCGAGCTCCAGCAGATGTCCCTCGGCGAAGCCCTTGATGTAGCGGGAATGGCTCAGTTCAAATTTGTAGAAAAAGACATCGCCGCCAAAAGGCCCGCCCAGCTCCGCGCGGAGATCCGTTTTCTGTCCCTTGAACGCAAAGCGATAACTATCGCGCGTGTCGTAGGTGAGACCCGCGCTGAGCTTCGTCTCGAGAAAATCGCCGGCTTCGCGTTCGATTTCCTCCGAGACATTGGCTTTCCGAACGACGACATGGGGAAAGGGGGTGTTCTCGATGGTCGTGATGGGGCCGTGCAGATCGGGGTTCAGCCGAATATTGATGTCCTGGAACGTATAACCGACGCGCCCCTCGAGAGTGGCCTTCCGCGATTCGTAAAGTTGCTTGCGAAGACCGAGCCGGACGCCGGCGTCACGTTCGGTGAAGGTGTTGTTATGGCTCAGGTAATTGAGGTCGCGATAGAAGAGGTCGGTGCTGAGCTCGAGTTTCCGCTGAAGGAACCACGGCTCGATCAGGGTGATCTCGACGTCCTTGCGCTGTGTCCCCAGCTGGATTTTGAGGCGCGCCTTTTGTCCGCCGCCCGTGAAGTTCGGCCAGTTGAAAAGATCGAAATTGCCCTGGCTGACCTCGACATACCCGACCAGGGCGTCGATCGATGAGAAGCCCGCGCCGAGCTGCACATTGCCGGTGTTTTTTTCGGCGACCGAAATGATGAGGTTTCGATGGTTGGGAATGTCCGTCGGCTCGGGCGTCGCCTCGACCTTCTCAAAGTAATCCAATCCCTCGAGGCGGGCCTTGCTGATTTTAACCTTCACCATGTCGAACACTTCGCCGGGCGCCACGGTAAGTTCGCGGCGGATGACCCGATCCTTGGTCTTCGTGTTCCCGCGGATTTCAATTTTCTCGATCTTGGCCTGTTCGCCCTCGCTGACATCGTAGCGAATATCCATCGTGCCGGTCTGGACATTGGGCTGGCGCCGGGGGGCCACGCGGGCATCGATGTATCCCTTCGTTCCAAACGTGTCCTGGACCGTCTCGGTATCCTGGTAGAGACCTTTCGGGGTAAACGTCTGGCCGACGCCCATCTTCAGCTTTTTGGTAATGTCGTTGGTTTGAAACAGGGTGACGCCCTTGTAATCCACGGCGCCGACCTTGTACTTGCGGCCTTCCGAGATGACGAATCGAAGCACGACCTTGTTCGGGCCCTGTTGAATCTGCCGGACCTCCTTCAGCTCGAAGTCAATGTAACCCGCGTCTCGATAGAATTCCGCCAGCTTTTCCCTGTCTTCATCCAGCTGGTCCTCCTTGAGGACGCCGGACCGGGTGAGCCAGGAGAGCCACCAATGGCGCTTGGTTTTAAGCTGGCCGCGCAGCTTTTTTTGCTTGAACGATTCCGCGCCCTCGAACTGCACATCCGACACCCGCACCTTGGGCGTCTCGACGATCTCGAACGTCACCGTGGCGCGTCCGGAAGGGGCATCGGGGATATAATTGACGACGGTTTTTGGATAACCGGATTTTTCGTAGAGCTTCTTGATCTCCTGGGCGTCGGTGAACAGTTTCCGTTCATCCATGGGCTCCCCGACCTTCGAGGTCACCTTTTTGCCGAGCTTCTCCTTGGAGAACTTCGTGTTTCCCTTGTAGAGGATGTCGATGATCTTGGGCCGGGCCTGAAGAATATAAAGAAGCGCGATGCCGTCGTCGGTTCGTTCCTCAGCGACCTTGATGTTCAGGAAATAGCCGGTGGCGTACAGGGTGCGTACGTCGTCATCGATGGTGAGTCGATTGTAGGATTCGCCCTCCTTGGCGCGGATATTGGCGCGGACGAGCGCCTCGCTGACAGAGAGAGGGCCGATGTTGGTGAGGGCGATGCGCGAGATCTTGATGGGGGCAAGGCCGGGAACCTGTGCGCGGGCAAGCCCGGCGGCGCCGCCAAGTGCGGCCCAGGCCAGGCAAGCATAGAGGAGCAGCTTTTTCCGCTTAAGAATCCGCCGGAATATCTTCACCGCTGATTTTGGCTGCGCTCTCAAACCGTGTATATGGCTTCAGGAAAGTCAAATGGACGTCGCCCGTCGGCCCGTTGCGTTGTTTGGCGATAAGGAGGTTGACGGGCACAGCCTCCTGCGACGGGTCCTGCCCGTCGTCTTCATCGCTGCTGGCCCGGTAGAGCATGGCCACCAGGTCGGCGTCTTGTTCGATGGCGCCGGATTCGCGCAAGTCGGACATGCGTGGCTTGCGATTCTTCTCCTTCTCCACCTCGCGATTGAGCTGGGCCAGGACGATGACCGGCACCTTCAATTCCTTGGCCAGAGCCTTCACGCCACTGGATATGTCAGCAATTTCCTGCTGGCGGTTTTCGGCACGGCGCGAAGTAGAGTGAAGCAACTGGAGGTAGTCAATCACGAAAAGCCGCACACCATACTGCTGATGCATCCGCCGCGCTTTCGCACGCATTTGCAAAATCGACAGCGCCGGGCTGTCGTCGATGTAAAGCGGCGCCGCCGCCATTTTTCCCGCTGCCCCCGTCAATTTTGGAAAATCGCGCTCCGCCAAAAATCCGCTCGTGATGTTGCGCAGGTTCACCCGCGAACGCGAACACAGCATCCTCAACACCAGCGACTCCGCCGTCATCTCCAGGCTGAACACCCCCACCGGCAGCTTCTGATCCAGCGCCACCGTCTCCGCAATGTTCATCGCCAGCGACGTCTTCCCCATCGACGGCCGCGCGGCGATGACGATCATTTCCCCTTCGTGCAGGCCCGTCGTCATTTTGTCAAAATCAGGAAACCCGGTGCTGATCCCGGTGAGCATCCCCTGGTTCTGGTGATACAGCTCGATCTTGTTGATCGCCGCGTGCACGAGATCCTTGATGCCGGTCGACTTTTGCTCGACGCGCTCCTCGGCGATCTTGAGGACATCCCGCTCGACTTCATCCAGGAGCTGGTCCACTTCCCCCTGATGCTCGAAGGCGCGGGCCACGACATCCGTGCAGGTCCCGATCATCCGGCGCAAAACGTATTTTTCGCGGAGGATGTCGACGTAATAGGAGAGGTTGGCCGCGCTGGGCACCGCGTCGGGAAGCGATGCCAGGTAGGCAAGGCCGCCTGCCCCTTCCAGTAGCTGCTTGTCACGCAACGCCTGCTGCACGGTGATCAAATCGATGGCCTGCTTTTGATCATACATCTGCACGATCATGTCGTAGATCGATCGATGCCGCAGATCATAAAACACCTCCGAACCGCTCTTGAAACGCTCGATGCAATCGTTGATGCAATCGTGCGGGGAAAGCAGGATGCAGCCCAGAACCCCCTGCTCGGCCTCGATGGAATGAGGGGGCAGACGGTCCACCTTAGAGCCGTCCGCAAGCTCGGATTTCTTCCGGCGGGCCTTTTTAAAATCGGCCGGCGCGCCGCCGGCCGGGGTGTCCACTGCGTCAATCACGCGCGAAGAATCCAGCAAGCCAATCGGACAAGCAATGCTTGCGTGCATCGCATTGCTCGTACCCTATTCACACTCTATCCACAATCAGACGGCCAGTCCGTTGGAGGCCGGTCGCTTCAACCTTCGCGGAAATTTGTATTTCCTTCCACCCGCGCTGTCCCATTCTCAGGAATCGCAGCCGAATGAACAATCCATCGCCCGGATCCCCGGAAAAGCAGGATGACGCGGCCATCGGAAAGGGCCTGCGCCACTCCCTTTCGGCGCTGCTCGCCGTGGCGATCCTTGCCGGAGGCTTGATTTGGATTCTCAATCGGCATCCCACGAATCGCGGTTCGCAGACGCCACTTACCGCGCCTTCACCGGCCATCGCGGATTTTGCCGATGTTCCCCAGGCGGTCTTCACGGACATCACCGCCGCCAGCGGAATCGGGTTCGCCCATATCAATGGCGCGCGCGGTGAAAAACTGCTTCCGGAAACCATGGGCGGCGGCGTGGCGTTCTTCGATGCCGATGCGGACGGTCTGCCCGACCTGTTGTTCATCATTTCGCAACCCTGGCCCTGGAACGCCGCCGCCGGCCAGCGGCAGCCTACGATGAGCTTTTATCACAATGACGGCCGTGGGCATTTTACGGACCTGACCCCCGACTCGGGCCTGGACGTCAGTTTTTATGGGATGGGCGTGGCGATCGGCGATTACGACAATGACGGTGGGCCGGATGTGTTTATCACGGGCGTGGGCATGTGCCGGCTGTTTCACAACATGGGAGGGAACAAGTTTGCGGACGTGACCGCTGCGGCGGGCGTCGCCGGCTCGACCAACGACTGGAGCACCAGCGCGGCATGGATCGATTTCGACAACGATGGCGATCTGGATTTGTTCGTCTGCCGGTATGTGCGGTGGTCGCGGGCAATCGATCTGGCGGTCGATTATCGGCTCACGGGCATCGGGCGGGCCTACGGACCTCCGCGCGATTTCGAGGGATCATTTCCCGCCTTGTATCGCAACGATGGCGCCGGCCATTTCACCGACGTCTCCGCGGCGAGCGGCGTCCAGGTGAAAAATCCGAGCACGGGCCGCCCGATGGCGAAGTCGCTGTCGGTCGCGCCGGTGGACATGGACAATGATGGCTGGATGGATTTGGTCGTGGCGAATGACACGGTGCAAAATTTTCTGTTGCACAACCGGCGCGATGGAACGTTTGAGGAAATCGGCTCCCGGTCCGGCCTGGCGTTCGACGCCTACGGGCTGGCGCGCGGCGCGATGGGGATCGATTCAGCACGCTTTCGCAACGATGACGCCCTGGGCATCGCGATCGGAAATTTTGCCAATGAAATGAATGCGCTTTATGTGTCGCAGCGGGACTCGCTCGTGTTCGCCGACGAAGCGATCACCGAGGGAGTCGGGCCTGCCAGCCGGTTGCTGCTGAAGTTTGGATTGTTTTTCTTCGATTATGATTTGGATGGACGGCTGGACGTGTTGACGGCGAACGGCCATCTGGAGGAGGAGATCCAAAAGATTCAGCAAAGCCAGACCTACCGCCAGCCGGCGCAGCTTTTTTGGAACCGTGGCGCGGGCCGGGGGATGAGTTTCGTGCCGGTGCCGCCCTCACGCTGCGGCCCCGATATCTTCAAGCCCATCGTCGGCCGGGGGTCGGCCTTTGCGGACATCGACGGGGACGGCGATCTCGATGTGGTGCTGACGCAGATTGGCGGCCCGCCTCTCCTGCTCCGCAACGATCAGGCGCTGGGCCGGCATTGGGTGCGCATAAAACTGGTGGGCCATAAGAGCAACCGCGACGCCATTGGCGCCTGGATCAAAGTGCGGGTCGGATCCCAAACTCTCGCCCGCCAGGTGATGCCCACGCGCAGTTATCTTTCGCAATCCGAGTTGCCGGTGACGTTCGGCCTCGGAGCGGCCGCCCGCTGCGACGATGTCACCGTGGCGTGGCCGGGTGGAGGCATTCAAAAAGTGACGGGATTGCGCATCGACGCCTTGAACGTGATTCAGCAGCCTTGAAAAGCGGATTTTTGCTCTGCGCTTTTGGCAAAGGCCCTCGCTCGTGAAAAGGAGCCCGGTGCGGGATGGCGGGAAGGAACATTTGAAATCCGCAGAGCATCTGGCAAGGTCGCGCGCATGGAAATATCCGATCCGTTGGATGAACTCCTGACATGCCGCCTGAATCTGGGCCGCCGCCAGGTCGAGCCTTGCACGCTGATCATCTTTGGAGCCAGCGGCGATCTGACGGCGCGCAAATTGATCCCGGCGTTGTATCATCTGCATGCCTCAAAACAATTGCCCAGCCCGATGCGCATCATCGGCTTCGCGCGTCGCGAAAAAACAAACGAGGAATGGCGGGATGAACTGAAGAAGGACGTCGAGACGTTTTCGCGAACGAAGCAGATTGAGCCGAAGGCCTGGGCGGAGTTCGCCAGCAATCTCTCCTACTGCCAGGGGGATTTTTCCGACGAGAAAGCTTATGAAAGTCTCCGCACACAAATCGCGGCGTCCGGCCCCGAGGCGCTCCAGCGGAACCTGCTGTTCTATCTGGCGACGGCGCCCGGCCAATTCGCGGAGGTCGCCGAACATCTCTCCCGCGCGCGGCTGTTGCGCCGCGATGATGCCGGGCCGGGATGGCAGCGGCTCGTGGTCGAAAAGCCCTTCGGGACCGACCTCGCATCCGCCCAACTCCTGAACGCCGAGCTCACCCGGTTCGCCCAGGAACGACAAATTTATCGAATCGATCATTATCTCGGAAAGGAAACAGTCCAGAACATCCTCATGTTCCGCTTTTCAAACGCGATTTTCGAGCGGCTGTGGAACAGGGACTCGGTGGAACACGTTCAAATTACCGTCAGCGAAAAACTGGGCGTCGGCACGCGGGGCGGTTATTACGAGCAGGCTGGTGCGCTGCGGGACATGGTCCAAAACCATTTGCTGCAGGTCATGGCGCTCGTGGGCATGGAGCCGCCGGTGTCGCTCGAGGCCGAGGCGGTCCGGGATGAAAAGGTGAAACTCCTCAAGTCGGTTCGGATTTATGATTCCAGCCAGATCGCGACAGCCATCGTCCGCGGACAATATTCCGACGGGGAGATCGACGGACAGCCGCGTGCCGCCTACCGGCAGGAACCGAAGGTCGCCCCCGGTTCCAACGTGGAAACCTACGTCGCCGCGAAATTTTTCGTGGATAACTGGCGCTGGTCGGGCGTGCCGTTTTATTTGCGCACGGGAAAAAACCTGCCGCTCAGCGCGAGCGAGGTGCGGATTCAATTCCGGCCGCCGCCCAATGTCCTCTTCGCCGCCCAATGCGGACCCAAGCTGGACGCCAACGCGATCACTTTGAGGCTGCAACCCGACGAAGGCATCACGCTGCGATTCAACGGAAAAATTCCCGGCACAAGCCTTCAGATTCGCCCGGTGCGGATGCACTTTAGCTACGATACCGAGTTCGGGGCGTATACCCCCGAAGCTTACGAGCGGCTGTTGCTGGATGCCATCGAGGGAGACGCGACGCTGTTTATCCGGCGTGATGAACTGGAGACAGCATGGGGGATTGTGGATCCCATCCGGGAAGGCTGGTCGAAGCGACCCCTGAGCGACCGGGAATTTTATGCGGCGGGAACCTGGGGTCCGAAAGCAGCCGACGAGCTGCTGGAAACGAGGCAACATGCCTGGCGAAACCCTCAGCCAGCAAATTAATTGCATTCATTGCGACACGTAATATTTTACTAATTAAGGACTTATGAAATTAGGGTGAGAGGTGGCGAAGTTTTTTTGAACGAATGACAATCAATTCACCTCCAATCCTCGAAGTTTGATGTTTAAGATTTCGCTGTCCGTTTAGGGTTGGCAGAAAGGTCTTGCTTGTAGCGAGGTTCGGACAGCGAACAAAGTTGGCCTCGCTACCCTTCTGAGCGCCTGGGTGAAGGCGTATATGACCTTGTCACCAGAGCCGGAGCAATCCGGCTCTCTTTTTTTGCCCCTATCCAATCCGGTTCCAATCAGGTTTTTTTCCAAAAAACAGCCGGCTGCTGGGGTCACATCTCGATATTTGACAATTCCAAGTGAATTTTGTTAACGAGCCGTCACAGTTTCGGATCCTTCGACAATCGACGATGAAATCGACTGACCGCTGTCCCCGCAGCCGTGTAGTCCATTCCGCCGGAGAATTCGGACAGTTTCCTCAATGTCAACCGTAGGCCGGATACGAACTCCACTTCCATTCCCGAAGCACTTTCAATCGTTGCGCGACCGCTTCTCTTGAGGGCGCGGTTGAAAGCCAAAATCCTTTCCTGCCGCTCGTTGCTTCTTGCCCAGACCCAACCCC
>JBEEGQ010000092.1:0-39331 GCA_041166945.1 Verrucomicrobiota bacterium
ATTTCCCTCCACAACCATCGTGTCCGTGATGTCGAGTGTCGGCGCCGGATCCACGTCCAGAATGTTGATGACCTCGCGATCGTTGCCTGCCGTCGCATTCGTCGCGCCGTTCAAATAAAGAAAGAAGGTTTCCGTCCCCTCGTGCAGCCCGTCCGCCAGGATGAGGATCGGCACCGTGACATTCGTGACGCCCGGACTGAAGATCACCGTTCCTGTCCGGCTCTCATAATCGCTCCCGGCCTGTGCCGTTCCGTTGGAGGTACCATAGCCTACCGTCACAACCCGCCCGCTTGCGGGAGTCAGATGAAACGTCGCCAGGTGCGATCCGCCTTCCAGCGTGCTCCCCGTCGGATCTATAAATACCACCGGCAACGGGCTTGTGTTGATGATGGTACCGATCCCGGTGGCCCGCCCCATAACGGCATTCGTCGGATCGCTCAAGCCAGCCGTGAACGTCTCGTCTGCTTCATCAAAAACGTCTGCCAGCACCGTCACCGCACAGGTCTGGCTGGTCACTCCCGGCGCGAATGTCACCAACCGATTTGTCGCCACAAAATCCCCGGGACTCGTCGCCGTCAGACCCGCGGTCGAAAACCAGACGCTCACGACCTGGCTGTTGGAGACGCTCAATGTCACGGTGAAAACCGCCTCGACGCTTCCCGACGCCGGTTCCGTCGCCACGGCGTCATTGACCGACACCTCGCAGGCGTCGTCATCGTGAATCACACCCACGCCGGCGGCCGCGATGATGGTCGCGTTGACCGCGTTGGTGAGCACCACCCGAAACGTTCGATCGGGCTGCGCGACCCGGTTGCCGATGACCGGGACCGAAATCGTCAATAGGTTGGTTCCCGGGGGAAAGAGCAGCGAACCCGAGCGGGGCAGAAAATCGATGCCTGCCAGCGCGCTCAATTCCTCCGTCGCATAATCCACGCGCACTGTCTGGATGCTCGGCGAGCTGAGCCGGACCTCGAACACCGCATCGGTCGTCCCGGCGTTGCCCTCCATCACCGTCACGTTGGTGGAGATCGTCAGGTTCGACGGCGGTTGCGCCGGAACAAAAAAGTTGTCCACCCGCAAGGTGATCGAGCCATTTGTGAAATCAAAGGCGGTGCCACCCGAGTTTTGCAGTCCGATCCGGTTCACGCTGAATCCGAGCGCATTGGTAGCGCGCGCCACAGATCGCCCAATCCGTTGCGTGAAGCCCGCTCCTTGAAAAACTTCCACCGAAAATTCGCGATTGCTCGTTGCATACCGGCCAATGGCCAGGTAATCGACGCCCGCCGCGAGCGAAAAGGATTCCCCACCCGCACTTGACGCGCCCTGGTCCAGCGTCGCGCTGAATGCCGGCGAACCGTTGCTGTAGGACGAAAGCGCCATCGACAGGCCATCACCGCCCAGCGCGACATGGTTGGTCGTCAGCAAGCCGATGAACGCCGTCGGCAGCACGCGATTGTCCAGGCCTGTGATTCGAAAATTAAACGAGAACGACGCATCCGCCTGGTCCGTCAACGCTCCAAATGGCGCCGACAGGTAATAGGCCGCGTCATAGTCGACGTCCAAAACCGCCGTCAGCGCCTGGTTCAACGCATCAAAGGTAAACGTCGATTCCGTGCCTTCCGTCACCTGCACAAAACGCCCTGCCGCCACCGGATCCGTCGAAAATCTCTCGCCAAGGATGACCGCTCCGGACACGGGCCATCCAAGGAGCAGCAGGATTGGGACAAACCATGTCCCTGCATAAAACTTCATGGCACTTAATCGAATGTTTTCAGGTTCGGTTAAGGGCTGGAGTTCAAATATTACTCCATTCCCGAGCCTCCTCTCCCCTCCCTCTCCTCCATTTCGGAAATGGAGGAGAGGGTGCTGAAGGGCGGGAGAGGAGGGGCGTGTTGCCGTTTGACACCCGCGCGCGCCATTCCAATACTCACGCCCATGCGCTTTCTTTCTGTGCTCAACTCCAGCGCGCTGCTCATCGCGCTCCTGGCGGCCTCCCTGCATCCCTTGTCTGCCGCCGGAATTCCGAAGCGTCCCGAAAAGATTCAGTTTCCCCCGCTGACCTACGAGCCGCCGGCCCCCAAGGATTATCGCGTTCCGCTCAAAAGCGGCCCGGTCGCCTACGTCGCCGCCGATCGCGAGCTGCCCCTCGTCAACATCTCCATCCTGATTCGGACAGGCGATTACCTGGAACCGGAAGGCCGCGAAGGCGTCACGGATCTGGTGGGTTATTTGCTCACCGCCGGCGGCACCCGATCGAAGACCGCCGAAGAACTTGAGGAACGCATAGCCTTCCTTGCCGCACGGCTCGGGGCCAAAGTCGGCGACACCCAGGGCAGCCTCTCGCTCAATTTGCTCTCCAAGGACCTCGATGAAGGACTCGCGATCCTGCGCGAGGTGCTCACCGAACCCCGCTGGCAGGAGGACAAATTCGCGCTGCGCAAACAGCAGTTGCTGCAGGCGATGAAGAAAAGAAACGATGACTCCGCCGATATCGAGGAACGGGAGCAGCTCTACCTGGCTCTCGGCGAAAAATTCTGGGTCAACCGCCAGAACACCGAAGCGTCCCTCAATGCCATCACCCTCGATGACGTCCGCGCATTCCATCGAAAATGGTTTCATCCGGCCAACTTCGTCGTCGCCGCCAGTGGCGATTTCGATCGCGCCGCGACGATTGGCAAGCTGGAGAAGCTGTTTGCCGACTGGCCATTCACAGGAGAAAAGGCGCCCCCCATCCCGGCCGACCCCGTGTTCGCCCAGCCCGGGGTCTACCTGGTCGACAAGGATGTCCCCCAAGGCCGCGTCGCCATCATGTTGCCCGGCGTTCTTCGCGACAACCCGGACATCCCCGCGATCGCGGTGATGAACAACATCCTGGGGGGAGGCGGTTTCACGTCGCGCATCATGAACCGCGTGCGCTCGGACGAAGGGCTGGCTTACTCGGCCTTTTCGCGTTTTCAAGGCGGGACTTACTGGCCGGGCATCTTCCATGCCGGCTTTCAGTCCAAGAGCCGCACCATCGCCTATGCCGTCAGCATCGTCCTCGAAGAGATGAAACGGATCGGCAATGAACCCATCGCGCCCGAGGAACTCCAGACCGCCAAGCGCAGTTTCATTGATACCTTCCCTCGCACCTTTTCCACCAAGGGCCAGATCGTGGCGACATTCGCCGCCGATGAATTCACCGGCCGCTTCGCCCGGGATCCAAATTATTGGAAGACATTCCGCGGCCGCATCGATGCGGTCACCGCGGCCGATGTGCAGGCTGTGGCGAAAAAATATTTGCAGCCATCCAAACTCGTCGTCCTGATCGTGGGCAACAAAAAGGAGATCCTGAAAGGCCACCCGAATCATCCTGTGCGACTGGCCGACCTTGCCGCTGGCAGGCTCATCGATGTCCCCCTGCGCGACCCGATGACCATGAAACCGATGACAAAGTAGGCGGCAGAGTCATTGATCCGGGACCGCTCGATACTCCATCCCTTATGAAATCCATCAGCGCATCCATCATCGTCCTTGCCGGCGCCATTCTCATCGTGGGTGGATCGCACATTCAACACGACGGCACGCAATTGTTCGTCGACACCGTCGGCTGCGGGGTGGGCCTGGTGGGTCTGGCCGGCTGGTTCGTCTGCATCCGGGAGAAATAGGACCAACGGCTCGCAATGGGCAAGTGGGTCGCCCTGCCGGTTGCCAACCGGCGATACAGCGGACTGCCAGTCCGCGCTACGGCCGCGGCGTAGCGCCGATTGGCAATCGGCTGTTTCGCGGAGTGGCACTCCGCAAGCGCGCCGGCTTGGTGTGAGCAACGCAACGAAATGAACGGCTCGCGATGGGCAAGTGCGCGGCTCTGCCGGTTGCCAACCGGCGATACAGCGGACTGCCAGTCCGCGCTACGGCCACCGGATCAAATCACGGCACCGCTTTGAAAATGCCTTCGCTGAAATTCAGATACGATCCCGATGCGGTCACGGTTCTGGCCAGGCTTCTGACCTGATATATTTTTGCTCCGCCGGATGGTGAATCGTCGCTGAAACGGGAGCTTGACGATGGAACGGCAGTCAGGCGCGAAAATCGATTCGTCATCGCAGTCGCGCGATACACGACATATTGAACCCCCGGATCCGAACTGCCGGACCAGGTCAGCGTGAGCTGTCCGGACAGGTTGGTAGCGGCCGTCAGATCACGGGGAGGCTGGAGAAATTTATGGCGCAACGTGGGGTCGCCGAGAAGCGCGACGTGACGGGGAATCAAACGGCCGGAGTGATTTACAGTGCGCATCAGGCAATCGCCAAACGTATCGCCCATGGCCAGCGATTCAAACCGCCATTGAACACCCAACGATGACATCGCCAGGAGCCCGTAGTTGGGAGTCGCCAGGCACGCCCGCAGGATGTTGTTCGTCAAATTCCAATCAGGGAACCATGAGCCGCTCAGCAAATAGACAATGACCGGCGGCTCGTTGCTGTCAAAGGCCAGGCTTTCAGAGTAGTGACGGCGATCATAATACCCCACGCCGTGGGGTTCGCCCGTGCTCGACAATAATCCCCAATAGGCGCTCAGCCGGTTCGTGAACAGATCCGTCTCGATGAGTGTGCCCGCGGCAAAACCGAACACGCGCGTTCCGTTGCGAACGGCATTGGCCCAGAGGTTCAGGTCCGGGTAATGATAGATGGGAGTGAATTCGTCGCACGCCAGGGTGCGATCGCGAAAAGGCATCGCCGCGATTCGAAAACGATGATCCTTGTCGAGATAACGTTTTAACAGCTCGACCTCGGCAACCGCGGTAACGCCCGAAGGCGGGTGGCTGGTGAAGACCGGCATTTTTGCGAAGTCGACCCTTCCCACCGCCAGTTCGATTGCTGCCACTCCTGCGCCATTGGCAGGAATCTCATCCTGATCCCATTTTCCGTCACCGATGGCGTTGGTGTTTTCCTCATGACGAGGATGGCCGTATTTCGAGTAGGAAAGGTTGTCGGTCCAGTTGCCATCGATGTCGCCGTAGAAAGCATCGGCGGGCCAGGCGCCGCGATGGCTGTCGTTTTCGTCAGAATGTCCGTCTGTCGCCTCGAAGCCTGAATAGGGAATGGCGACATGACCCAGAATGAACACGGCTTTGGTGTTTGTTGGATCCGCGCGGTAGGTGCTGGTGATAAAAGTTTTAATGGCGGCGATGTGAGCCGCATTGTCCGTCGGATTGGTGTCATTGTGGCGAGGCACAAAATTCGTGATGACTTCCCAACCATCTCCGACGAGATCCATCTGCAATTGGGCCAACGGCAACGCGAGCGCGGCCCCGAGGGTTTGATCGACAAGGACGATTGCCTTGCCCCGGTATTCCACCGGTGGCACATCGATTCCCGAGAGAAGCCACAGCGCGTTGGTCGGAATGCCCGAACGCACGCCCGTTGGATCGATTTTGTATTCATAGCGCTGTCCTGGGACGACGTTGGTGTCGCGATAACGCCAGCCGATCCGGTTTGTGACCAGGGCGGTCCACTCGATTTCGCCGGCAAGCCGCCGCTGCACCGTGCGAGGCAGGTTGGGGTCCACCCGCCAATCAAGCGTGATCGCGGGCGGCGAGGAGGCAAGGGTGGCGCTCATTGCCCATCCGTTGCGGTTGGCTTCAATAAATCCAAATGGATAATTGAATGTTTCCAACTCATCGATCGCGCCCTGGCATGGGTGACCGCCTGCCGGAAGATTTCCAATCGTCAAACCCTGTGCGCGCACACCGGGCGGGGGGATGGGAAGTCCGGTGCCGTTGGTCGTCGAAAAAGCGGGGATGTTCACGCCGTTGATAAACAGCAGCGCGGCTTGAGGAGTAAACGAGAGGACAATTTCGTGCCATTGATTGCTGATGAAGGCGTTGCATGCCGCAGGAATTGCCTGCCCGGTCGATCCATCGCGGCCCTGGTTGTCCTGCATGGCGAAATAGATGGCGGATCCCCCGTAATAAGTTGTCAGGACGAGGCACCCATCCTGGCTGTTGGTGTTGGAGCCAGGTTTCCTATAAGTGCCCATCTCGATCAAACCCGCATCACCCATCAACGGTCCGCTGCCGCCGCGATTCGTGCCGGTCCAATAGGGCTTGTACCAAAATCGAATGGAGCCGTTGCGCAGATCGAAATTGGAGCGTCTGTCCGATGTCGTGTCGCTTAATACGAGCAAGCCATCGAGGTTCGTGACCTGAAGGCAGGACCCATCGAAGCTCGGCACCTGCTGCACATTGGTGGCGGCGCGAGGCAATTGGCCTGCCACGCCCGCCCAATCCGGAGTGTCGAATTGCCAGTAACCGAGGCGCGTGAATTCGGCATGGTCAACGGGCGGGGCGTTCGACGAACGATCCTCCGGCCCGGCTGCGAACGTCGCGAAATGGAGTCCGATGCCGAAAAAATAGACGAACGCCCCCCAGCGATCGCGAAAGGTTCTCATAAAGTCGGGAGTCCGGACATGCGAAATGCGTCATGCGCACCGAGCTGGATCCGGATTTTCCTTAAATCAATCACGGACCCAACGTGCTCGTCCTCAGCGGCGGGAACGCGGGCTCATCAGCTTTGATCGAGCGACACGGAGATCGTTGTCCGACAGAGGTGGCATTTTTCCGAGTCGATCAAATCGATTGCCTTGCGCGCTGATTTCGCTCGAGACCCACATCGCGCCAATGAATCCCAGCCCGATTACACCCACGATTCCATAGACGCCGAGCGTTGCGGCAGTGAACAAAATGGCCAGCACGTAAACGAACAGCGTTCCATTGCGCCCGCAATCTTTCAGATGTTCACAAAAGCCGCGCCACATAATGCTGCTGTTCCAGGGTTCATTTTTTCATCGAGGCATTCCGCGCGCGGCCGTCCGCCCACGCGCGGAGGCGATCGATTTGTTCGTCCATCGTTCGGGCGAGCGGAACGGTTTCGTGCAGCGCCGCCAAAACGTGCGGCGTCGCCAGTTCTTCGCGCGCGGCGAACGCATCGAACAGGGCGCTGATGATGGCCTGCTCGATCTCGGCACCGCTGAAATCCTCGCTGGCCGCCACCAACGCGGGAAGATCAAAGCCACCGGCCTCCCGGCCCCGGAGGGCGAGATGAATCCGAAAGATATCGCCCCGCTCGGGGGGAGCGGGCAGGTCGACAAAAAATATTTCGTCGAAACGGCCCTTGCGCAACAGTTCGGGCGGAAGATTCGAGATGTCATTGGCCGTGGCCACGACGAATACCGGCGCGCTCTTTTCGGACAGCCAGGTAAGGAAGGTGCTGAAAACGCGCGCGGTTGTCCCTCCATCGCCGCCCCAGGCGCTCTGCGAACCCGCAAAGGCCTTGTCGATCTCGTCGACCCAGAGGACGGCGGGCGCGACCGACTCGGCGACCGCGATGGCGCGCCGGACATTTTCCTCGGATGAGCCGACCAGGCTGCCGAACATTCGACCCATATCAAAGCGCAGCAACGGCAATTGCCACAGGCTGGCAATGGCTTTTGCGCACAGGCTTTTGCCGCACCCTTGGACGCCCAGGAGAAGGATGCCCTTTGGGGCTGGTAAACCGAATTCGCGCGCTTCATCCCCAAACGCCACGACGCGTTTTCCAAGCCAGTCCTTGAGCATCGCCATCCCTCCAATGTGTGAAAAATCCGCCGCGGCACAGTAATCGAGCAGCCCGCTTTTCCTGATGATCTGTTGTTTTTGGGAAAAAACCTCGCCGACATCCTCCGAGCTGAGCCGCTGGCTTTTGACCAGAATTTTTGCGAACACATTTTCCGCCTCACCCAGCGTCAACCCCAGGGCGGCCTGGAGAAGGCGTTCGCGTCCGGGGGCATCCAGGTCGATGACGATGTTTTTGAACTGCTGAACGTCCGCCAGAATTTGATGGAGCAGGGCGGTCAATTCCTCGCGTGACGGCAGCGGGAAATTGAGGACCGTGATCTCCTTCTCGAGTTCCGCGGGAATTTCCAGGGCGGGCGAAACGAGGATGACCGTTTTATGACTGTGCTTTAAATGCAGGGCGATTTCCTTGAGCCGCCGGGTGATCGCAAAATTCGATTTCGAAAGAAACGGATGCAAATCCTTGAACAAATAAATGGCGGGCTCGACGTGCGCGATGACTTCATCGAGGGCCGCGAGCGGTTCGCGCGTGGCCGGATTGCGCTGCCGCGAAAGTTGCACCGAAGTGCCCGCCGGCAGGAGACCGGTGGTGCAGCTCCATTCATAGAGTTTTTTCTGACGTTTGGCCGCGATTTCCAAAAGCAGTTCCTCCACCCGATTCTCCTCGCTGGTCACCACGTATAGCAGCGGATAACGCGCGCGGATCAGCAGCTCAATTTCCTGGGCGATGGTCATGGGACGGAATTCAAATCACGAACCGCGGCCGCTTGAAAGAAGGCAAATCCGAAACGCACAGGGCACGTGCGGGATAAAAGATGGGAAGCGGGAAATAGGCCGAGAGACCGCGAGGCGTGGCGGGCGCGAACTCCTGCCCGGAGCAAGGCTGGCTTCATGCCCGCCAACCTAATCTTATTCCCGCGGGGATTCCAGTCGGAGCTTTGAAATCATCAACGCCATTCGCCTTTGAACAGACGCGCTGGCGGCGGATCAAATCGGGTTTGCCCCGATTCCCACGGCGGGGCACTCTCCGCAGCGAACCTATGAACCGAGTGTCCCTTTCTGCCCTGCCCCTGTTGTTGGCTCTGCCCGCTTTCGCCGCCAGCTATCATCCCGATCACACCCGGCAACTGGGTTTTACCATCTACACGAACCATCCGCCCGGCAAACAGATTACCTCGAACCAGCTTCCCGCGACGACCCCTGCCCTGGCGCCCGACGAAACGCAAAAACAAATCCATGTGCCGCCAGGTTTCGAGGTGCGTCTGTTCGCCAGCGAGCCCGAAGTGGTCAACCCGGTCGCCATGACCTGGGACGAACGGGGACGCCTTTGGGTCCTCGAACTTTACGAATATCCCAAGGGCGCGGCGAAGGGTGAAAAAGGCCGGGATCGCATCAAGATTCTCGAGGACACGGATGCCGACGGACGCGCGGACAAGGTCACGGTTTTCGCCGATGGCTTCTCGCTGGCCACTGGTCTCGTCCTGGGCAACGGGGGCGTTTATCTCGGCGCCGCGCCTAATTTCTATTTTTTGCAGGACACCAATGGCGACGACAAAGCCGACGTGACGACCATTTTAAAAACAGGTTTCGGCATGGAGGATCGGCATGAGTTGCTCAACAGCTTCGCGTGGGGTCCTGATGGCTGGCTGTACATGACCCACGGCGTCTTCACCCATTCAAAGGTGCGCGATCCTTCTTCCACCTCGACGACCCGCACTAATGCCGCCGCGGATGAACATGATCCCGATGGCTTCGGCGTCCAGGTCGATGCCGCCCTCGCGCGGTATCATCCGCGCACTCGTAAATTCGAGGTGTTCGCCGATGGCACCAGCAATCCGTGGGGCGTGGACTGGAATGAAACCGGCGACGCATTTGTGAGCGCCTGCGTCATCCAGCATCTGTTTCACGTGGCCGCCGGCGGCCAATACAACCGCCAGGGCGGCACCTGGGCCAATCCTTATGGTTACGTCGGCGATCTGCCGAGCAAAGGGCTGCCCGCGATCGTGGATTGGCGTCATTACCGCGCGGCGCATTCCGGCATTTGTGTCTATCAGGGAGACCAATGGCCCGCGGCGTGGCGCGGCCTCGTTTTCCTCGGCAACATCCATCAAAATGCGATCAACTGTGATCGACTGACATCGGTCGGCTCGACTTACAGGGCGGACAAGGAGAGCCAGTTGCTCGGCGCATCGAAGGGCGATTTCGAGGTCGGCGCCGGCAATTTTTTGGTCAGCAAAGATCCCTGGTTTCGCCCCGTCACCACTCAGACCGGTCCTGATGGCGCCGTCTGGATTGCCGACTGGTGCGATAAATATCCGTGTTACCAAAACGCCCAGGCGGACCCCGAGGGGGTCGATCGCGAGATGGGTCGCATCTGGCGCGTGGTGTGGGTCGGAAACCAGCCCGGCAAACCGGTCCCCAGCCGTCCCGACCCGGCGATGGATTTGCAAAAGGAATCCACTGGCATGCTGATAAAAGGTTTGGAATCGAAAAACTCCTGGCAACGTCGCCAGGCGCAACGGCTCTTGACCGAGCGGCTCACCGGCCCCGGGCGAATCCCCCCTGACGCCATTGCCAGCTTGTCGCGGCTCGCCGCCTCCGCTGAATCTGGTCCCACGCGCCTCTCCGCGATGGGAGTCCTGCACGCGATCGGCAATCTCAAATCCAATCCAACGTTGTGGTCAAATCAATCGCAGGGTGCCGCAGCCTGGACAGCCCGGTTCATCGGCGAGTCCGCGGGCGATTTTAAACCTGCCCAACAAAAAATCGCGTTCTCGATGTTGGATCATTTGGCCGCGGAACCCGAGGCCGCCACCCGGGCCGCCGCGGCGGTGGCGCTCCGACAATTCAGCGCCCCGGCGCTCACGATCGATTCCACCGTCCCTCCCGCGGTGCCCACCAGTGCGGTGCTGGCGCACTTCAAGCCACTCATGGCGCGCCCCAGCGTGAATGGCGATTTCTATTATCCGCACATCGTTTGGATGGCGATGGAACCGCGGGTGGCGACGGATCCGCAGGCCTTTTTTCCAATGCTCGGAGCCAACGATAACTCGATTTCCGCCTATTGCCTCCGACGGGTCATGCGGCGCATCTGCGATCTCACGGACACTCGCGCTCGCGAGCAGCATCTCAACGCGGCCATGAAATTCCTGGGCACGCTCGCGCTGAAAACCGGCCTGGCAAACGCCGCGCTGGATGGACTCATCGACGCCTTCAAAAGCAAAGGCCAGCCTCCCACCATTCGCCTCGATCCGATCTTCACCCAGCTCTCCAGCAATCCGCAACTCGCGGAAAAAACCCGGCGCCTGGCCACACTGCTCGGCGACACCAGCGCCTCACGATCGTTGCTGGCGAAGATCAACGACATCACCGCTCCCCTCGAGGATCGCCTCAAAGGAATCCAAGCGGCGCGTGAGACCAAGGACGACGTCGCGCGCGCCGAATTGTTGAAGTTCACCCGTCAGCCGATGGCAGGCCAGCCCACAAAGGTGTCGAGACCACCAGATTCTGGCGCCGACGCTCAGTTGCAACAAGAGGCCCTCCGCGCTCTCGGCTCATTTGGCGGGGATGACATCGCATACGTGATCACGGATGCGTGGCAGAAATTCAACCTGCCGACACGCCGTGTCGCCGCCGACGTGTTGGTGACGCGCAGCAAATGGAGCCGGGCGCTCCTCGCCGCGGTGGACCGCAAGGTGGTGGAACCGCAGGACATTTCCGCCACGGCCCGGCGCGCCTTGGCCCGGAGCGATGATGCCACGGTCCGCGATCATGCCGATCGCGTCCTCGGCCGCTACCGTCCTCCGGGTGACGACAAACTGAAGACGATCGCCGCGAAGCGAGTGACGGTGCTCGCCGGCGAACCGGACATCAAAAACGGCTATGAAGTCGCCAAACGCACCTGTTTCGTCTGTCACAAACTCCATGGTGAAGGCGCCGACGTCTGCCCTGACCTCACCGGCGTCGGGCGCAGCACACTCGATGCGCTGCTCCATAATGTCATCGATCCCAACGAAGTCGTCGGCCATGGAAACGAAGCGACCGAAGTGGAACTTAAGGATGGCTCGACGGTGAGCGGACGCATCGTCGAGGACACACCGTCGCGCCTGAGGCTCGTCGCCGCCGGGCCGGTGGAACACATCCTGGCGCGGTCCGACATCGCCGTTGAAAATGGCAAGCCCAGGATCCGAACCAGCGAACTGAGCCTCATGCCCGAGGGCCTGGAGGTGATTCCGGACAAGGATTTCCGCGACTTGATTTGGTTTATTCTCAACCCTCCCGCCGACAAACGCCCCTGGACCCCGGCTCTTCGGAAGGAGCTCATCGGAAATTAACGGACGGATTTCACTCGTGAGCAGAATTGTCGGCATCGATCTCGGCACCACCAATTCCCTCGTCGCCACGGTGGACAGCGGCATCCCGCTGGTCATTGCGGACCTCGAAGGGCACCGGCTGACGCCATCGGTCGTCCACTATCCCGCGGCAAACGCCGGGCCGATCGTCGGGCATCCCGCGAACCGGTTGCGCGTGCTGGAACCGGCCGCCACGGTCTACTCCGTGAAACGGTTCATCGGCCGGCGGGGCGCGGAAATTTCCCAGGACGACCTGCGGGTCACTTACCGCGTGAACGGCTCGGGGACCGGGCCGGTGTCCATTGACATTCACGGCCGCAGTTACACGCCCGAGGAGATCTCCGCCGACGTGCTCCGAAAATTGAAGCGCGATGCCGAAGCTTACTTCGGCGAACCCGTGGCCGGCGCGGTGATCACCGTGCCCGCCTACTTCAACGATGCGCAACGGAACGCCACGAAGAAGGCGGGCGAGCTCGCCGGTTTTGTCGTCGAACGCATCCTCAATGAACCGACCGCCGCTGCGCTTGCCTATGGACTCGATCGCCTGAAGGAACGATCGAAGATCGCCGTGTACGACCTGGGTGGCGGGACATTTGATCTCTCGATCCTCGAATTGAACCAGGGCGTGTTCCAGGTCCTCTCGACCAATGGCGACACCCGACTCGGTGGCGACGACCTCGACCGCCGGGTTGTCGACTTTCTTCTTTCAAAAATCGCCGATGCCGGCGGCCCCCCGGTGGCGCTTTCCTCCCGTCCCCCTTCCGGCGGGAACAGGGAGTTTTCAATGAACCCGGCCGGCCTGAGTCTGCTCTCCCGGGTTCGCGAAGCGGCCGAGGCTGCGAAAATCAAACTTTCGACGGAGAACGAAATCGAGGTGGCGCTGCCGTTCCTGACGCCGGATTTCAGTTTCAACTACCGGTTCACGCGCGAGGAGCTCGAGCGCCTGACCCGGGATATCATCGAGCGAACCCGCGCCCATTGCCTGCGATCCCTCGCCGACGCCAAAATCGCGGCGACGGATTTGGACCAGGTGATTCTTGTCGGCGGCCAGACACGCATGCCGCTGGTGCGACGGCTCGTGGGCGAATGGTTTGGATGCGCGGAGTTTGCGGAAACCCGCGGCAGCATCCGGTTGGGATCGGATTTTCACCGCACAACGGGGCCCCAGCTGAACACATCGCAAAACCCGGATGAGGCCATCGCGCTCGGCGCGGCGGTTCAGGCGGAAATTCTCTCCGGCGGATTCAAAAACATGCTTCTTCTGGACGTGACACCGCTGTCGCTCGGCCTTGAAACCTTTGGTGGCCTGATGAATGTCATCATTCCCCGCAACACCACCATTCCTGTGAAAGCCGGCGAGGCCTTCACCACGGCGGTGGATTTCCAGCGCGAGATGCTCATCCACGTGCTGCAGGGCGAACGGGATCGGGCGAAGGACAACTGGAGCCTCGGCCGTTTCGTCATCGATTTCGAATCAGCGCCGCGCGGGGTGCCGCGAGTCGGCGTCCAATTTGAAATCGACGTCGACGGCATTCTGCATGTCCTGGCCCGTGACATTAAAACCGGCCGTCAAAAAACGGTGGAGATGAAGTCAGCTGTGGATGTCGAGGACGCGGACGTCCAAAAAATGGTCGAGGAATCGGTTGAACATTTTTTTGACGACATCCGCGCGCGGCAATGGATCGAAGCGAAGGTGAAGGCCTCCGATACCCTGGCGGCGACGCGCAAGGCGCTGGCGGAATGCGGCCCGGAACTGGACCCGAAAGGCCTGGCGCAAGTTGAGCAAGCTGTTGCTCAAGTCGAAACGGTTTTGGCGGGCGAGGATCCCGCAAGCCAAATTGGCGATCCGAACCAGCTCAAAGCCGCCAGCACCGCACTGGACGATGCGACAAAACCTCTTGCCGAGCTGCTGATGGACAAAGCGATGGATGCGATGTTGAAAAAGCGTGGCCTGATCAGTTAAACGAGCGTGCGTATGAAAAGCATCGTCGAAATTTATACGGATGCCATTGACGAAAACGCGCTCGAGAACGATCGGATCCCGCAAACAGAGCAAAGCCCCGACGAACTGTTTTTTGGACAGGTCCGGTGAGCCGATGCCGATTTTGTTATGAAAATTCTCGGAATCATTCTCATGGTCGTGGGAGCGGTGGGTGTTATGAACGGTCTCAATTCCACTGTCCCGCCCGGCAACAGCGATGCCTATAACAAACGTTATCGAGTGGGCTGGGTCGGTGGCCCGGCGATCCTGATCGGGATCGGGTTGAGACTGGCGCTTCGAAACGACGGGAGCGAGCGTCCCTCACGGAGCCGCGTCGCCGCCCCGTATTCCTATCGGCAGCGGCCTCCGCCGCCGATGGTTCCGTCCAAAATCCCGGTCAGTATTCTTTGCAGCTGCGGACAGAACTACACCTTCGAAGTGGAACCGGTTGCCGGGCGGATGCCGGGGGCGGTCGCGTGCCCGTCGTGTGCCGTGGATGGAACCGAGGCCGCCAACGCGAGCATCGCGCAGACCCTCGCGGCGTACGCGACCGCGCCCGCGCGGTCCCCGCCGCACGACACCCGCCGCCATGGCCTGAGCGCAGTCCTGATCACCGCGATCGCGCTGGCCGGGGTCGTCGTCCTGCTGTTGGTCGGATCGGTTGCTTTTAGGATCATTTCACGGACCCGTTCCCCGCATCTTTCGCGCAACCCAACAGCCAGCGGGACGGAACCCGGCGATGTCTCTTATGCGAGGGACCGATCGGCCACGCGAACAACGCCGTTGGGAGACGATGCGGGTTCACGCAGGGCGGCGGCGCACGGCAAACCCGGCTCCGCCAGGGATGCGGCACCAGTGGCACCCGACGCGAAGGAGGTCGAGGTGTTTTGGGGGAGCCGTTGGTGGGCCGCGGAAATTATCCGGCGCGACGGTTCCCGCGCCTTGATCCATTACGACGGTTGGAACTCGAGTTTTGACGAATGGGTCACCCCCGAGCGCATGCGCCCGAGACGCTGATGCTTCGTCACGGGTCACTCGTCCTGGCCAGCGGTCGGCATTCATGCCGCTTCAAGGGGATCGGTGTGTGGGCTCGGATTTCCGGAGGGGAAACAACCTGCGAATGGAACTCGGGACGCGTTGTTTCCCGAAGATTCGTTCCCCAGACAGTACAGCCTCTTATCAATAGCCAATAACCGATAGCCAATAGCCGATCGCCATTCGTCATTCGTCATTCTTGCTCGTCACTCGTCACTCGCCACTCGTCACTTGCCACAAGTCACTTCCCCTCCCCCCACTCCAAGTGCCGGTGCAGGAACTGAAAGGTGCCGACGCCATGGATGGTGTGGGGGCCGTTGAAGAATTCGATCCCGGTCCGGTCGCCGATGCCCAGCTTGTCGTAAAAGCGGCGCACCCGCGCGAACTCATGAGCGACCCATTCGTCGGGTGCAACGCCGTCGCTATGACCGCGCTCGACCATGAAGGGTCGCGGGGCGATGCACGCCGCCATCTCCGCATAGTTGAACGTGTGGCCGAGGTCCCATTCGAAGATCTCGTACTCGCCGCCGAAGAGATAGGAATAGGTTGAATCCACCGTCGCATTTTTTGTCACCCATTCATTGAAATCGGCTGAGCAAATCGAGAGGCAATAACGATCCAGCAACGCAGGAACGCGCATCGCTGTTTTCCCGCCGTAGCTCAGCCCATAAAAGCCGATGCGCTTCGGATCGATGAACGGCTGATCGCACAGCCAGTCGAGAATGCGATCGTGCTGGGCGAGGATCACCGAAAAGAGCGAGTCTCCCAGCGGATTCAGCTTCCGCTGCAATCCGCGAAACGCATCGTGCCCGCGATACGGATTATGCGGCGCGAAAACGACAAAACCCCTCTCCGCCAACCGCGCTGCGAACGCCTGGTAGGGACCAAACCCCGCCGCCTTTGGATCATCCGTGATGGTGTCTTCCGGAACTCCTTCCAGGCCGTGCTGGCACACGACCACCGGACGGCGCTCGCCGGCCTGGAGATTTTTCGGGAGCAACAGGACGCCCCAGGCGAAAACATCCGGCCAGACATCCAGCATCACGTCATAGCCGGTGAATTTTTCCTTGTCATATATTTTGCGCGAACGCGGATTGGCTGGAAGCGTTGCCCCCGGGAGCCGCCCGATGACGTTGTCCCATAAATTGGAACGAACCGCGGGCACGGCCCCGGTCCATTCGAGCGCCGACCGGGCCTTGATCGGCTTCCAAAAGATTTCATCGCGCACACGCTCCGAGTCCCGCACGAGCCGTTGCGTATGACGGACCAGACCGGCGACCTGCTCTGCCTGACGTTGGGCTACCCACGCCGAGCCCGGATCGGCCACTGCCACCGCCGCGGGGCTGGACGGAGCCACGCTGGTGATGCCGGTGCCGAGCGCTTTCAAAAGCGCCAGCACGGCCTGTTCTCCGCCGGGTCCCACGGCGCCGCCTTCGTTTCCGTGGAGGTGCGTCACGAATTTTTTAAAGGGGCCCGCGAGTTGCCGCGCGCGATCGACCTCGGCATCCACGCTGTTGAACTCGGGCGTGGTCCATCGGCCGGGCGCCGCGCCATTCCGGCCGTCGCGCGCCTTGGGAGGGCCGTCGATCGTTGGCGTCTCCGCATACTCGACGATGAGTTCGCGAGGCGCGACGAGACTGGCAATTTCCGCATCCCCAAACTCCTTTAGAAGCCCGGACACATTGCGATAGATCGGCTCGGCCCAAACGCGGTCGCGATTGTCGAAATATCCGCTGACGAGCGCGGCATCGATGCGGAGATCGAGTGCGGCGGCGTAGAGCGCGATAAGGCCGCCTTCACCATAACCGGCAACGCCGAGGGGCACGGGGCGGGTTCCACCTTTGGCGGCTTCGCCGGAAAACCAATCCATGGCGGCCAGAACTTTTTGGACTTCGTAACCGATGATATGGCGGCCGACTTCAAAGGCCTGGCGATAAATCCATTCTCGATGCGGCTGGTTTGTAAAACGTTTGAGCAATGCATTGCCCGACCAGGTGTCCGCGCGATCCACCAATGTCAGAACCAGCACTTCGCAATTATTTTCCGCGAGTCGCCTTGCAAACTGGCCCTCTGGAGGGACGCCCGGCATCAGACCGGCAATCGCTTCAGGCGTCTGACCGGCATCCGGGATCGCCACGACGCGCGCCGCGATCCGGCCCCTGGGTTGCAGCCAGATTCCCTCGCCGTAGACCATTTCGAACACCGGCCACCTCACCCGGTATGCGGTGAACGCCTGGGTCTCCGCAATTTTTGCCGGATTCGAGGTATCGCTGGTGAATTCCAGCGACGTCACCGGCAAACGTTCGTCCTGGGCGCCGATCATTTTCCGAAAGCGCGCCCTGTTGGGAGCGACGGAGGTTTCATAGGCCCCGCGCGACGAGAAGTCGCGACGCCAGAAATTGGTGCGCCTGGCAGCGGCACGGTCGATCTCGCCGAGCAAAAACTTGTCGATGCCGGCGATCATCTGCGCCGAAAGATCGCCCTGCGCCACGAGTGGTTTGGTGCCGGGAAGCGCCGCATTGTCCTGGGACCGGACGAGGCATGGAAGAAACAGAAAAAGACCGAGAGCTGAAAAAAGGGTCTTCATGGCAGCGCTGGGGCCGCATCATTAAAGAGGATCTTTGGCTTGTCCAGCGGGTTCAGCCCGACCGGGGCGGATCACAATTCCGCGCTGGCCCGCGGTTCAAAGGCCGCTTCGTAGAGGCTGACGAAATCTTCCGCCGTCACTTTGCGCGGGTTAAAGATCGCAGTCCACTGTTTCGCAGCCTCAGCGGCGAGCATGGGAATCGCGGTGCGCGGGATGCCGCACTCGGCGAGCGATCGGGGCATGGAAGCGCGGTCGAGCAAATCCTCGAGGCGCCGCACCAGCGGGCCGGCGGCCTCTTCGGGATGCGTGTCTTCGCCGGCGGGAATGGTCGCGACGAGTTCGGCATATTCATGACGCGCGGCGGGTTCACTGGCGTTAAAGCGGACCACCGCGGGCAGCATCATGCCGACCGCCTGCCCATGAATGATGTCAAAATGCGCGGTGAGCGGGTTGGCGGCCGAATGAGCTGCGCCGAGCATTGAATTTTCGATGGCGGTTCCGGCGAACGCCGCGCCAAGCAACATCCGCCCGCGCGCCTCCAAATCGAGCGGATCCTCGAGCACCCGCGCAAAACTGCCGGCGGCCAGGCGGAAGGCTTCGCGCGCATAGAGTGTGGAGAGCGGATTCCGTTTTTTCGTCACAGCCGTTTCAACCGCATGGGCGATGGCATCGATCCCCGTGCAGGCGGTGACCCGCGCCGGCTGGGAGATCGTGAGAACGGGATCCAGAATGGCGACGCGGGCGGCCACCTTGGGGTCCAGGCATGCCATTTTTTGATGAGTCGATTCGTCCGCGATCAGGGCGGCGCTTTGACATTCACTGCCTGTGCCCGCCGTGGTGGGAATGGCGATGAGCGGCAGCATCGGCTTCGTTGCCTTGCCGACACCCCAATAATCCCGCATCTGCCCGCCATTGGTCAGGATCAGGTTGCAAGCCTTCGCGGTGTCCATGGAACTGCCGCCGCCCAAACCGGCGAACAAATCAATGCCGGCCTCCCGCGCTGCCTGGACGCATTGCTCAACGTCCCGAGTCGTTGGGTTTTCGCGGACCCGATCATAAATGACGACGCCCAGGCCGCTTTTTTGCAGCAGTTGTTCGACGCGCGCTGAATGGCCGGCGGCGACGATGCCGGGATCTGTGACAATCAAGACGCGGCGTCCGCCCAATTCCGCCGCGAGTTTCCCGACCTGATCCACACTGCCCGGGCCGAACACGACCCGGGTGCGAGGGTGATAGTCGAAAGTGGCGATGGCGTCGCTTTGCATGCGACATTAGAGACTGGGATTGCCCTCATGATCTTCAAACGCTTGCGCCCCAGGCCGGCGACAGTCACTCGAGGTCAAAATTTGAAATTGAGTTGCCATGCCGCTTTGGTGTAACGTTCCCGTAACCCTAGCGATACGTGCCACCCTGCCGCCCAGCAGTTGATCCTTTATGCCCATTGGCGGGGTCCGTTCCACGCCGCACCGGCCTTTCTCGAACCCAGAGCCAATCGCTTTCCTTAGCCTTATGAAAAAATTGCATTCCCTGCTGGCGCTGCTGCCGGTTTTGCTCGCTGTCCTCCTCGCTCCGGCGCGACTGCTGGCGGCCGACACGTTGTTAATCACGGAATTCGAAGCCAGCAACCCGGGCCCCCTCGCCGACGAGGACGCCGATTTTTCGGATTGGATTGAAATCCACAACCCTGGCACCAACGCCGTCAATGCCAATGGCTGGTATCTGACCGACTCTGCCTCAGACCTGACCAAATGGCGCCTGCCGGCAACGAATGTGCCGCCCAACGGCTATCTCATCGTCTTCGCCTCCGGCAAGGATCGGCGCATCGCCGGAAAAACTTTGCACACCAATTTCAAGCTCGATGCCGCGGGGGAATATCTCGGCTTGATTCGTCCGGATGGCACAACGGTGGCCTCGCAATACGCGCCCCTTTTTCCCGTCCAGATCCCGCACGTGAGTTATGGGATCCCGGTTCAGCAGAACGTCACCACGCTGTTGGCAACGGGTGCTGCGGCGCGATTCTATATCCCTTCAAATGATGTGCTGGGCAGCGCGTGGATTAATCCGGCCTTTGATGACTCCTCCTGGGGCGCGGCCACGACCGGCATCGGATATGAGACCGATGGGCAGGGATTGTTCATCGCGACGGACATTGCGGATTCCGTGGCGGATTTTTCCGGAAAACAGGGATCCAACAATTGGTATTACGGATATTGGAATCGCCAGGCCGATCCGAACGGGATTTATTCAGACCTCGACATGAGCTTTTTTCCAAACGCAAACGAGGCGTACGGATCGAACAATTTCTGGAATGGCGTCGCGTGGGATTGGTTCAACGGCGATCCGCCGTTCACCCAGATCAATGCCCAGGGCGGCATCCCGAACGCCACCAACGGCAATCCCGCGCGGCCCGATCACTGGGCGATCCGCCGTTACGTCAGCGAAGTGGCCGGCGCCATCAAAATCACCGGACAACTGACGCATACCGGCGACTGGGTTTATGTGACCTCCACGGGGGTTGCGGCCAACAGCCTGATTTACATTTACCTCACGGCAGCGGGTGAAGGTTATGTCGACGACATGAAACTGGTGCTGGGCAGCGTGGCCGAATCGGGGCCCAACCTGCTCCCCAATGGCGATTTTGAATCGGCGCTGACCGGGCCCTGGACGGTGTCGGCAAACCACGCGGCATCGGCGATTGTTTCGAACGTTAAACATGGCGGCGCCAGCAGTCTTCATTTGGTGGCGGACGTCGGCGGAACCACACAGGCGTCGGCAATCTGGCAGACCATTGCGCCGGCTCTCGATATCACGACACCGGCGACCTATACGTTGAGCTATTGGTTCAAGCCGGGCACCAACAACACCCCGCTCGCCATTCGCTTCTCCGGCAACTGGATCACCACCACTCCCTCGGCATGCGGGGACGGCGTGCTCGGGAGGATTTTTGTGGACGGCGTCGAACGATTCCAGCAGGCGGCCTACGTCAGCACCGTTCCCTATTCTATCATCGTGCCTGTCAATTTTGGATCGCGCGTGGATTTCATCATCGATCCGCGCGCCAATGATTTTTGTGACGCGGCCCAATTCACAGCCCACATTGAAACATCCGATCCCGGCTCCAGTGTGGTGGCCAATTCCGTCGCCGATTGGTCCTCCAGCGGCACGCAGGGGGAGAAAAACTGGTATTACGGCTATTACAATCGCACCGCGGATCCGGGCGGCGTGTATGCCGCGTCTGATTTCACCCCGTTCCCGCGCAGTAACATCCCCTTTGGCCCAGGCAACTATTGGACCGGCGCGCTTTGGGACTGGCCGGCCGGTGACCCCCCATGGGACACGATTGGTCAGGTCGACATGCATCCCAATGGAGTCAACAGCGCGACCGGTGGCGAACATTGGGTCATTCGCCGGTGGGTGAGCGAGGTCGGAGGACGCATCACGGTCGACTGGACCGTCGCCAAGGCCAATCTGGCGGGCAACGGGGTCACCGGCCACCTTTTCCACAATGGCGTCCAGATGGATATCGCCTCCATCGCCGGCAACAATGGCGCAGGCTCGAGCCGATCGGTGACCCTCACCAATGTGCACGTCGGCGATTTCATCGACCTCGCCCTCGATCCAACCGGCAACCTCGGGGCCAACGACGACGGCTCGGACGGTTCAACGATGACGATGGTGATCCGGGGAACACCCACTCTCACGGATGCGATTTCCTCCAACATCCAGGCGGCGATGAAGAATGTGAACTCGGTGGCCTACATCCGCATCCCGTTTGCAGTGACCAACGCCGCGGCGGTTCGGTTTCTCACCCTGCGCATGCGTTACGACGACGGATTCGTCGCTTACTTGAATGGCGTGAACGTCGCCTTCCGCAACGCCTTCTCGTTCCAGGATCCGCTCACGTGGAATTCCGTGGCAACAGCGAACCGCTTTGACGGCGATTCGAACCAGGCCGAGGACATCGACATCACCCCGTTCGTGGGACTGCTCCACGATGGCACCAACATGCTGGCGATCCACGGCCTGAACATCAACGCAGCCGACTCGGATTTTCTAATCCTGCCGCAACTATCGGGGCTGAGTGTCAGCTTCGGCACGAATGGCGGCTATTTCGCAACACCGACACCCGGGGCAGCCAATGGCGCCGCTTCCACCAACCTCGGGCCCATCATCGTCGCTGCCAGCCACCTGCCCGAGCCGCCGCGGGACACGGATGACATCACGGTGACGGCGGTCGTGACACCGAGTTTCAACTCAATCAGCAATGTCCAGCTGACCTATCGCGTGAATTTCAGCAACGAGGTGACCGTGGGAATGCTGGACGACGGATTGCACGGCGACGGCAGCGCGGGCGACGGCGTCTATGGCGCGATCATTCCCGCGGCGGCGTCGAACCCCGGGGAAATGGTGCGCTACTTTATCCAGGCCACCGACAGCCAGTCGAACCGGACGCGTTTTCCGGCCTTCGCCGCGCCGCTGGATTCACCGGAGTATCTGGGCACGGTCGTTTACGTGGCGCAGACCAACACGCTGTCGTTGTTGCATTGGTTTGTCGCCAACCCGGCGGCGGCGGCATTGGATGCCGGGACGCGCTGCTCGGTCTATTACAACGGCCAGTTCCTGGACAACATCGGCGTTACCTTGCACGGGCAAAGCTCCAGCACGTTTCCCAAGCACAGCTACAACTTCAACCTCAACTCCGGGTACAAGCTGTCGGTGAGCTCGCAGAATCCGAAGCTCGGTGATTTCGCATTGATCTCCACCTGGGCCGATCGGTCGCATGTTCGGGTGCCGCTCAACACCGAAACCTATCAGCGCGCAGGTGTGCCTGCCCACTACACCTTCCCCCTGCGCGTCCAGCAGAATGGCACGTTCTTTTGCGTCAGCGTCTTTTCCGAACAGGGCAATGACAAATATCTCGAACGCATCGGTTACGACCCCGACGGGGCGTTGTATAAAATGTACAACACATTCACAGGCGCAGCCGGCAACGAGAAAAAGACCCGCAAGTATGAAGGGAGCTCCGACTTGCAGGAGTTTTACAACGCCATCGCATCCGCTCCCGACGTTCCCTCCCGAACGGCCTATCTCTGGGACAATGTCAATGTGCCTAACATGATCAATTTCCTGGCTGCCAAAACCATCAGCAGCGACCACGATTGTTGTCACAAGAACTATTATTATTACCGGGACAGCAACAAGTCCGGGGAATGGTATGCGCTGCCCTGGGATTTTGACCTGAGCTGGGGCCACATCTGGACGAGCCTCAACGGTTGGAGTTATTTTGATGACACGATCATTACAAATCTCGTGTTTGGAGTGGGGAACAACAATACCGAGTTCGCCCTCATGTGGGCGGATGCCACATTTCACGCCATGTGGCTGCGCCGCACGCGGACGTTGATGGACGAGATTCTGCAACCGGCCGGCACCGCACCGAACACGGATTTTCTGCGGAGCCGCATCGAAGATTACGGAAACCAGGTTCGAGCCGATGCGACGCTCGACAAGGTGAAATGGGGCGGAGCCACCTGGAGCGGCGGCGGCGCACCTCAATACGGTCCCGGCAATGCCAACAACGCGAACCCGACCAACAACTTCGAAGCGGAGCTGGTCCGGTTGAAGGATTTTTACCTGACAGGCAGGCGCTCCTATCTCGCCGCTTCCGCCGGCAGCTTCGGCATTCCGAACAGCCAGCCAACCAATGTTTTTATCGGGTTCGGCGCGATCGATTATAATCCCGCCTCCGCAAACCAGGCGCAGGAATACATCGAGTTGCTCAACACCAACAACTTCGTCGTGGACATGACCGGCTGGAAGGTCAAGGGCGCGGTCGATTTCACCTTCGATCCCGGCACCACGGTGGCCGCCGGCGGACGAATATACGTGACGCCCAACGTGAAGGCGTTCCGTGCGCGAACCACGGGCCCGCGCGGGGGACAGAGGTTGCTCGCGGTGGGATCGTACAACGGACAACTGTCCGCACGCGGCGAAACGCTCGCTTTGGTGAATACATCCGGCCAGACAAACACCTCGCTGACATATGTGGGAAATCCCAGTCCCGCGCAGCTCTACCTCAGAGTCACTGAAATCATGTATCATCCGCCGTCCGCCCCAGCCGGCAGCCCGTTCGACACCGAGGACTTCGAATACATCGAATTGCGCAACATTGGGCCCGGCAGCTTGAACCTCGCGGGAATCCATTTTACCAACGGCGTGGAATTCACCTTCTCCGCGGGCAGCCTTGCGGCCGGCCAGCACACCGTGGTCGTTCGCAACCTGGCTGCGTTCAACTCGCGCTACGGCAACAGTCTCAATGTCGCAGGCGTGTTCACCGGCATCCTGGATAACGCCGGCGAAAATGTCCGGCTCGATGATGCTGTGGGCGAGAAGATTCTCGATTTCACCTTCGACAACCGGTGGTATCCGATTACCGACGGACCGGGAGCGTCCCTGGTCATCGTCGATGCCGCCGCGGACTGGCGGAGTTGGGACTTAAAATCGAGCTGGCGGCCGAGCGCCTACGATCTGGGTTCTCCGGCTGCGAGCGAGCCCCCCACCAATTCCTATCAGCCGGTTTATATCCACGAGCTGCTGAGCCATTCCGATCCACCGCTCACCGACGCCATCGAACTCTTCAATCCCGGCGCAACACCGGCGAACATCAGCGGCTGGTTTCTCAGTGATGACCCGGCCACGCCCCGGAAGTATACGGTTCCGAACGGCACGACGATTCCCGCCGGCGGGTTTCTGGTGTTCACCGAGGCGCAATTCAATGCGTCACCCGGCGTGCCGCCGAGCTTTGCGCTCAGTTCGTTGGGCGACGAGGCGTTCCTCTTTTCGGGCAATGGAACCAACCTCACAGGCTGGCTCGATGCCCAGGCCTTCGGCGCCACCGAGAGCAATGTGTCTCTCGGCCGCTACACCAACAGCCAGGGAGCCATCCATTTCGTCGCTCAATCCTCGACCACGCTCGGAACCCACAACGCGCTGCCCAAAGTCGGCCCGGCTGTGATCAGCGAAATTATGTATCATCCGCCAGACCTCCCCGTCGTCGGCGACAACTCGCAGGACGAATTCATCGAAGTGTCCAACCTCAGCGGCACTCCGTTGCGCCTGTTCGATCCAGCGTTCCCCACCAATACATGGCGGCTTCGATCGGCCGTCACCTTCGATTTTCCGACCAACGTGACGCTTCCCGCCGGCGGTATCGCGCTCGTGACCAGTTTTAACCCAACCAATGTTGCTGTCGCGGGCGCCTTCCGAACCCGGTTCAACATCCCCGCCCAGGTCCCCATCTTCGGACCGTGGTCCGGCCAGTTGGATAACTCGAGCGAATCGGTCCGGCTCGAAAAACCCGATGCGCCGTTTGGCGGTGAGATTCCCTACGTGCTGGTCGAGCGGATCGATTATGCGGACATCGCCCCGTGGGCCGCCGCCGCCGATGGCCTTGGGGGTTCCTTGCAGCGCCTCGTCGCGGGAGCGTATGGCAACGACCCGACCAACTGGATCGGCGCCGCGCCCACCGCCGGCGCTCCATTCGTTCCGGGTGGCATTCCCGTGATCACCGCGCCGCCATCCAGCCTGTCCGCGTTGCAGGGATCGATGGCGACGTTCAGTGTCACGGTCACGGGTGCCCCGCCTTTCGCGTATCAATGGCAGTTCAACAGCAACAATATCGTCGGCGCGAACAGCTCGTTGCTCATTCTGGGTAACATTTCCGCAAATCACGCGGGCGCCTATCGCGTCATCGTTCTCGGGGCCGGCGGAAGTGTCGTGAGCGCCAATGCGGCGCTCACCGTCCTGTTGCCTGCCGTGATCACGGCGCAACCCACCAACATCGAGGTGCGTGTCCGGCCCGATCCGGGCGCGGATGTCGCGCCGTTCACGAATGCCAGCTTTAGCGTGAGCGCCACCACTGCGAATCCGCCTCTCAGCTATCGATGGCGCATCAATGGAACCAATCTCAACCCCTCGCCAAAATTCGGCTCGCTGACAACCACAACGCTTGTCGTGAGCAATGTAGTCATCGAGGATTATGCGGAATATTCCTGCGCCGTGACGGATGCCAATGGCACCATTTACAGTTCGAATGCGACGCTCTACCCGCTGGTGCGTCCCACGATCCTGATTCCTCCAGCGACACAAACCGTTCCCGCCCATTCGCCGGTGGCCACGAGCGTCGTTTTGAGCAACGGTTTTCCACCTCCATTCCGCTACATCTGGTATCGCGCATCCGCTCCGTTTGCGACGAACATCTCCGATTCAAAGACCAATTATATCGTCATCCCGGGGATCATTATTTCCAATTTGAGTCTCCAATACAGCGTGAGGCTGACGAATCGCGCGCTGACCAGCATCGTTTCTGCCAATTCCGCCTTTTTCAATCTTACCACCATCGCCGACTCGGACCTGGACGGAATGCCGGACAACTTCGAAATGGCCTACAGCGGCAGCACCACGAACTTCGCTCCCGGCCTCGATGCCGACGGCGACGGGATGAGCAATCTCGCCGAGTTCCTCGCGGGCACCGACCCTGGCAATTCAAATAGTTTTTTACGCATCAACCAATCGATCGTTCCCGGCGCCGTCTCCGTCAATTTCGCTGCGTTGTCCAACCATACCTACACGATTCAATTCAGCGACACCGTCCCATCGGCGAACTGGCAACGGTTGGCGGACATTGTTACCAAGACGAGCAATCGCGTTGAAGTATTGACCGATCCCAATTGGGTAACGAACCGGTTCTATCGCGCCGTGACCCCGCGCCAGCCCTGACCAAAAGCAATCACCAGTTTATCCCTCCGCGACAGGGTCAGTGTCGAACCACTGCATCTGACGGCGCTCCGTCCGCCATTCGTCATTCTTCGTTCCAGCTCGCGACGGGGTCAGTCCCACGTTTTGCCAACTGCGGCGATCCCTCCGCCATTCGTCATTCGTTATTCGTCATTTCCCCCCGTCGTCACTCGTCACTCGTCACTCGTCACGTCACTTCCCCAAGGCTCTTGGGAAGAATTTGCCCTTTGCATTTCGGAGCGGCCTTTTGGTTATCTCCTGCTGATGCGCGCCATCCAACTCGAGAAACCAGGTAGCCTGCGTTCCATCGATGTTTTGGAGCCCGGCCGGCCGGGGCCCGGGCAGGCGCTCGTTCGCGTTCATCGCGTCGGCATTTGCGGCACGGATTACAGCGGGTATCTCGGCAAAATGCCGTTCTTCACCTACCCGCGCATTCCCGGTCACGAACTGGGTGTTGAAGTGACGGCGGTGGGCGACGGTGTCTCGCATATTCATCCCGGCGATCGATGCGCGGTCGAGCCGTACATGAACTGCACGGCCTGCTTCTCCTGCCGCCGCGGCGCGGGCAATTGCTGCGAACAACTCAGGGTGCTCGGGGTCATGATGGATGGAGGAATGACCGACCAATTGCTGCTCCCCGCCCGAAAACTTCATCCCTCGACGAAACTCACCTTCGATCAGCTGGCCTTGGTGGAAACGCTCGCGATCGGCTGCCATGCGGTGAACCGGGGGGCGCCCGCGCCGGGCGACGCCGTGCTCGTCATCGGAGCGGGGCCCATCGGTCTGTCCGTGATTGAATTCGCCCGGCTTTCCGGCGCCAAAACCATCGTCCTGGATCTGAATGAACAACGGCTCGCGTTTTGCCGCGACAACATGGGCATTCGCCACACCATTCTCAGCCAGGGCACAGGATCGGAGCTCGCGGAGCTGCAACGCCTCACCGGCGGCGCACTGGCCCAGGTCGTGATCGACGCCACCGGCAGCAACGTTTCCATGGCCAATGCCCTGAACTACGTCGGCTTCACCGGCCGCCTCGTGTTCGTCGGCATCACCACTCAGGAAATCACCTTTCAACATCCGCTGATGCATCGACGCGAGATGACACTCCTGGCCAGTCGCAATGCCCTGCCGCCGGACTTCACCCGAATCGTGCGCCTCATCGAGGACGGCTCGATCGACACGCGTCCCTGGATCACCCATCAGGCGCCGTTCGACAAGCTCATCGCGGAATTTCCACAGTGGCTGAAGCCCGAAAGCCGTGTCATCAAGGCCCTCGTTCACATGAATTGATTTTCATGCTTCAAAAGCCGGTCCATGAAGCCGGCGTTTGCTCGGACGGCTTGGGGCCCTCCCGGCCCATAACAGGAATGCGCGTTCCATTCAGATCATCGATGGTCGGACTCGTCACGGCGCTCGCAGGATTCGCGGCGGTCGCTGCCCATGGCGCCGACGTCGTTATCAATGAGATCATGTATCATCCCCCACAGGACCGCCAGGGGCTCCAGTACATCGAACTGTTCAACCCGGGCGCCGCCGAGGTGGATCTCAGTGGCTGGTCCTTGCGCAAGGGAGTCAAATTTACCTTCCGCAAAAATTCCCGTCTGGCGGCCGGCGGATTCATCGTCGTATGCCGGGCCACGAACGACTTCATCGAACGCTACGGAGCCGAGCCGCGCCTGGCGGGCGAATTTTCCGGCAAGCTCAGCCATTCCGGTGAGACACTGGAGCTCTCAGACGCGTCACACCGGTTGATTGACACAGTGAAATATTCGGACCGTGCTCCATGGCCGCTCGCCGCCGACGGCGGATCGGCCGCCCTCGAGCGCATCAGTCCGCGCGCTCCGGGCGCCGATCCCGCCAACTGGGGTTCATCCGTTCTTCCCCGGTTTGTCGCACCGGCTGGCACGCCAGGAAAAACCAACGACGTCTATTCAGCCCATCCTCCGCCCACCGTCAACGAGGTGGAAAGAATTCCTCCCGATCCACGCCCGGGCCAGCCTGTGATCATCCGCGCCACCGTGACCGATATGGTTTCGGTGCAGGATGCCGCCCTGCTCTTCCGAGTCTTCGACACACGCGGGACGAAGGGAGAAACCACGGTGCCCATGCGGCGTGTCGGCGGCGATGATGCTCGCGGCCGTTATGAAGGGACGATCCCGCCGCAACCGGAAGGCAGCCTGGTGCGTTATCGCATTCGAGCCAGCGGCAAGTCGGGAGCGGTTCGATTCCAGCCGCCGCCAAACGATCTGCGCGCCGCGTGGTCGTTTGCCACGTTTCGCAATACCAACGAGGCGCGGATCCCGTTCGCGTTTGTTTGGGAAGGCGCCGCCGCACAGGAATCGTCCGTGTGGGGGATTCGCGGCCGGGGATTCGCGTCAGGGACACTCGGCGCCGAGCGCGCGCGTCCCGAAGGCGCTCTTCTCCTGATGGGGCCTGACGGCGGATCCGTGCAGCTGTTCGATCCCGTGCGGGTTACCCGGCGCAACAGCGGCTTCAAGTTGCATTTTCCCAAGGACGACACGTTGCAAGGAATGGCCGCGGTGAACGTGATTTTCGAAACCGCCCGCTCCACGCTCTCGGAACCGCTCTCATTCGATCTTTACCGGATGGCTGGCGTCCCGTCGCCGGCAGCCTTTCATTGGCGCGTCTGGTTGAATGGTCAACCCCGCGGCCACCAGCTGGTCTTCGAACAACCCGATAAATCCTTTCTGACCCGCCATCATCGCGATGACTCGGGCAACCTTTACAAATTGATCTGGTATGGCAATGGCGTCACGGGCCAGCACGAGAAGAAAACCAATCTGCAGGGAGACCACGAGGATCTCATCGGGTTGATCCGGGGCATCGAGGAGTCGCACGGCGACGACCAATGGCGGTTCATTGAGAAAAATTTCAATGTGACCAACTTCATCGACTATTTCGCCGTGAATATGTGCATCCAGAATTGGGATGGATTCTTCAACAATTATTTCACTTACCACGATGTGCGGGGCACGGGTCGCTGGGAGATCTATCCATGGGATGAGGACAAGACGTGGGGCGATTATGACGGGGCGTCTTTACGATATGATTGGTATTCGATGCCTCTGACCTTTGGCATGAATGGCGATCAACCCCCCGGCAGCCGGGCGCGACCCGGTGCGGCCAGTCCCCGAATGGGGATGCGCGCCGGCTCGATGTGGTGGCGGGCCCCTGGATGGTTTTCCGGACCTCTCCTGGCCAACGCGCAGTTTCGAAAACGTTTCCTAATCCGGCTGAGGGAGATTGTCGATACGCTGTTCATCCCTCAAGAAATGACCCCGATCATCGACGCGCTGGAACACCGGCTCGAACCCGAGATCGCTCCCCAATCGATGCCCCAATTTCGGCGGGACATCCAATCGTTTCGGAATCAGGTGGCCGGTCGACGTCAGTTTATCCTGGGCGAACTCGAAAAATCAGCGAAATGAAACCGCGCGGCGAATGGACCTAAATGCGGGCCACTGGGGTCACATCTCGATTGCGGGCCACTGGGGTCACATCTCGATATTTGACAATTCCAAGTGAATTTTGGTAACGAGCCGTGACAGTTTTGGGTCCTTCGAGAATCGACGATGAAATCGACTGACTGCTGCCCCCGCAGCCGTGTAGTCCATTCCGCCGGCCAATTGGACAGTTTCCTCAATTCGGGTGGCTACTGGGGTCACATCTCGATATTTGACAACTCCAAGTGAATTTTGTTAACGAGCCGTGACAGTTTTGGGTCCTTCGAGAATCGACGATGAAATCGACTGACCGCTGCCCCCAGCAGCCGTGTAGGACACTAAGATGATACCGACCGCCGGGAATTTAGATGCGTAAAGGACGAGCCATTCGAAGAAACTAATCCCTGCCAAATTAATTGTCACTTGTCAAATGTCGAGATGTGACCCCAGGCCCTTACCTTCCGGCGGCTGGAGACTTTCGGAGTCGTTTGGCACGTCCGCCGGTGGCATGGCTTTGAACTGCTCCATGTAGCGATCCCGTTGCGTAAATGCGTAAATGTGATTCTGCCATTCATCACTTGCAGTCTGACAAATAGCCAACTGCGATAACGAGCGCTGTGGGAATTTGATGCATAACTCACACGATGTGGTCGCTGTGGCCGTTTGCTCGAACTTGTCGGCGCGGGCCAGCCTGTGCATCCTCGGCGGATGCCGAACGCCGCCCGATCGTCGCCACTGACGTTGTCACGATTATCACTCGGGATGGGCGACCGCTTTGCCCATCAGGCCGCCGCGCAGTTGCGCGCCTGCCAGCTGGCCCTCGATCACGGCGTGGAAATCTCGCCCGTATGGAACAAATCCAATCGGGAACATAACATCGTCGGCTCCGCGCCCGGCAGCGTCCGCGCCGCCGCGGATAATGCCGTGCGCCAAGCGGGCTGGAAACTGCCCCATCATGTCGACGCGGACCACATCGGCCTCAAGACCGTGGACCGATTTATCGAAGCGTCGGATTTTTTCACGATCGATGTCGCGGACTGCATCGGCAAGCCGGCCAGCGCCAGCGACGTGAAAGCGTTTGCGGATCGGCATCCCGAGCTGACGGGAAGCATCCAGATTCCCGGGATCGAGAAAATACTTTCCAGCACGCGGGATGAGGTCGAAAGAATCGCTGCCAAATATTTGTGCGCTGTCCAGGAAGCCGGCCGCGTGCAGCGTCACATTGAATCCGCCAAAGGAAGGGGCAATTTCATCACCGAGGTTTCCATGGATGAAACCGACAGTCCGCAGACGCCGCCCGAGCTGTTGATTATCCTTACCGCGATTGCCGATGAGCGAATTCCCATTCAGACCATTGCGCCGAAATTTACAGGACGTTTCAACAAGGGGGTCGACTACAAGGGGGATGTGGCCGTTTTCGATCGCGAATTCAACGAGGACCTGTGCGTCATCGCCTACGCGGTGAAACATCACAACCTCCCCGCAAACCTGAAACTGAGCGTCCATAGCGGGAGTGATAAATTTTCAATCTACCCTGCCATCCGGCGCGCTCTGGCCCGCCACGAGGCCGGTGTGCACGTGAAAACCGCGGGGACCACCTGGCTGGAGGAATGCATCGGCATGGCGGAAGCCGGCGGCGAAGGACTCGCGATGGCCAGGGAGATTTACGTGGAAGCGCTCGAGCACCTGGATGAACTCTGCGCTCCCTACGCCACCGTCATCGAAATCGATCGTTCCCAGCTTCCTCCGGCGACCGCGGTTCGTCGTTGGACGAGCGAACAATTCGTCGCGGCACTCCGGCATGACCCGGCCAATCCGGATTTCAACCTTCATTTGCGCCAGCTCCTTCACGTGGGATTTAAGGTCGCGGCGAAAATGGGCCAGCGGTATCTGGATCAACTGCAAGCCTGCCAGCAGGCCGTGTCGAGAAATGTAACCCTCAACCTTTTCGAGCGGCACATCCGGCCCCTGTTTTTAGAACCCATCCTGTAGATAGGATGAAAATTTCATTCTTGCCGCCGCGTCAGTTTGTTACTGTGAATTCAACGCATCAGACCCACTTCCGCTCATGAACAACCGATCGTCCTTTTTCACATTCGCAGCGTCCCTTTTATTTTTCGGGTTTCCTCACGACGCGCCTGGAGCTGAAAAAAGGCTTACCGTGGGCTTCGCGCAGGTCGGAGCCGAGAGCGCGTGGCGCACGGCCGAAACCGAATCCATCAAGGGGGAAGCGGCGCGCCGCGGGGTGAACCTGAAATTTTCGGATGCGCAGGGGAAACAGGAAAACCAGATCAAGGCGGTGCGCGCGTTCATCGCGCAAGGCGTGAACGCGATCATCCTGGCGCCCGTGGTCGAGACCGGCTGGGAACCGGTGTTGCGCGAGGCCAGGCGCGCGCGCATTCCCGTCGTGCTGGTGGATCGCGGAATTCAATCCACCGATCCCTCCCTGGTTGCCACTCTCATCGCGTCGGACTTTGTTGTGGAAGGCCGCATGGCCGCCGAATGGCTCGCAAGAAAAACGGGTGGCAAAGCCGACATCATCGAGCTTCAGGGAACTCCCGGCGCCGCCCCTGCCATCGATCGCAAGAAGGGTTTCGAGGAGGTCCTCAAAATGAATCCCGGCATGAAAATCGTCGCTTCCCAGAGCGGCGATTTTCGGCGCAGCGGCGGAAAGGAAGTGACCGAAGCGCTGCTGAAAGGAGCCGGGGCCGGAGCGAATGCCATTTACGCCCACAATGATGACATGGCCCTTGGTGCGATTCAGGCGCTCGAGGAGGCCGGAAAAAAGCCCGGCAAAAACGTCTTCGTCGTCTCCATTGACGGCGTCAAAGGAGCCTTCGAAGCCATGGCCGCCGGAAGATTGAACTGCACGGTAGAGTGTAATCCGCTCCTTGGACCCATGGCGTTCGATGCGGTTGAAAAAGCCCTGCATGGGGAGAAGCTGCCCGCCAAAACGGTCGTTCAGGATCGAGTGTTCGATGCGGACAGCGCAGCCTCCGAATTGCCCAATAGAAAATATTAAAGATCTCCACGACCGCTGCGTGTTCGCATCCACCCACTCCATGAAGGCGCTTTCCTGGCTGTTCCTTTTTTCCATCACCTGCCGCGCAGACGCCGCCGTGACCACGTTCACCAACCCCGTGCTTGCCGGGGATTATCCCGATCCTTCCGTGATTCGAGTGGGCACTGATTACTGGGCGACGGCGACTTCGTCGGAATGGGGGCCGCAGTTCCCACTGTTGCGTTCGAGCGATCTGGTGAATTGGGAAATTACCGGCTCCGTGTTCGCGACGCGTCCGGCCTGGGCTGCGGGCAATTTTTGGGCGCCGGAAATCTCCGAATGGAGAGGGCGTTACTACATCTATTACGTCGCTCGTCGGAAGGGCGGACCGCTCTCCGTCGCGTGCGCATCCGCCGACAAACCAGGCGGTCCCTATACCGATCACGGTCCGTTCATTTCCCAATCCGCCGGTTCCATCGACCCGGTGCCGGTTACGGACGAGAAGGGCGAACGCTGGCTTGTCTGGAAGGAGGATGGGAACAGCCGTCGCCTTCCCACGATCCTTTGGACGCAGCGACTCGATGACGACGGCACTCATGTGGTGGGTCAACCCCGCGAGATTTTGCGCAACGATCAACCATGGGAGGGCGCCGTTGTCGAAGGTCCGTTCCTGCTCAGGCGTGGCGATTATTTTTATCTTTTTTATGCTGGAAACGGCTGTTGCGGCCGCAACTGCGCCTACGCCGTCGGGGTGGCGCGATCGAAAACCCTTCTCGGTCCGTGGAAAAAGCACGCGGCCAATCCGATCCTCGCCGAGAATGCCGCCTGGAAATGTCCGGGGCACGGCAGTGTGGTCATAGATGAGCGCGGCCGTTACTGGCTCCTTTATCACGCGTATGATCCCCGTTCGTTTGTTTATACGGGACGCGAAATTCTGGTGGATGAAATCAAGTTCGACCAGGACGGCTGGCCGGCGATTAACGGCGGGAACGGACCAGGAGCTACAGCCTCGTCGCCCTTTGCCACCGTTCAGCGGCATTCCGAATTTAAATTCCTGGATGATTTCACCGGGCCGGCACTCCGCCCCGGCTGGCAATGGCCACAGGAAAATCAGCCCGTCACTCGATCGGATCATGGACAGTTGGTGCTCGCGCCTGCCAGCGGTCAGGGCAGCAATCCGATCGGCGCCGTCCTGGCGCGGTGCACCACCAGCGGCGATTACCAGGCGGAAACCATCATCGACCTCGCGTCACTGAAACCGGGAGCCATCGCGGGGTTGTCGGCATTCGGAGATCCCGCCAATGCCATGGGCCTGGCGGTAGTCCGCGACGGCCTTCTGGTCTGGCAGCAGCAAAAGAACAAATTCCAAACGAACGTTTTCGAAAAATCGCTGAATGGAAAAGTCGCTCATCTCCGGATGAATGTCGCCGGCGGCAACCGGTTTCAATTCTCGATCAGCCCGGACGGCAAGGCGTGGCGGGCGGTGGGACAGAGCACCGAGGGGGGTTATCTGCCCCCTTGGGATCGCAGTGTGCGCGTGGCGCTCACCGTGGGGGGTGTCGCGGGCGCCGAGGGAAAATTCGACTTGCTGCGGATCACTTCGAGTGCAGGTGCCGCGCCATAGGGTGCGGTTCAATTTGAATAATCGATCTCCAGGACCTGCCCGGGGCCAATGGCAAAAAATCGGTCGCCGTTTCCGGGGCGCATGTTGCTCATGCCGGTGAAACTGCCAAACGCCGGAAGGATGGCGCGGCCCGGTCCAAAACAAAAACAGGGTGCCCGCAGGCCGCCTCCGAATTTTTCGCGCAGATAAATTGCGGGATGCAAATGACCCGCCATGACATAGCCCGTGTCGCATGACTGCGGCTTGTGGCAGAACGAAAAGGGAGGACAAAGCCATCCGTCTTCCACCTCACTTATCCCCCAAATCTCCGGCGGCGAGCCCGCATTCTTGTCATGATTTCCCGGAACAAGAACCAATTCCAGCGCGGCGTTTTGTTCGCGCCAGCGGGCAACCGCGTCCAGCATGCCGGCTTGAAGACCCGCCCGCGCGTGAAAAAAATCGCCCAGAACAACGATACGGCTGCTGCCGGTTCCGGCAGCGAGCGCTCCGAGCCGTTCGAGATCGGTGGCGGTGGTGTATTCGGGCACGGCGATCCCGGCGGATCGAAATGCGGCCGGTTTTCCGAGATGCAAATCGGCGACGATCAACGTCCGTGTTCGCGGCCAGTGCACCGCTTTCTCGACGAGCAACCGCAGCCGCTCTCCGGCGCATTCAATTTCCAGCATGTTGACTTCCCGCGCCGTCGGTTTCCTTTTCGACTGCTGCTTGCAACTGGGCCGCCATGCGTTGGACCCGATCGCTCCATTTTTCGGAACTGACACTGGCTTGGACAAACGATGCCCAGAGCGGAAAAGACAACGGCGTCAGGCGTGGAATTTCGCAACGCACGATTTTCATGGCCTTCAAGCCGGCCAGGGTGTTGCCGAGCCGGCTGGCTTCCAGTTGACGCTCCATCACTTCGCGACGCGCCTGCTCGAGCAACAGGTTTTTCGGATCGTACCGCTGAAATACCTCGTAGAATAGGCCGCTCGAGGACTGAAGTTGTTTGGTGGATTTACCACTACCCGGGTAGCCTTGGAAGACGAGCCCGGCGATGCGCGCAATTTCGCGAAATTGCCGCCGCGCCAGCTCGGCCGAATTCAAACACGCCAGCAGATCGTCCAGCAGGTTGTCGGTCGAAAACACCTCGTGCCACCCCGTTTCATCGAGGGAGATCGAAGAGGCGCACAAAAGCGCAAAACCATAGTCGTTAACGGTCATCGCGATGGATGACGGGAAGAGACGCGAGACCCGGTAGGCGACCAGGGCCGCCAATCCTTCGTGAACCAGACGGCCCGCGAATGGAAAAATAAAATGATGAATGCCATCCCGCATCTGCAGCCGTTCAATCAACAGCTCATCGGGCTCCGGGATCCGCGACCAGTCGGCCTGAATCTTTAAAACCGGCTGGACCGCCGACATCTCGGGGCCCCCGAAATTTCCGTGATGCGCCTCGGACAACTTTTTTCGCACCATGCGCGCGAGCTGCGATGAGAGCGGCATGCGTCCTCCCATCCATTGCGGCACAATGCCGCCGCCTTTTTTCGACCGCTTGACGTAGGCCGTCATGTCGCGCAGCCGAACGAGCTCCAGGGAATTGCCCGCGAACGAAAATTTGTCGCCGGGTTTCAACCGGCCGATGAAGGATTCCTCGATGGTGCCGAGCATTGCCCCGCGAACCACGCGCACGGCGACTGCGCCGTCACTGGTGATGGTTCCGACGGACATTCGATGGAGCCGCGCAATGAATGGATCAGGAACGGTGAACAGCCCGGATTGACGGGTCACCCGTGAGAATTGCGGGTACGCCAGGAGCGCCTGCCCGCCGCGAGTCACGAAATCCATGCACCACCGCCATTCATCATCGCTCAAATGGCGGTAGGCATGGCTGGTGCGGACTTCGGCCAACAACTGGTTTTCGTCAAACCCGGTCCCAAGAGCGACGGTTACCAGGTGTTGGACGAGCACGTCGAGAGGATTTTCAAGCGGCGTGCGCGACTCGAGATCCCCGGCGGCAATGGCTTCCCGCACCGCGGCAAACTCCACCAGCTCGAGGGCGTGGGCCGGCACACATACGATGCGGCTGACCGCCTTGGGCTGATGGCCGCTGCGACCGGCCCGTTGCAACATCCGGGCAACTCCCTTGGGCGCCCCGATTTGAATGACTTGTTGCACCGGTGAAAAATCGACGCCCAAATCGAGGCTCGATGTGCAAACGACGCAACGAATCGTCCCGGCGCGCAGGCGTTGTTCCACCGATTCACGAACCTCGCGGCTGATCGAGCCGTGGTGCAGCGCGAGTTCTTCCGTCCATTCCGGCCTGGCTTGCAGCAATGCTTGAAACCAAATCTCCGTTTGAGAGCGGGTGTTGGTGAAAAGGAGTGTCGTTTTCTTGCGCTCCAGGCACGCCAGCACCTGCGGCAGAAGCTTCAGGCCGAGATGCCCGGCCCACGGAAAATTTTCCACGTTGCGGGGGAGCAACGTGTCCACTTCCACACGTTTTTCCAAATCACCGGAAATGAGCCGCCCGGCGGATGACGCCGAGCCCAGGAGCACCGCCTGGGCTTCGGCCAGGTTTCCAAGGGTGGCCGACAGCCCCCACGTGCGCAAATTCGGGAACCAATTTCTCAAACGGGCCAGGCATAACTCCGCTTGAACGCCCCGCTTCGTGCCCAGCAGCTCGTGCCATTCATCGACCACGATGCTTTTCAATGACGCCATTTTTTCGCGCGTTCCAGGATACGACAAAAGAAGCGACAGACTTTCTGGCGTCGTCACCAGCACACTGGGAAAGCGTTCGCGCTGACGGGCCCGGGCGGCGGCCGAGGTGTCGCCGGTCCGAATCTCGGCCGTCCACGCCAGGCCCATGTCACGGATCGGCGCGAGAACGGATTCAGTCGAATCGTTGGCCAGCGCGCGCAGGGGCGTAATCCAGAGCACCTGCAAAGGAACGCTCGTTGACTCGCCGCCGCCCGGCGGCGATTCGGCCAGCCATTCGATGAGCGGGGGAATCGAAACCGCGTAGGTTTTTCCCACGCCGGTCGGTGCATGGATCAAGCCGCTGTCACCATCCAGGTAAGCCTCCCACGCTTCCAACTGAAAGGCGAAGGGGGTCCAGCGACGGCGTTTGAACCATGCCAAAAACCGTTGGAGGGCGGCGTCACGCCCGGTCACGCGCGCAGCCGTTTCGCTGCCTGCCGCGACCGGCGTCACTGGCCGCCTCCTTCGAACCGCGCCAGTGCCCGCAGGTTCTCGATCGTGTCCGCCTCCTCCGCTTTTTTATCCTGGCGCCACCGGTTCATCCGCGGAAATCGCACGGCGACTCCGGATTTGTGACGGGAGGATTTTTGAATCCCCTCGAAGGCCAGTTCAAATACCTGGGTCGGTGAGACCGAACGGACGGGGCCGAATTTGCCAACCGTGTGATGCCGGACAAAATGGTCCACCTGAAGAATCTCCTCATCCGTCAGTCCGGAATACGCCTTGGCGACGGGAACCAGGACGCCGCCGTCCCAGAGTCCGAAGGTATAATCGGTGTAAAGACTGGCACGCCGGCCGTGGCCGAGTTGGGCGGCAATCAAGACGGCATCGATGAGGAACGGATCGATTTTCCATTTCCACCAATCGCCGCGCTGCCTTCCGACGCCGTAGGTTGAGAGTCGGTTCTTCAACATCAAACCTTCGACACCGCGAACCCGCGCCTGGCGTTGCAATTCGCCGACTTCCTGCCACGAGCTCGCACTGATGAGCGGCGACAAGCGCAGCGGAAAGCTCGCGGCAACGGGCGTATCTGACAGCGCCTGCGGAGCCTCGAGCCCGGGAAGCAGGGGCGCCTCCTCTGCTGGCATCACGGATGATCGCGCGGTGCCCATGCTTCCCAGCGACGCCCGATTCAGAATTTCCTCCAGCTGTTTCCTTCGCCATTCCAGCGGTTGCCCGCGCAGATCTTTTCCGTCCAATTCCAGCAAATCGTACGCGACGAAGGCGACAGGAAATTCGAGCCGGGTTTTGGCGCCGACCTGCTTGCGTCCGAGGCGACGCTGAAGCCTGGCAAAAGGCAAAGGGGCCTCGCCCGCCCACGCCAGAATTTCCCCGTCGAGCACCGTGCCTTCGGGAAGGTGTCGCCCCGCTTCCACAATTTCTGGAAACGTGTCGGTGACCATTTCATCTCCGCGCGACCAGACCAATGTCTCATTCCGGCGCCGGATCAACTGCGCGCGAATGCCATCCCATTTCCACTCGGCAAACCAATCGCGGACATCGCCCAGCGCAGCGATGTTCTCGTCCTGCTTCAACTTCACCTCGAGGGGCGAGGCGAGATAGAACGGATAAGGCCGGGCAATTTCCGGCGCCGCGGATTTATCCGTCGACATCAGCCGCGAGAAATCGGCGCTGGTGGGCAGCCACGAGCCCATGACGCGGTGGGCCATGACTGCCGGTTCGACGTCCGCCACCGATGCGAGCGCGCGAATCACGAGGGTTCGGGCGACGCCGACGCGAAAATTGCCCGTGATCAGTTTGTTCCACACGAGGCGTTCGTTCGGATCCAGTTCGCGCCAGGTGCGAAGCAACAAATCGCGCCGGGCTCCCTCCGGAAGGTTCCGCAATGGCACCAGGCGTTGTTCGACAATTTCGGAGAGCGACAGCGCGGCGCTCCCTCCCGAATTGCGCATCAGGAGCGCCATCGTTTCCGCCATGTCGCCGACCGCGTCATAACATTCTCCAATCAACCATTCGGGAAGCTGCGTCTCGTCCGCCGTCCATTGCCAGAGGCTTTTTGTGGGGACCGCGCGGGGAAGGGTGCGGCCACAAAGGAACTGGAGCGCCCAGGCGGCGTCCGCGGCCGGCACGGCACGAAAATAACTCTCCAGCGCCGCCGATTTCTCGTTCGTACGGGTTGTTTGATCCAGCTCGCAAA
>JBEEGQ010000093.1:0-2839 GCA_041166945.1 Verrucomicrobiota bacterium
CGCTGCTGTTGGATGAAACGCGTTTTGGATTGTTTGAGAGTTTTCAGATCCCAGGGCATGTGAGCCCCAGCATGTGTCACCCATCCGTCGCGTCAAAAGTGTTACCCATCCGTCGCGCACGCACCGACCCGGTTGCTGGCAGGTTCGCCGTTCAGGCGCGCTCCATATACTTGCCGGTGCGCGTGTCGATCTTGATCTTCTCGCCGGTCTTGATAAACAGCGGCGCCTGCACGACCAGGCCGGTTTCCAGCGTGATGGCCTTTTGGACGTTATTCGCCGAATCCCCGCGCACCCCTTCGGGCGCATCGGAAACCTGGAGAATGACGTTCGACGGGAGCTCGATGGTCACAGCCTTGTCCTCGACAAAAGTCATGGTGACGATCGCATTTTCCACCAGATAATCCTTCGCCTCGCCCACGAGTTCCGGAGAGAGATTCACGGTTTCGTAAGTTTCCGGGTCACTGAAAACGAAGTCCTGCCCATCCTTGTAGGAGAATTCCATCTTGCGGGTGATCATGGGGATCACCTCGATCTTTTCCGTGGAGCTGAATCGCAGGTCGGCGCTTTTGCCGGTACGGATGCTGCGGAGTGTGGCCTGAACGAACGCGCGCAGGTTGCCGGGCGTCCGATGTTGAACATCCAGCACAACAGCCACATCGCCATTATGAACGATGGCCATGCCTTTGCGAAGATCGTTTGCTGCTGCCATAAAGTCTTGTAGCCGGCGGCGGAAGCGGTTTATCCGGCCCGCCGCGAACCGGTGAAGCTAGCGGAGGATCCTTCGTTTGCAAGCATGGAGTTGGGCTCCGCGGTTACCTCGCCTCGAAAAGGCAGTCGAACAAACTCCGCCCTCCCTGCGTCGGAATCCCTCACATGAAAACGATCCCTGCCTCAAAAATAATTTGCGTGGTCGCTGCCGGATGGCTCCTCGCCGGCGTCCTCGGCGCCGCTGATGTCCAGTCCCCCAACTCGAGCCATTTCAAAAGCGTCAGCGTCGAGGAATTCGACAAGCTCCGCGCCGACAAAAAAAATGTGGTGCTCGACGTGCGGACAAAAAAGGAATTCGATGCCGGCCACATCCCGGGCGCCGTGAACATGGATTGGAACGCGCCGGATTTTGCCAAGAAAGCGGCGGCGCTGGACAAGGACAAGACCTATCTCGTCCATTGTGCCGCCGGCGGACGCAGCGCCAAAGCCTGCGGCCTCATGGTGGATCAACTTCAATTCACTCATTGCGTCAACCTCCCGGGCGGATTTAAAGGGTGGGAAAAAGCCGGCAAACCCGTCGAGAAATGACCTGGATGGACGCACCCACCGCCGCACTCCCTGCCCGCCACTCGTCACTGGTCTCCCGTACCTCGAAAGCCCTCACCAGGCTCGTCACTCGCCACTCGTCACTCGTCACTCTCCTGCTGGTTCTCGGCTCCGCATTCGCGTGCCGTGCAGCCGAGGTTCCAGTGTTCACCCCGAAGTCTCCGTGGGGACGCGTCGTCATGATCGGGGCCAGCGCGACGGCGGGATTTACCGCGTCGGAAATGTTGGGCGGCACCAACACCCAGTTTCATCAGCTGAGCCGTTATGTGGATGCGGCCCTGGCGGTGCCGCACGAGCCGGTTCAAAATCTTGCCAACGCCTTTTTCTTCATGCAGCCGGAAGCTGCCGGCCCCGGCCAGATCCGCTCGGCACTTGAATCCAAGCCGACGATGGTGATTGGCGTCGATTTTCTGTTTTGGTTTTGCTACGGCGCCCAGGCGCAGACCGACAAGGATCGGATGAAGCGGTTCGAGCGCGGCTTAAAACTGCTCGAACCGATTTCCTGCCCGTTGATCCTGGGCGACATCCCCGACGCCTCCGCCGCCATCGATGGAATGCTGAGCGCCAGCCAGGTTCCGAGCGGGCGGGCCATGGCCGAAGCCAATAAACGTCTCAAGGAATGGGCGGCCAGCCGTCCGGGAGTGGTGGTTGTTCCGCTGGCCGCCTTCATGCGGACCGCGACCGCCGACCTGCCCTTGGTGGTGCATGGGCACTCGTGGGCTTCGGGAAAGACCCGCGTGTTGTTGCAAAACGACATGCTTCATCCGACGCCCGCAGGCGCCGCAGCCCTCGCCCTGGCCATCCTGGATGCATTTCATGCTGCGCGTCCGGGGACGGCCACGAACGAAATCCGCTGGGATCCAACGGAAGTGTTGCGACTTGGCTTGAAGCCCTTGACTTTCACCCCGGTCAAAATGGTGAAATGAAACCCGCCCGGCGCGGGAACGCTTTGGAATGGTGACAATGGCTGCGCATAAACGGCGATACAATCGGCTGCCTGTCGGCGCTACAAACGTTGCGAAAATGGGGCGACAATGGTCTTGCCCACGAAGGAGTCGAAGCGCTTACTCGCAGCTACCACTTTACTTGAACTGGAAATGCCATTGAGAGAGGACAAAATGAAAATGAGAATATCCCCTTTAATAGTGACCCTTGTGGTGAGCCTGTCGCCGGCGTTTGCGGCGGACGAAAAGGCCGGTTCCGAAGTGTTTCCACCGGGACTTCTCCGGTTTGATGGTGCTTCGGTCCACCCGGTATTGCAAATTTACAAGGAGTTATGCGGAATGGAGCTGGTCCTGTCCTCCGATGTGAATAGCATCGGCGCTAAGATCACGATGAAAAGCCAAGTCCCTCTTACAAGACTGGAAGCGGTGAAATTGCTCGAAACAACACTGCTCGATCAATCTGGCGTTGTGCTCACCAAGCTGGATGACCGGCGAATCTCGGTCACCTACAACGATGCGTTGCCACTCAAGTTGGAGCCTGGCGCAAAGCCCCCAGCGATCGGAAAGTCTTCCCCCGTTCT
>JBEEGQ010000094.1:0-3946 GCA_041166945.1 Verrucomicrobiota bacterium
GGGATCGGATCGAACTTGTGGTCGTGACACCGGGCGCAGCCGACGGTAAGGCCGAGCATCGCTCGAGTCACCGTGTCCACGCGATCCTCCCATTCGTCCGCCATCACCGCGACCCGTCCGCGATCGTAGTATTTGGGTCCCAGCCCCAGGAACCCGAGGGCAGCCAAATCGTCCGGCGCAGCGCCATCGGTTTGGTCGGCCGCCAGCTGCAATGTCAGGAACCGATCGTAGGGGAGATCCCGGTTGAACGCCCGGATTACCCACTCGCGATATCGCCACGCATTCGGGTACGACAACGATGAATCGTCCCCGACTTGATGGGCCTGATCCTCGGCATAGCGCGCCAGCGGCAGCCACAGGCTTGCCAGCCGTTCTCCAAATCCCGGGGAGGCCAGCAACTTCGCGACGAGACGTTCGTAGGCGTCGGGACGGTGGTCCTGGAGAAAATCACGGGTTTCACGAGGCGTCGGTGGAAGGCCGATGATGTCGAAAGTCACTCGCCGGATGAGCGTCCGCTTGTCGGCTTCGAGCGCCGGCTCCCCACGCTGACTTTCGAGCCGGGCCAGGACGAATTCATCCAGCGGTTGCCGGACCCAGCGTCGATTGCGCACCTCGGGACGGGCGGCTGGTGAGACGGGCGTTTGAAAGGCCCAGAATTGACGTTCCTTTTTCCAATCGATCGAAGGGACAGAGTCGGAGGCAACGTCCCCTGCGGGTAAAGAAGTTAAAAAGGCGCCCAGGACAAAGCCAATCCCTACAATCGCTTGAGCGAAGCGACGCGACCACGGGGTCGCGCGCGCGGTGCGGGAAAAGGGACGCATCGCCTCGTGAGAGGGGAAAAACTTCATGATAGGAACAGGGCTGCTTCTTCTGACGTTCGCACGAGACGGTCGATTCGCCCGAAATGCGGCGGCCCGGTGTTGGAGCTGAAGTTAAGATTTGCGGGCGCGAACGGCGTCGTGGAAGGCGAGGAGATCGGCCTCGAACTCCTGGACCGATTTGTAGCGCAGTTGCACATCTTCATCGCAAGCTCGGGCGACCAACGACTGGAACTGGGTCAGTTCATCCTCATTTTCGCCTTCGAAAAGTTTAACCGCCTCGGGATTTTTTGAACCGGCATGACCGAGACAGACTTCTGTGAGCACTTTGCCGAGACTGTAAACATCGGCGGTGGGCGTGCCGGGTCCTTCGGGAGGGACGAAGCCTTCGGTTCCGAGATGTTTGGGATCGCGGCGGGCCTCGGCGATGTGCGTGACGAGGCCGACGTCAGCCAGCTTGGCGAGATTGTTTACATAGATGATATTCGCCGGCTTGATATCGCGGTGGATGAGCTGACGGGAATGGAGATAGCCCAGCGGTTCGCTCAGTTCGAGCGCCAGCGTGAGGCTTTCGCGAACCGGCAGACGGCCGCGCGTGTCCAGCTCGTGGGCGAGGGTGTGGGGAACGTAAAAATCCGGATCGATGTCCCGGCCCGAAACCGCGCAGTCGGCCAATTCCATGACGTAATAGAAAAAGCCCGCCTGTTGTTGCCGGCCGACATGAAGAATCTGAACCAGCCCATGGTGCGTTCGAGAGAGGGGCGTGTAGTGAAGGATGCCGCGGTATTCGCGCTCGAACGGGCTGCGATCGGGAAAATTATCGCGATAAACAAGCTTCACCGCGACATGCACGGCGATCTCATCGCGCCCCAGCCACACTTCCCCGTATGCCCCGCGTCCTACACAACGCAACAGCCGCAAGTTGGGAATTTTCGGAGCGGGATGAAGGGGAACGACACTGTCGGGGGCGGGAATGGATGCCGGCAGCGGCACGGCGGCCCTGTCGGCGTCTTCACGCCCGGGGTCGCCGGCTATCCAGCGGCGAAACTTCGTCAGCGCCATAATAATGCGGGGCCGGTGTCAATGTGCTTCACCTCAAGGCTGGATACCACCAAAAACGCCGCCTACGCCAGTGGAAGAGTCGCGCCGAAACGGCACTCGGGCTGCTTCAAGCGCCGCGAAACTCGGTGCATGAAGGGGGATCAAAGATTCAGGCGAGGGCTGGTGCCGCCTTGCGTAGTTCTTCAATAAAGACGGCCAGAGGTTTGTCACCCACTCTATTGGCGTGATAACCCGCAGCGATGCACAGCGGATCTGGAGCCTTAGACAGTTTCTTTAATTGGACGCGCTTCGGCACCTTATTAGCGGTTCGTGCCGTAATCACGGCCACACCCAATCCCGATTCCACGGCGGCCAGGAGGCTGTGCACGCCGTCGTATTCGCCCGCGATCTGAGGCCGCTGCCGATGGGCGCGCAACCAGCCCGTGATGAGATCCCAATACTCTGGATAGTCTCGCTGGCAGAACACGAGCAACCGTTCACCGGCGACATCAGCGGGTGTGATTTGAGCCCGCTGTGCCAACGGATGGTTGCGGTTGACCGCAAGCTGCCACGCTGCGCACGCGAGGGGCGTCCATAGAAGTCCCCGCGTTTCGCCTTGTTGACCGACCGTGACCGCGACATCCAGCTTGTCACTTTCCAACCCGGTGAGCATCTCCTTGGTGGCAAGGTCCAATAATTCCACGCGGGCGTTTGGGTGCGCTTGAGTGAAGTGCTCCACGGCGGCGGACAACATCCCGGCGGCCAGCGACGGTGCGTAGCCAACACGCAAGCGCACGCCGCGTCCGGCGGCGCGGACGCGCTCCAGCACCTGGTCGGCGCGTTCCAGAAGGTCGCGGCCTTCGCGCAGCAACGCTTCGCCGACGGGAGTGAGGCGGATGGAATGGGCCTGGCGTTCCAGCAGGCACTGACCGATCTCTTCTTCCAAGGCTTTGATTTGCCGGCTTAACGCGGGCTGGGTGAGAAAGATTTTCTGCGCGGCGCGGCTGATATTGGCTTCTTCCGCCACCGCCACGAAATAACGCAGTTGTCGGAGTTCCATTCCGCAGAGGTATACCTGAAAAGCAGGCTCAGGCCAAGAACATGGCATTGGGAGGAACTCACGCAAGAGTGCAAGCTGGTTCCATGAAAACGATATTGAATGAACTGACCATCCGGCGGGCAAACGAACGTGGTCATGGCGATCACGGCTGGCTGAATTCGTATCACACTTTCTCGTTTGCGGACTATTACGACCCGGCGCACGCTGGCTTCCGTTCGCTGCGGGTCATCAACGACGACCGCGTTGCCGCCGGAAAAGGGTTTGGCGCGCATCCGCACCGAGACATGGAGATTTTCAGCTACGTGCTGGAAGGGACACTGGAGCATAAGGATAGCATGGGAAATGGGCGGCAATTGAAACCGGGACGCATTCAACTGATGAGCGCGGGCCGGGGCGTCACGCACAGCGAGTTCAATCCGTCGACCATGGAGCCGTTGCACTTTCTGCAAATCTGGATTCAACCCCGCGAGCGCGGCCTCGCGCCGAGTTACACTGAATGGCATCCGAAGCCCGAGCACGCGAAGGCGCCCAAGGTGTTGGTGATCTCGCCCACTGGCCGGGACGGATCGGCGACGATCCATCAGGATGTGGATGTCTATCGTGTCCGCCTCGAAGACGGTCAGACTGTCTCGCATGAAATCAAGCCCGGCCGTGGAGCATGGCTGCATGTTGCCGATGGGGCGTTAACTCTTAACGGGGCCGAACTGGCGGCAGGCGACGGGGCCAGCACCGAAGCTCCCGGCGTTCTCACGCTGACGGCAAATAGGCCGACCGAGGCGTTGCTGTTCGACATCGCCTGAACCAGCGAATTACCATTGCGAACGGACTATTCAGCAACAAAGGTAGAAACCGCAGAAATCATCTATGAAAACAAAATCAAGAGAAGAGAACCCGGCGGCGAATCCCATCACCAGCGAGACATTGCTGCGAGATCGATGGAATGATTTGGCCAGCGGAAACGTGCCGGTCAGAAAAGTGTTGGGCTTCGTCGTAGCGGCGTTGCTTTTCCATTCGATTACCTTGGCGG
>JBEEGQ010000095.1:0-8236 GCA_041166945.1 Verrucomicrobiota bacterium
ACCGTTGCCATTAAATAGACTGTCCGAATTGGCCGGCGGAATGGACTACACGGCTGCGGGGGCAGCGGTCAGTCGATTTCATCGTCGATTGTCGAAGGACTCAAAATTGTCACGGCTCGTTAACAAAATTCACTTGGAATTGTCAAATATCGAGATGTGACCCCAGCAGCCGTACCCTGGGGGTTGAGGTTCGCGCGGACAGGGCTGTCCGCGCTCCGCGCGCTCCGATTCAACCCTTCGGAATCCTCGGGACAAACGGGTCAGTCCCGACAATTGTATCCTTTCAATTCGAAGCGGTGCCCGAGCCGTCGATGTGGCTATTGGTAGCGCCGGGTGGGTTGGCGCTGTCATGGAGTCGGCGCTGGCTCTTGCGATATTGCTAAACGCCACTTGCCACCCGCCACTTTGCTTGAGTCTCCTCACGTCGTCTTTTACGTGTCGTCACGCCATTCGTCACTCGTCACTCGTCACTCGTCACTCTGCTTGAGCTTCCCCCACAGCTTTCGCCCCCCGCCTTGACTTCGTCGCCCGCATCCCCGAACCATCCCGTGTGCTGCGTTCCGCCGGGCTCACCCCGAAATCTGTCCTAATCACCTTCGTTGTTGTCGGAGTTCTCTATTTCGCGGCGTTCTGGGGCATCGAACGGTTCCGGCAGCACCGAGGCCCCTGGGAAATCACATTCAGCGACAATGCCCAGGGCGAGGCCGTCCTCTCGGTATCGCAACGCGCGTTGAAGATCTCCGGAGTGCAACTCATCGTCCACGGAGAGCACGCCACCAATGCGCCAGGTTCGGTTCGGTTTGATCGCGTCCTGATGCCGGTTCCTTTTGGGCGGGTTATCTACGAGGACCTCACTTTTCTTCCGGGAGTGGTGACGTTCGATCTGTTCGGACACGAGGTGGAACTGTTGCCTCGAGTATTGATCGTCAACAAAAAGGAGGTGCCGTGGCAGAGCGGCATCGTTGTGGATTTATGGCCGACGAACAAGCCGGCTGAACCTCCGCAGCCGCCGAAGCAGCGCTAGCAGTTTCCGGAAGCCGTTCTCCGGCTGCCAGATGCAACACTTTTCGGGGAGGGTCGGCGCAAATTCCCTTTTGAACGGCCTGATTCTTTCTATAGTGCGGCGCGTGATTGATACGGAAGCGAAGCTTGCCACCTTTCTGCCGCGCTTAAATGCCGCCAGTTGGATTGCGATCGACACAGAGGCGGACAGTCTTCATGCCTATCCTGAGAAATTATGCCTCATCCAGGTGAGCATCGACGCCGCCGATCACTTGCTGGATCCCCTGGCCGGCCTCAATCTTCAACCGGCGTTCGACATCTTCAGCCAGCATCAACTCGTCCTGCATGGTGCCGATTATGATCTGCGGCTTTTTCGCAAACACTGCGGTTTCGTGCCGACGTCGATTTTCGACACGATGTTCGCCAGTCGGTTGCTCGGCGCGCGCGAGTTTGGGCTCGGCAACCTGGTCGATCGTTATTTGGGCGTCAAACTCGAGAAGGGACCCCAAAAAGCCAACTGGGCACGGCGCCCGTTGACGCCACGGATGGAGGTCTATGCGCGTAATGACACCCGTTTTCTCAAGCCCATCGCTGACATCCTCGCGGCGGAACTCAAATCCAAAGGCCGGCTGGAGTGGCACCGTCAATGTTGCGCGAGACTCATCGCCGACAGCACGCAGTTGAATCCGCCGGACCCGGAATCGGTGTGGCGCGTGAAAGGCTCACATCAACTGGCGCCGCCGGAGCTCGCCGTGTTGCGGGCGCTGTGGCACTGGCGCGAAGCCGAGGCCGTCACATCAAACCGTCCGCCCTATTTTATTTTGCCCCCCGAGGTCATGGTCGGAATCGCCATCGCCGCGGCGGGCGGACGCGATGTCGACGAGGCGATGCCCCGCTACCTCACTGCCCGGCGCCGGGATGGCATTCGCGATGTCGTAGGGGAGGGATTGGCGGACAAACATCCTCCCGGACCTTTGCGTCACCGGGGCAAGCGGCTGAGCGAGGGTGAAAAACGGCGGCTTCATCAGCTGGAGGATCGCCGTAACCAGCGCGCCTCCGAGCTCGAACTCGATCCCACCCTGATCGCGCCGCGCGCCCTGCTCATCGCGCTGGCGGGAGACTGGGAGGAATACGAAAAAGAGTTGATGCCCTGGCAGCGCGAACTCCTTTCCTGAACTCCGGTGAAAAGGCCTCTCCTCATCCTGACGGCGCTCGTCGCGATGAATTTTTCGGTCACCGCCGCAACGGTTCCGGCCACGGCCCGGCAGAAGGAGTTTCTCGAGGAACTCCTGCGAATGTTGCCCCGGTCGGAACCATGGGAACGCTGGCTTAAGGCCACCGGGGAGATGCCGCCCGACTTCGATAAACTGCCCGGGAACGCGGCTCTTCCCGATCCATTGATTTTCGCCAACGGCCACAAGGCCACATGGAGCGAATGGCCGAAGCGACGGGAGGAATTGCTGGGTCTTTTCCAGCATTACGTGCTTGGTTCCTGGCCGGTTTCGCCCACAAACCTCACCGTGGGAGAGATCAAGGAACGCAACGAGGCGGGCGCGCCGGCGCGCGAATTGACGCTTGAATTCGGTCCCGGCTGGGCCGCGAAGCTGCGGGTGGAAATTATCATCCCCGATGCAAGACCTCCGCTCCCGGTGTTTATCACGCAGGATACGCACCGGCGGTGGGCCTTGCTGGCGGTGAGCCGCGGTTACATCGCCTGCGTGTATGCCGGTGCCGATTCGCGTGATGACACCGAGTCCTGGAAGCCGATTTGGCCGGGCGCGGATTGGACCACGCTCACCCGCCGCGCCTGGGCGGCCAGTCGGTGCGTGGATTATCTGCACACGCTGAAGGTCGTGGACAAGGATCGGATCGCCATTGCGGGCCATTCGCGCAATGGCAAGACCTCGCTGATCGCGGCGGCATTCGATCCGCGGATCAAGGCCGTGATTTCGAGCAGCTCCGGAGCCGGGGGCGCCTGCTCGTTCCGGCTCTTCTCGGAGACGCAATTCGGAGAGGGGATCGAAAACATCACGCGCGGATTTCCGGACTGGCTGCACCCGCGGTTGCGCTTCTTTGCGGGACGCGAGAACAAACTGCCCGTCGACCAGCCGCAACTGATCGCCTGCATCGCTCCGCGTCCCTGCCTGATCTCTTCCGGCTTGAACGACTCGGTCGAAAGCATCTGGGCGGTCGAGCAGACCGTTTATTCCGCGCGGCGCGCCTACGAACTGCTCGAACGTTCCGGCGACTTGAGCCTGCGTTACCGTTCCGGCGGGCACGAAACGCGCGCCGAGGATATCGAAGGTTATATGGACTGGCTTGACGCGATGTTCAAGCGGGCGCCATTTCCCATCGCCGATCCCACTCTCTTTCCGACTTACAAATCCTGGCAGGATGTCGGGAAGGAAAAGATCGATCCCGACGAATTCGAGCCGGCGGCGATCACCAACCTGTTGCGCAGCCCGGAAGGGATCACGATCAGCACCGTCGAGGCTTGGAATAAAAAAGTGCCTGCGATTCGAGAGCGCGTGCTTTGGGGGCTCGGCCAGGCGCCTCCATTTTCCGCGAGCGACGCCGGCAGTTACGGCGCCGAGGCGCGCCATCTCGCGGTGCAATTGGGACGCTCGGAGATTCCAGCGGGAATGGCAAAGCGCGGCGTCAATTTTGGAAATTACATCGCGGGCGATCTCTATTTCCCAACGAACGCCGACACCGCCCCGAAGGTGGCCCAAAAATTGCCGGCGGTCATCTGGCTCCATCCCATCTCTGTGTCACACGGATATGCGGCGGGCTACAGGCGGGGCGAAAACCCGCACATCGCCCTCGCGCGGTTGGGCTGCGCCGTGTTCGCCTTCGACCAAATCGGCAACGGCACCCGGGTTTCAGAGGTCCGAAATTTTTATCTTCGTTACCCCCACTGGTCGCTGATGGGCAAGCAGGTCGAGGACACGCTGGCCGCGGTGGAAGCGCTTGCGAAAACCGATTTCGTGGATCCCAAACGTATCTGGCTCCTGGGATATGCGACGGGAGGAATGACCGCCTTGCACGCCGCAGCACTCGATGACCGGGTGGCGGGCGTCGTGAGCGTGGCGGGCTTCACGCCGATGCGTCTCGACACCGCGACGCGCGGGACGGGCGGCATAGCGCGCTGGTCGGTTTGGATGCCTCTCCAGCCGCGCCTGGCGGCCTTTCTGGGCAAGGAGAACCGCATCCCGTACGATTACCACGAATTGCTGGGCATGATCGCCCCGCGGCCCGCGCTGATTTTCGCTCCGAAGGTGGATTACCAGGCGTCCGCGGGCGATGTCCGGGCCTGTGTCGAGGAGGCGGGCAAGGTTTATGATCTCACCAATGGCCACGGCGCGCTGCAACTCCAGGAACTGGATGATTACAACCATTTCAGCCCGGAGACACAGCGGGTGGTTTTTGATCGACTGAAAATCGCCATGGGTCTTTAAGGATCCAGGTCTTTAGCGAACCCTCCTGCTGCCGTTAAGGATGACGAGGGCCGGAATTGCACTCGCAACTTTCCGGGTCGAGTGGTTAATTACTTTCCAAGTCTATGGCACAGTTTGCGTACAAGGCACGACGGAGAACGGGTGAAGTGGTCGCGGGAATTCTCGATGTGGCGGACCGCGCCGCCGCGCTCGCTCAAATCGAAAAGCTCGGCCTTTTCCCCGTCATGGTGGACGGATCCAAAGCCGGCGCCGCCGCGATCGAAAAGCCCAAGCCGGCGGGCGGGATGGCGTCCGGAATGCCAGGGATGCTCCGGATGCGCCGGCGACAGCGCAAGCCCAAGCTTCAGGAGTTGGCGACGTTTACCACACAGCTTTCGAATCTGTTGAAGTGCGGCATGCCCCTGACGGTGGCCTTGCACAGCATGAGCCACCTCGAGAGCAAGGGCATTCCTTCGTCTGTCAGCAAGGAACTCCGACAGGACGTGATGGAGGGCAAAAGCCTTTCCGATTCGATGTCCAAGCAGCCGCTGATCTTCTCGGATCTTTATCGCAACATGGTGCAGGCGGGCGAGCAGGCCGGCGCGCTGGTGGATGTGCTCAAAAGGCTCGCCATACATTTCGAACGCTTCGCCGAGGTGCAGTCCAAATTCACGTCGGCATTGATCTATCCCATCATCGTGGCGTGCGTCGGAGTGGTGATCGTCATTTTTTTCATGACGTTCATGTTGCCGAAGTTCATGAAGATTTTCGACGGCATGAACGTGCCGTTGCCCTGGGCAACCAAGCTGCTGATGAACGTCAGCTACGTTTTTGGCCATTACTGGTACGTGATGATCGGGGTCATCCTGGCGATCGCGACCATCGTCGGCCGGTTTCGAGCCACGCCCGAGGGCAAGCGCAAGATCGACGGCTGGAAGATGCGGGCGCCTTTGATTGGCAAGGTCGTTCGCTTGAATCTTTTCGGCCAGTTCGCCCGCACGCTCGCCACCCTCCTGATCAACGGAGTGCCGGTCCTGACAGCCCTTAAAATCACCGAGGCCATCGTTCCCAATGTGATCCTCAAGGAGGCCATCGCAAAAACCCGCGAGGCTGTGACGGACGGCAAAACGATCGCGCAACCGCTGGCGCGCACAGGGCTCTTTCCGCAGTTGATGCTCGATCTGTTGAAGATCGGCGAGGAGACCGGCGACGTTCCCGGTTCACTCCAGAATATTGCCGACACGTATGAGAATGAATTGTCGCTGCAACTGAGGGTTCTGACGAACCTGATCGAGCCGGCGATGATCATCGTCATGGCGATCGGCGTGGGCGGTTTGCTGTTCAGCATTCTCTCCGCAATGTTCGCGATCACCTCCAGCCTGAGCCGGTGATGAATACTTCGCGCCCAGCCAGCAGTCATTTGTTCGCAGGGCCTCGCGCGACGTTCCGGAGGGCCACGGGCGCCTTTCGCAAGCGGTGCCGCAGCGCGTTTACGCTGATCGAGATCATGATCGTGGTGGCCATCATCGCGATTTTCATGACGGTGAGCATACCGTTCATCAACACGGCCATCGACGGTGGCAAAGGCATGAACCGGGCCGTCAAGGATGTGCAGGAAGCCTGCAGCCACGCGCGAGCCATCGCTATTTTGCAGCAAACAACCTCGGAGCTGATTATTCATCCCCGGGATGGGACTTTGGAAGTTGGAGCGTCGAGCGCTGAATCCACGCCACACGGGGGATTGGACAGCCCGAGCGTCAACGGTGGCAACTGGCGCATGGCCGAACGAAAACCGGCCAAGAGCTCCGGCAGCAGCGGTTTTTCCGTCAAGCTTCCTGACTCGGTTCACATCAAGGGATTGGGCGTGAACGGCGAAGACTGGACCGATGATGACGTGGCTCGTGTGCGGTTCAAATCCAATGGAACCTGTGACGAAATGAGCATCGTCCTGATCGACGAGCGCAACCAAACCCGTAATATCTGGCTGGAAGTCGTGACGGCCCTGTCCGAGGTGGAAAGTGATGAATCGAAGTTCAAGGCAAGATGAATTTGAACCTGCGAATTGACGAACCCGGCGCTGCCTCGAAAAGAGGTTTGAGACGCCCGATGAGCTCCGCGAAGGGTCATCGGTCCTCACGCCGGGGCTTCAGCCTGCTCGAAGTGATCGTTGCGTGCGCGATTTTTTTCATGGTGGCTTTCGCGCTTCTTGAATTGATCGCCACCAATCTTAAGGCGGCTAAAAAGCTTCAAACGCGCGAGCCGGATCCGGGCATCATCCTGCATGCGCTCTCCCTGACAAATCGATTCGAGGAGGGTCAAATTTCCGGTGATTACGAAGACATCGCCCCCGGGATGTATCCGGGTTACAGGTGGGAGGCGCAGATCACCGAGGTTGGCAGCAACGGATTATTTCAGGTGGATGTGGCCACCTACAATGACCGCAAGGCGGGGAAGGGAGTGGCGGTTGTGGGCACCCAATTCTGGCGTCCCAATTCCAAGCCGGGCAGCGCCACGAGAGGCAGGCCATGAGAATCGCCGCAACACGAAATTCAAATGTCCCCCGAGGCGTCTTGCGGCGATTGGCATTCACGATCATCGAAATCATGCTCGCCATTGGCATCTTTGGCATGGTGTTGACGGCCATATATGCAACGTGGATCGCCATCCTCAAAGGCACCAAGTCCGGGCTGAAGGCCGCGGCGGAGGTGCAACGTTCGCGCATGGCCATGCGGAGTCTGGAAGACGCGTTCAACTCCACCGAAATGTTCGTCGCCAACATGAAGTATTACCTGTTTTTCGCGGATACAAGCGGCGACATGGCGGAGGTCAGCCTGGTGACGAGGCTTCCGGCCGGTTTTCCGGGCTCCGATCGCTATGGGGATCAAAAGGTGCGCCGGGTCAGTTTTTATACCCGGCCCGGAAAAGATGGAATGAGCGACCTGATCATGACACAGGCGCCCATCCTTCTCGCGACCAACAACGGGGTCGAGGCCTATACCATCACGCTGGCGCGGGACGTTACGTTTTTCAAACTTGCCTTTTTTGACGACCGGAAAAACGAATGGCTGGAGGAATGGAAATCCACGAATCAACTGCCGCGCCTGGTGCAAATTGCGCTCGGGTTGGGTAAAACCGCCAACGACGCCAGCAAGCCGTATGATCTGACATACAGTTTGGTCGCGCTTCCATCTGTCGCCGTGCAGGCGGACATCCAGGGCGCCGCCCCTCCAATTTTGCCGGGGGCGGGTGGTTTGACGAACCGGTCCGGCCTGCGAGGAAACCAATTCGATCCGAACAACCCCGGTCAGTTTCAGAATCCTTATCAAAACCAGGGAGTCGACCCGCGTTTTAACAAGGGAGTGGTGACGCCAGGAGGCGGGTTTGGTCGTTGAGACGAAGCGCGTCATCACATGAAAATCCACCGGCACCAAAGAAATCAAGGCATCGCCCTGATCATGGTGCTGATTGTACTCGTGGTGCTGGGAATTCTTGCCGGGGTCTTCGCCGCCACGATGAAGGTGGAAACGACGCTCGCTCGACATGCAACCTTCAGCTCAGACCTCGACTGGGCGGGCCGTGCAGGCGTCGAGGTCGCCAAGTGGGTATTGGCGCAAAGCACCACGGGACCCAATGGACAATTTGATTCCCTCAAACAGAAGTGGGCGGGCGGTCCTGGCGAAACCAACGATGCCCTCGCGGAGATCGATCTTCAGAATTACCCGCTGACGGCGCTCGACGGATCCATCGACGGAACAATTTCCATTGAAATCAAGGATCTCGATCGCAAGTTCAACATC
>JBEEGQ010000096.1:0-16526 GCA_041166945.1 Verrucomicrobiota bacterium
TGAGATGCTTATGCATCCATTTCTATGTAAACACTTGTACCAAAAGTACAAGCGTCAAATTGGCACACCTCCAAATAATTACCGAATGGCATTAGCCTAAAGGCGGGACTCCATACTGAACAACGAATTGCCAATCGCGCCACCCGCGCTCATTCGTCATTCGTTATTCGTCATCTCCCCCACTCGTCACTCGTCACTCGTCACTTTGGACTAGTGCGGCTCCGCCCGCTGCGGCGCGAAACGCTTTTCACTTTCCAAAAAATTCCGGCGTCCCTAGTTTGAGGCTTGATGAAGCCTGATGTCATTGCCAGCCGTCGCGCCATGTCGCGCAGTCTTTTCGCACCAAGCGGTCGTGTCGTTGTGAAGATGGCGGCGTGCTGGGGCTGCCTGATTTTGATGCTCGCATCTGTCATGGCGCCGGGCTCGTTGCGGGCAGCTGAACCGCCGGCGGTGGCTGCTGCGACGACCAACGGTCCGGTAAAAGCGGCCGGCGAAGATTCCGTCGAGGTCCAGCGGATGCTTCGTTCCTATCTTCAATTGCAGGAACAGCTGCATGCCACGCTGCTGGCCGTCGAGCAGACGCGCTTGGAGAACTCGACGGCGACGCGAACGAATTCGGAGGTGCTGGCAGGGCGCCTGGAGCTGATCGAGAAGTCGCTCGTTCAGGCGCGGGAGCAGCAGCAGGATGCGGCGCGAAATTCCAACCGCACCATGCTCACACTCGCCGGTATTTTCGTGGGGGTCGGATTTCTAATCCTGCTTAGCATGGCATTTTTTCAACTGCGCGGCATGAATCGGCTCGCCGAAATCGCGACCGGCTTTCCCGGGGTTCACGCCCTTGGCGCCGGCGGATTCGGGGCGGGGGGCCCGGTCGAAAGCCGGATGCTCTCCGCGGCGGGCGACTCTTCACAGGGATCCCGCCTGCAAAGCGTCATCGAGCGGCTCGAACAACGCATCGAGGAACTCGAGGGAAGCGCCCATTCGATTCCTGTGACCGGACGCGCGAGGGGCGGGCAGATGGTGGTGCCGGCGGAAAACGACGAGCCTCTGGCCGGGCATGTTGCGGTGCTGCTGGGCAAAGGCCAGACGTTGCTGAGCCTCGGGCAGGGGGAGGCAGCGTTGCAATGTTTCGAAGAGGTCCTCGTGCTCGCCCCGGAACACGCCGAGGCGCACGTGAAGCGAGGGATGGCCCTCGAACGGTTGAAACGCTTCGATGAAGCGGTCGAGTGCTGCGATCGGGCCATTGCCTTGAACCGCCAGTTAACCCAGGCCTACTTGTGCAAAGGCAGCGCTTTCAACCAGCAAGAGCGCTATTCCGAAGCACTCGAATGCTTCGAGCAGGCCCTCAAATCCGAAGCAGTCCGATAGCCGGCCTTCGATCCAACACTGCATCCGGTGGCGTCGGTTTTCCGTCCGGGCACTTCGCGTCATCGCCCCTCTTCATGCCGCTCGCGCGCCGGCGCGCCTGGCGTGCGCGTGAATCATGCTCTCGAAAATAAGGCGTCCATCTTCGCTTCCCAAAACAGATTCACAAGCGCGCTCGGGATGAGGCATCAGGCCCGCCACATTGCGACTTTCGTTGCAGATGCCGGCGATATTTTCCAGGGCGCCATTGGGGTTGGCGTCGTCGGTAATCGCGCCGTCGGCGGTGGCATATTGCCACAGGACCTGGTGATTCGTCCGAAGCCGGGCGAGGGTGTCGTCGTCAGCGAAATAGCAGCCTTCCCCGTGCGCGATCGGGAGGCGCAGCAGGCGTCCCGCGGCCGCCTGGTTGGTGAAGGGGGAATCTGCGGTGACGGTTTTCACGTGGACATGTTCGCAGCGAAATTGGAGGGAACGATTGCGAATGAGCGCTCCGGGCAGCAACCCCGCCTCGGTCAGCACCTGGAATCCGTTGCAGATGCCGAGCACCATCCCGCCGTTCGCCGCGAATTCAGTCACCGCTCTCATGACCGGGCTGAACCGGGCGATGGCGCCGCAACGCAGATAATCACCATAGCTGAATCCACCGGGGACGATGACGGCGTCCGCGTCCTTCAGGGTATTCTCCTTGTGCCAGAGCAGCCGGGCGGAGTGGCCGAGAAGCCGGGCGGCGTGGACTGCATCCTGGTCGCAATTCGATGCGGGGAATTGAAGGACAACGAAGTTCATTCGATTTCGAGGCGGTAATCTTCGATCACAGGATTGCTGAGGAACCGGCTGCAGGCCTCGGCCATGCGCTGGCGTGCGACGACCTTGTCAGTGCCGGCGAGATCGATTTCGAGGTATTTGCCGACATGCACCGCCATGATGCCCTCGTAGCCCATGTGTTCGAGCGCGTTGGAAACGGTCTTTCCCTGGGGATCCAGAACCGCTTTTTTCGGAGTGATGATGATCTTCGCTTTCATGTTCATTCAAAAACTGCGCGGGGACCCCGGGCGTTCAGCGCCGCCGGATTTTGGCTCGAAAATGCGTTCGATGCGGGCCACGAGATCGGCCAGGTGGGCGACGGTCGCCTCGCCTTTTGCGGTGGTGATTTTCCTCGCGTCCTCCTGGATGCGCTTGAGCTCCGCGCGCGCGAGAGCCGGCATGTCGGTCGAGGCGCTCGAGCTGCTGGCGAATGTGCCGAGCTGCTCGACAAAGGCGCGCTGAAGATTCCGCCTGTAAAGATTCACCTCGGGTTGGGCGGCGCGCAATTCGCTGAAAACCCCGGCGCGCAAATCGGCGAGCATCGCCCCCGGGCTGTAGGAATTGTTCGCATCGCGATTGACGAACTCGCTCATTCGTTTGCAACGGCTGTCGTCCAGCAGGGTCGCGATCAGCGATCGCTGGCTGGAAAGAATCCGATCGGCGACACCGGCCGGCTCGATGCGCGCCAGGATGTCGGGACTCACCAGGTAATCGGGCGTGTTCAGTCCATTCTCGAGCAGGAACGTGACGGCGTAACGCTGCTTGTCGGCGGGAACCGGATCGAAAACGTGATCGCGCTGGCCGAACCACAGGTTGTTCTGCACCACGCCGCCGACGATGCTCGCCACATGGCCCAATTCACGGTCCCGCTGGCGCAGGAGCTGGGTGTACATGTTGTTGAGCAGCTCGTAATCCTGGCCCTCCTTGCAGGTGGCGCTGATGAGAAAGGCGGCGACGCGCGCAATGTTTTTAAGCCCCAGCTCGGTGGCCTTCACCGCATCGGATCCCAGGTCCTCGGTCTGCTGCGACGGATCCACCCCGGCATTCGGATCGCCGAATCGGAGCATGGCATTGTCCACCTGTCGGGCCGCGATCTGATCGAGATGCGGCTTTTCCTTCGCGGGAGTGGGAGCGTCCTTGAATTGTTTGTAGCCCCATTCGATTGCAAAGAAGTCATACGGGCCGATCACGGGAACCAGCGTCGCGCCGTCCCCCGGCTGGGCGACGTAATTGTAGCGGCCGTAATCCATGACCGAAGCCTCGGTCCCGTATTTTTTGGTGAACACCGGATCGCGGAGTTGCTCGACGGTGTAGGAGGAACTGCCTTTCATGTTATGGGGGAAACCGAGTGTGTGACCGATCTCGTGAGTGATCACATACGACAGCAATTCGCCCATCAAGTCGTCCGGAAGCGGAAGTTTTTGCGCGCGCGGATCCATCGGCGATGCCTGCACAAAATACCAGTCGCGGGTCAGCTTCAGGATGTTGTGATAAACCAGGATGTCGGATTCCAGGATTTCGCCCGTGCGCGGATCGTGGACGTGGGGGCCCATGGCATTTTCGATCGTGGACGGAAGCCATTGAATGGTGGAGTAGCGCGCGTCCTCGGCGTCCCAATTCGGGTCCTCCAGTTCGCTCGGGGCGTCCTTGGCGAGGATGGCATTCCGGAAGCCGGCCGCCTCGAACGCGGGCTGCCATGCCTCGACCCCGCGCTTGATGTAGGGACGCCATTTGTCGGGCACGCCGCGGCCGATGTAAAAGACGATGGGCTTTTTTGGCTCGGAAATTTCCGCGGCCGGATCCTGTTTTTCGAGACGCCAGCGATTGATGAAACGGACCTGCTTGACCTGGTGCTCCTCGGTCGCGAAGTCCTCGAAGGCGACATTGAAAAAGCCAACACGGGCATCGTGCACGCGCGGTTGCATCGGCTTCTCGGGCAGACGCACCATGCTGTGATGTAGCAGAACGGTCACCGCGCTCTGCGCCGAATCGCGGCGGGTGGGAGCCGTCGGCGCATTCGTGTTCCCCAGCAGAATCGCGCTGCCGCCCCCTATCGCATAGGTCATGGTGACCTTGGTCTCGATGTTTTCGGGAAAGGTTTTGATCCGTTCAATAAAACTGCGCGAACGATCCGCTCCGCTGGAATTGAGCGCCGCCTTTGCGCTGAACTCCGCCACGTCGCTCACAAAGAAATCGGTCATGTCGATCACCGGCGCCTTGTTCGTTCCCCAGCACGCCACGGGCAGCTTGCGGATGATCGCCGGAACGCTCGTGTCCTCCACCGCGTGCCGCACCGAGTCGGTGCCGTCGGCCCGAATGGTGAATTTCACATCCCGCAACAGGATGTCGCGATCGCGCAGTTCCCACCGCACCACCCGGTTCCCGACATGCGAACCGCCGCCGTAGCCATACCCCGCCTGCGTCCGCGCAATTTGCGTGACCCAAAGAAAGTCCTTGCCCAGCTGATTGGTGGGGATCTCGAAATAGTAACGGTCATCGACACGATGCGTGATGAAAACGCCGCGCTCCGTTTTGGCGTCCTTGGTGATGACGCGCGAATAGGGCCGGATGGGATCCGGCCGCGGCGTGTCGTTGGTGGAGAGGGAGGGCGGACCGGAGCGGGGGACCCCTGCGACAGTGGAGATGGGGCGGGTCGATTCCGGTTTCGCCGGTTCGGCCTCGGGTTTGGTCGCGCGCGGGGCCTTGGCGGATTTGGGCGATGTCGCGATCGATTTTGTCGCCGACCCCTCAGGGGAAGCGCAGGAAACCAGAATGAGGACGAGCACCAGGCAAAGGGGAAGGATAGGGGAAACGCGCATGATGCCGGCACTAAAGCGAAGGATGCGACGGACGGCAAGTGCCGAATGGCCTTCCTCGTGACGGTGCGTTTTTCCCGTCACACACTTGGTCGAATCTCTTTGACGTTCGCGACGTCTAGGAAAAGAGTTCAACGGTCCTGCATATAAATCATCATTACATGAAAACAACGTTCGCTTTGATTGTCGCGACCTCTGGCGTGTGCCTTTTCTCCGCTGCCGCTGCCGATAAAAAGGTCGATATCAGCAAGCTGCCGCCCGCGGCCACCCAGAAAGGGGTCACTTACGCCAAGGACATCAAACCGTTGTTGGAGGCGAGCTGCACGAAGTGTCACGGGGCCGAGAAACAAAAGGCCAAGTTGCGTCTGGATACCCTCGAGGCGGTATTGAAGGGGGGAGAGGACGGCAAAATACTGAAACCCGGCGACAGCGCCAACAGCGATGTGGTTCACGCGATCGCCCGCTTGGATGAAGATTCAGCGATGCCCCCGACGGACAAAGGCAAGCCGCTGACCAAAGATCAGGTCGGCTTGGTGCGCGCCTGGATTGATCAGGGAGCGAAATAAGGACGGCACCCGGTCTGGCTTCAGCAGAGTGACGAGTGACGAGTGGCGAGTGACGAGCCTTGCCCGGTAGCGGACTCATACTTTTCCCGAGTTTCGCGCGAACCCGAAGTGAGAAGGCGGTTGATGGCCACGAAAGAACGCGAGGAACGCAAAGAGAGACAGGACGGAAGCTCCCTTTCCTATGTGTTCTTTGCGTTCTTTTGCGGCAATCATCCCCAGAAAACGCCGCGCGGCGTTTATGCCGCTTCAGAAAAAAGCGGTATCAGGCTTCCAGTCGCAGCGCGGGTCCCCCAAAACTCGAATCTTTCCCCGCGATCCACCGTGAGGCGACATGACTGCCGCGCGCCTATTATTTATCAAATCAACAAATCATGATTTGTTGATTTGACAGATTGTGAGTGGAGGTTGTAAGGTCGTTCGGTATGGGCGCTGTTGCCAATCTTCGTGCGAAGCGATTGAGTTTGCCGCGGCCCGGCATTTTTTTGCGATGGGTATCCGCGTTCCAATGCTTCGCGAGGCCGGAAGCTCATATTGAGGGGATTCCCGCCGATCTCTTGAACGCCATATGACAAAGCAGAACGACGCAGCAGGATTGCTCGAGAAACTTTTGCGGGAACGCATCGTGATACTGGATGGTGCGATGGGGACGGTCATCCAGCGTTACAAGCTGGATGAAGCGGGGTTTCGCGGGGATCGATTCCGGGATTGGCAGGGCAAGGCGCTCCAGGGAAACAACGAATTGCTGCAGCTGACCCGGCCTGCGGTCATCGAGGAGATTCACCGCGATTACCTGGAGGCGGGGGCAGACATCGTGGAGACGAACACCTTTTCAGCGACGACAATCGGGCAGCACGATTTTTTTTTCAAACATGCCAGCGGTCGAAAGGACCAGGGTTATTTCGACGAGGTGGTGGGCGACCCCACATTGCGGGCGCTGGCTCGTGAATTAAACCTGGCTGCCGCGACCCTGGCGCGCCGGGCGGCGGATGCGGTGGGCGCCAAAACGGGCCAGCGAAGATTTGTGGCGGGCGCGATCGGTCCGATGCCCGTGACCGCGAGCCTTTCTCCCGACGTGAATGACGCGGGTTTTCGCTCGGTGAATTTCAGGCAGCTCTGCCAGGCCTACCGCGAGCAGATCGAGGCGCTCATCGATGGCGGCGTGGATTTGCTCCTGGTGGAAACCATCTTTGACACGCTGAACGCGAAGGCGGCGCTGTTTTCCGTCAGCGAAGTTTTCGAGGCGCGCGGCGTGCGGTTGCCGGTGATGATTTCCGGCACGATCACGGACCTTTCGGGCCGCACGTTGACGGGACAAACGGTTGAGGCGTTTTGGAATTCGGTCCGCCACGCGGCGCCGCTGACGATCGGGTTCAACTGCGCGCTCGGCCCGAAGGAGATGCGCGCCTACGTCGAAGAACTGCATCGCATCGCCGACACCGCGATTTGCGTTTATCCCAACGCCGGCCTTCCCGAGCCCCTGTCCGAGACCGGCTTCCCGGAGATGCCCGAAACTCTGGCTCCTCAGATTCGGCCCTGGGCAGAAGCGGGCTGGTTGAATGTGGTGGGAGGCTGTTGCGGAACGACGCCAGCGCACATCAAGGCCATCGCGGCAGCGGTTCGAGGACTGCCTCCGCGCGTGACGCCCCGGTTCGAGCCGCAGCTGCGTCTCAGCGGGATGGAAGCGTTCACCGTTCGTTCGGCCGCGCGAGCCGGCGCTCCCGCGGTGCCCGACAGCTCTGCGAATGAACGCGCTTCCGATCCCGGCGCGCCGGCCCTCCAACAGGTTGCGACCTTCGTCAACATCGGCGAGCGCGCCAATGTCACCGGCTCTCCCCGCTTCGCGAAACTGATCCTGGCGGGGAACTATGACGACGCGCTGGCGGTCTGCAAACAACAGGTCGAAACCGGCGCGCAGATCATCGATGTCAACATGGATGAAGGCATGTTGGACGGCGCGGCCGCGATGACGAAGTTCCTGAATCTCATCGCGGCCGAGCCCGACATTGCCCGGGTGCCGATCATGGTGGATTCATCCAAATGGACAGTGATCCAGGCCGGGCTTCGTTGTTTGCAGGGGAAAGGGATAGTCAATTCCATCTCGCTGAAGGAGGGGGAGGCGAAGTTCCTCGAGCAAGCCGCCCTGGTGCGACGCTTCGGCGCGGCCGTGGTGGTGATGGCATTCGACGAGAAGGGACAGGCGGATTCCTTCGAGCGCAAATGCGAGATCTGCAAACGCAGCTACGATCTGCTGGTGCGCCAGACGGCCTTTCCGCCCGAGGACATCATCTTTGATCCGAACATCCTGACCGTGGCGACCGGGATCGAGGAACACAACAATTACGCGGTCGATTTCCTCAACGCGACCCGGTGGATCAAGTCGAACCTGCCGCATGCAAAAGTCAGCGGCGGCATCAGCAACATTTCGTTCTCGTTCCGGGGCAACAACCATGTTCGCGAGGCGATGCACAGCGCGTTCCTTTATCATGCCATCCGGGCGGGCCTCGACATGGGGATCGTCAACGCCGGCATGCTGGCTGTGTATGAGGAGATCCCCCGGGACCTGCTCGAACTCGTCGAGGACGTGTTGTTGAACCGGCGCCCCGATGCGACCGAGCGGTTGGTCGCGCATGGTGAAGCGCTGAAAAAGAGGGAGACGGGGACGGTGGCCGAGGCGAAAGCCGACGAGGCTTGGCGCAGCGCACCGGTCGAGGAACGCTTGAAACACGCGCTCGTCAAGGGGATCGACGCCCATGTAAACGAGGACACCGAGGAGGCCCGGCTGAAGCTGGGCAAGCCGCTGCTGGTCATCGAAGGGCCCTTGATGGCCGGGATGAATGTGGTCGGCGACCTGTTTGGCGCCGGAAAAATGTTCCTCCCGCAGGTGGTCAAATCCGCCCGCGTGATGAAGAAGGCCGTGGCGTATCTCACGCCTTTCATGGAAGCCGAAAAGGCCGCCAGCGCCGCCGCAGGCCAGGCCGTGCGCGCCCAGGGCAAAATCCTCATGGCGACCGTCAAGGGCGACGTTCACGACATCGGCAAAAACATCGTGGGGGTGGTCCTGGGCTGCAACAACTACGAGGTGATCGATCTGGGCGTGATGGTGCCGTGTGAAAAAATACTGGAAACGGCGCGGGCTGAAAACGTGGATGTGATCGGCCTGAGCGGGCTTATCACGCCTTCGCTCGATGAGATGCAGCACGTCGCGAGAGAGATGGAGCGGCAGGGCTTCAAGATTCCCTTGTTGATCGGCGGCGCCACGACCAGCAAGGCGCACACGGCGGTGAAAATCTCGCCGCATTATGGGGAGCCGGTGGTGCATGTGCTGGACGCCAGCCGCGCGGTACCGGTGGTGAGCAGCCTGATCAGTGCCGAGCAGAAGCCTGCCTTCGTCGCGCAGGTTCGCGCGGAGTACGAGCGCACACGCGCGGCACATGCGGGCCAGCAGGCCAGATTGATCAGCATCGATCAGGCCCGCGCCAACGCGCCGAAGCTGGCCTACAAAAATATCGAGACACCCGCGTTTGCAGGGGTTCGCGTCATGAAACCATCCGGGAAACGAACGGTGCCGGGGAAGCCGTCCACCGCACCCGTGGATGTCACGCTGGAGGAGCTGGTTCCTTTCATCGACTGGTCGCCGTTTTTTCACACATGGGAATTGCGAGGGCGTTACCCAGCCATTCTTCAACATGAGAAATACGGGGAGGAAGCCCGCAAACTTTTTGCCGACGCGCAAGAGTTGCTGGGTAAAATGATTGCCGGCAAACGGATCGAACCGCGTGGGGTGTATGGATTTTTTCCCGCGAACCGTGTCGGCGACGACGTGGAGATCTACACCGATGCGACGCGCACGCGGGTGTTGAGGACGTTTCATTTCCTCCGGCAACAGATCGAAAAAAGCGATGGCACGCCGAACTGGTGTCTGGCCGATTTCATCGCGCCTTCCGCGCGGGATTCGGCCGGTGCTGTGAATCTTCCCGATCACCTGGGGGCTTTTGCGGTGACGAGCGGCCATGGATTGGATGAGCTGGTGAAGGAGTTCAAGGCGAACCACGATGATTACAACGCCATCATGGCGGAGGCGCTGGCGGATCGGCTCGCCGAGGCTTTCGCGGAATTTCTCCATAAACGCGCCCGTGAGGACTGGGGCTATGGCCGTCTGGAAAAGCTCACCACCGATCAACTCATCGACGAGGCGTATCGGGGCATTCGCCCGGCGGCGGGTTATCCAGCCTGCCCGGATCACACGGAGAAAGGCACCCTTTGGCAGGTGTTGGATGTGGAAAAAAATGCCGGCATCCGGCTGACGGAAAGTTTTGCGATGTGGCCGGGGAGCAGCGTGAGCGGCCTCTATTTTGCCCATCCGGATTCCAGGTATTTTGCCGTGGGCAAGCTCGGACGCGATCAGGTGATCGAATACCACGTTCGCAAAGGGCTGCCGTTGGCGGAGGTCGAGCGGTGGCTGGGTCCGTGGTTGAACTACAACCCGGCTGAGCAGAATTTTCCCGGCAATGCCCGCGTCGCCTGCGCGTGCGGGGTCCCGCACTGACGCCATCTTTTTTGAAGTATTTCGGTGCGGCGGATGTCCAAGGTCAATCGATTCTCATTTTCCGTTGGTTTGGGGGGATGGGATCGACGGGAGCCGGCCGCCGGGCAGGCCGAAACAAAACAACAAACTAAAAGGCAAACAGTGAAAAAACATCTGAAGGTAGTCAGTGCGCTTCTCTGCGCGGGCGCGATGTTGGCGACCGTGAGTTTCGTCCGCGCCGCGGACGAAGACCCGTGCTGCAAGGCGACCATCAAGGCGGGCAAGAAATGCAAACACGAGTGCTGCGTGAAAGCGGCCGAGGGCGGCAAAGTGTGCGAAAAGTGCCATCCTCCCAAGAAAGACGAAAAGAAGTAAGCTCCCCCGCTTAACAATTACGACGGGCCGTTCTCTCTCAGAACGGCCCGTTTTATTTATGGCACGAACACGAACTCGGGCGAGTTGATGAGCGCCCAGACCGCGTCTTCCGCGCGCTCCCGCCAGGACGCCCGGAGCCGATCGGTCGGCGGATCTCCCTCGCGCGCCGCCCGTTCCTGTTCCTGTTTGATCTGCGTCGCTTCGGGATTCAGATGATTCGACCACGAGACCGCTCTTGCCGGGCGCGATTGGTGCGCCGAGCTGCCGCTCGGTTTCAATCGCCGATCGGCATATCCTTCGCCCAGCAGGGCGGCGAAGGTCCGGGATTCAGCCCCACTCGGCGGCCGCGAAAGAATCCCCAGGAATAGTCGCCGCACCAGTTCCGGAAGCGGGCGGTCCTCCAGGCAAAGCGCCGTGATGCCGCTGTCGTCGGAGAGCCGCGCGATGCGGCCATTGGCCATGATGCCATTGGCCAGCGCCGCCGGCTGGAGGACATTCGCGTCGTGGTCGCGAATGGTCTGCGGACTTTGGCGGGATTCGCGCCATCCAAATGTGCAGAGGGCATCGACGATCGACTGGGCATGAGGCATTGAGAGCGCGGGCCGATCGCGCTCGTTGGAAAGAGAGGCGAATTCCCACGCGCGTCCGGGCGACCCCAGGTTATTGAAATCCTTCACCGGCCTGCGGCCATCCACATCCATGTTCATCTCCTCCGAATGAAACGGTTTGTTCACGGTGGCGAAGAGGGAATCCACAAGCTGCTCGGCGCTGAGCCGGCGCCGGGCGGGCGCCGCGAACAGCCGCTGGTCGAACGGCTTCTCCTCGGATCCGGCTGGCAGCGCCGCGCGCTGATAGGTTTGCGAATTCAAGATCAGCCGGGCGACATGCTTGAGATCGTAATCGTGTACCACCAGTTCGCGCGCCAGAAAATCGAGCAGCTCCGGATGCGACGGCTTCGCGGTCTCCCAATCATCCACCGGTTCTACGATCCCCCATCCGAGGTATCGTTTCCAGATTCGGTTGACGAGCACCCTGGCAAAACGGTCATTGCGCGGATCGGTCATGAGCGCGGCAAGTCTTTCGCGCGGATCCTGCGGGTCACGCAGAACGCCGTCGGGGACCGCGTCGGTCATGGTGTTCGGAAACGGCCATTGGGGGGCGACTTTCGATCCGGGCTTGAGGGTGACCTTCACGATGCGGCCGATGACGATGTTCGAGTTGGTGGGTATGGAACTGGTCAACGGCACGAGTTGCGGCTCACGGCGCAGCATCGCTGCGAGGCTGAAAAGTTGTTCCTGTTTGAAGTTGTGATACGGCGCATCGTGGCAGCGGGCGCACTGCATTTGCATTCCCATGAATGCCTGCGCGAGGATCTGCGCCTTCTGCGCCATCGGCACATCGTTGTCGCTCGCCATGCCGAAGCCCGCCGGGCCGCCGTAATACGGGCTCCCTTCCATCAGGATGAGCTCCGTGGCAAATCGGTCCATCGGTTTGTTGTCGGTAAAAACCTCGTGCAGCCACCACCGGAACGGCCCGGTGTTGTTGAGCATCGGCTTGAGAATGCCCGGGTTCTCGGCGAGCACATCCTGCCAGTAACTCACCCAGTGATCCGCCCACCCGCCGTCTGCCAGCAGCCGGTCTATCGCCCGCGCCCGGCGATCCGACCCCGTGTCGCGCAGGAAACCTTCCAGCGCATCGATCGTCGGGATGACACCAATCGTATCGAGGCTGACCCGGCGAAGGAACATGGCGTCGTCCGTCAAGGGGGCGACGGTGGCCCCCGCCGCGCGGAGACGGGCATTGATAAAATCATCGATGGTCGGACTGGAGGCAGCGGGCGGCGCAGTTTTCGCAGAGCCGCCGGCGCGCGTGCGCGTCACTTCCGACGTGAGAAACTGGCGGGCGCTTTCATGGCGTTGGTTCCAATATTTTGCTTCACCTGCCGACAGGATGGCGCGCCGTTCCTTGTCCTGCGCCCTCCAAAATGCGCGGCGTTCCTGTTCGAAGGCAGCCCATCCCGATTCGGTCAACAAAACGTCCCGCTGCGGACTGACCAGACGAAACGATTCCCCGTCGCCCGTGGAAAAGCTGACGGATAATTCGCCGAGCTCCGGGCGGCGGCCTTTGGTTCCGATCAACGCCTCCAGGAGGAACTGGTGGGGAAGGCCATCCGAGGTGAAGCGGGTCAAACTTTCAAACTGTCCCGGCTGGAGATATCGGATATCCGCGGCGGCGGCGACGGGCAATTCCGGCACCTCCTCGTGCCCATCGGCATTCAAATTGGGAAAGCGGGTCGAGAGGAGGAGTTTGCCGTCCACAAAAAGGCGCGAGCCGGTTCGGGCGCGCAACAGCAACCGCAGGTCGCCCTTCGGCAGCGTCACTGGCGCCGACGCTCGAAAAAGGAACGGAAAGCCGCGATCCGCTTTCACCCCCCGAGCCGAGTATTTGGCGGGCATCGCGGGAAATCCGAACGCAGGTTCGCCGTAGGTTTCGGTGACGCGGGAGGACTCGTTGGTGAACGCCCACGAGGCTTGATCGGGAAATCCTTCCAGAATTTCAACCCGCACCGCTTCGCGAGAGGTCTGCTCTGGGACGGGAGACAACGCTGCGCCGGCGTGTGCGAGGGAAAATCCGAGCACGAGCGCGATGGATGCACCAGAGGTGAAGGCGAAAGTCGGAGCGCGCGTTTTCATCCGGGCAGAACCGCATCGATTGCGGTGTGGGACTGATGCGAGGCTAGCAGGAGGGGGGCTCGTGTCCAAGCCGGAAACGAGTGGCGAGTGACGAGTGGCGAGTGACGAGTGGCGAGTGACGAGTGGCGAGTGACGAGTGACGAGTGACGAGTGACGGGTGACGGGTGACGGGTGACGAGTGACGGGTGACCAGCGACAAGCAGGTGGGGACGTGCGCTGCGACCGCCTGAGGGACCATTCGGAATGAAACCCGTTCGCCGCGGCCTTTGCAGTCCCGGCGAACCTGTGGATTCGATGGGTGTTACTTGATGCGCGTTAGCGTCTCCTTGATGGCATTGAAATTCGGAAGTTCCTTCGGAGTGGGGGTTTGTTCGCTGTATTGCACCACTCCATTTTTGTCGATCACGAAGGCGGCGCGCGCCGCCACCGAGCCGAGCCCAATTAGGTCTGCGAGCAAAACACCATAATCGGTTGCGGTTTTTTTGTTCAGATCGCTGGCAAGGCGGATGCCGATTTTTTCCTTTTGCGCCCAGGCTTCCTGCGCAAACGGGCTGTCGACGCTGACCGCGATAACGTCCGCGCCGAGGCTGCCGTAGGCATTCAGACCGCTGGTGATGTCGCACATTTCCTGAGTGCAAACGCTGGTGAATGCCAGGGGAAAAAATAGGAGGACGGTGTTCTTTTTGCCCAGATTTTCACTGAGCTTCACGTCCACAAGTCCGGCGGCCGTCTTGGATTTGAGAGAAAAGTCGGGGGCTTTGGTGCCAGCAGCAATTGCCATAGTCGATGAGAGGTTGAGGGGTTGATGAACGATTAACGAGTGCGGGTTATAGAGGCGTCCCCCCCGGGTGTCAAATGACGAATCCACAGATTGAGGGCCAACGGCCCTTTCAATTCGAGCCTGGGGCACCGTCCCAGGCGATCTAGGCCCAACGGTTGTCCTCATCCCAGGTTGGCACCTCGCCCAAGGGCCAACGGCCCTTCCCATCCCAGCCTTGGGGCACCGCCCCAGCGAATTGAGGGCCAACGGCCCTTCCTATCTCAGCCTGGGGCACGGCCCCAGGAACGCAGATCAAACACCGCCAAGGGCTGAAAGCCCGTTCCATCATTCAACCCCATGCGCGTGAATAATGGGGGACGTGCCGGTATGAATCCCACCGTTCGTACCTCCATGGTTTTTCCACCCAGCCTTGCCAAGGTCCTCCTTCTTCACTCCAATGCGACGGAAGCCGTTCCATGATCCATCGCCATTTCGCATCCGCCCGCCGGTGGTCCGTCACTCGAAAGATCCGTCTTTTGAGCGCGCTCGCCGCCCTCGCGTCTTCGTGTGCGGGCGCTTCGTTGGATTGGACGACCAATGGCGCCAGCCGGTGGGCGGCCTGTTCGTTGAACCCGACCTCGGGCCTGCCCGCGGGATTTAGCACCATCACGCCCGAACGCAGCGGTCTCACGTTCACCAATCGGGTGAGTCCCGAGCGCTCCATGACCAACCAGATTCTCCTAAACGGTTCGGGCGTCGCCGCGGGCGACGTCGATGGCGATGGCCGCGTTGACATTTTCCTGGCCGGATTGGGCGGGCGCAGCGCGCTGTGGAGAAATCTCGGCGACTGGCATTTTGAAAACGTGACGGGAGCCGCGGGAATTGAACTGGCCCACCTGGACGCCACGGGCTGCGCTTTCGCCGATCTGGACGGCGACGGCGACCTGGATCTCGTGGTGAATTCATTGGGTGGAGGAACCGCGATCCTGATGAATGACGGGCGCGGTCACTTCCAATTCAACGCCTCCGCGCCATTCGTCAACCGGCGCATGGGCGGAACGTCGTTGGCGGTGGCGGATCTCGATGGGGATGGTCTGTTGGATTTATACATTGCGAATTATCGGACGACGACGGTTCGGGATCAGGCGCCGCTTCAGTTTACGTTGCGCGCTGAGAACGGGCGGCAATCCGTCGCGTCGATCAACGGCCGGCCTCTCACCGATCCGGAATGGCGGGATCGTTTTCAATTTGCCTACCGGCCGTTGACGGATGGCGGGGTGACCGTCTTGCATGATGAGTTGGGCGAGCCCGATGCCCTCTTTCGAAACCTCGGTCAGGGCCGCTTCGTGCCGATCCCGTGGACGAACGGATCATTCCTGGATGCCGAAGGCGTTGCTCTCGCCGGTCCGCCCCGCGATTGGGGATTGTCGGTGATCATTCGGGACCTGAATGGAGATGGAGCGCCTGACATTTATGTCTGCAACGATTTCGCATCGCCCGATCGCCTGTGGCTGGGCGACGGGCGCGGGCGGTTTCGCGCCGCGCCGCGAAATGCCCTGCGTCATACCTCCTTTTCCTCGATGGGCGTCGATGTCGCCGATGTGAATCGGGACGGGCACGCGGACATATTTGTGGTGGATATGTTGAGCCGCGAACATTGGCGGCGTTTGGTTCAACGCAATGAACCCAATCCCAGCATGGCGCTGTTCGTCGATGTCGCCGCCTGTGCGCAAGCACCTCATAACACGCTCCAACTCGGACGAGCGGACGGCACCTTTGGCGAAGTGGCGCAGATGGCGGGGATCGACGCGAGCGAATGGTCATGGACACCGGTTTTTCTCGATGTCGATCTGGACGGATGGGAGGACCTGCTGGTCGCCAATGGTTTCGAGCGCGACAATATGAACATCGACGCCAACCGGCGCATCGCCGCCGAGCAACAGCGCCTGGGCCGCGGGGCATCCCTCCGGGAACATCTGCAGGCCCGGGCCAATTATCCCCGCCTCGACACGCCGAATGCGGCATTCAGAAATTTGCGCGGCGCCCGGTTTGCCGACATGTCCGATGCATGGCATTTCAACAGTCCAGGAGTCAGCCAGGGATTGTGCCTTGCGGATCTCGATGGCGATGGGGATCTCGACGTGGTCGTCAATAATTTCAATGGGCCGGCCGGGCTTTTGCGCAATGACACCACGGCGCCCCGCGTGGCTGTTCGATTGCGCGGCATCCCTCCCAACACCCAGGGGATCGGCGCGCGCATCGTCGTTCAAGTGGCCGGACTTCCAGAGCAATCACAGGAGATGATTTGCGGCGGGCGCTATTTGTCGTGCGACGCCGCGATGCGCACGTTTGCGGCCGGAATGGGAACAGCTCCGATCACCGTCGAAGTATCGTGGCGCAACGGGACCCGCACCGTCCTTTCCAACGCCGTCGCCAACCGCGTGTACGAAATCTTTGAAAGCGGCGGCGAACGGGCGACGAATGCGCCGCGCGCCATCGGTCGTCCCCAATTTTCAGCGGTCCCGCGGGGCCATTCGCATGCGCAGAGAGCTCCGGACGATTTCATCCTTCAACCCGCATGGCCGGCGCAACTCAGCACGGGCGGGCCGGGTGTCAGTTGGA
>JBEEGQ010000097.1:0-13810 GCA_041166945.1 Verrucomicrobiota bacterium
GCCATTGTTCAATCAGCCAGGGGGCGCTGTCTCCAACGGATTTTCCCTCTACATGACCAACAACAATCCCTCCAGCACGCTGTATTACACGCTGGACGGCACCGACCCGCGATTGCGGGGGGGCAATATCTCACCGACGGCTTTCGCCTATACGCCGGGCACGCCGATCGTGATGAATTTTCCGACAACGGTCCGCGCCCGTGTTCGCACCGGCGGCGCGGTCTGGAGCGCGCTCAACGAGGGGATCTTCTATCCGAGCCAAAACTTCAGCGGGTTGATGATTTCCGAAATCATGTTCAACCCTCCCGCGATGGGCGTCACGCCGGGCGACGAACTCGAATTCATCGAGCTCAAAAATGGCGGCACCAATCTCCTGGACTTCACCGGCATTCAGTTTGTCGATGGAGTGGATTTCACCTTCACCAACGGCACCCGCCTGGCCCCCGGCCAGTTCCTGGTGCTGGGCCGCAATCGCCCGGCGCTGGTCGCGAAATATCCCGGGTTGAATGTGCTCGGCATTTACACCCATCACCTCAATAACGGCGGTGAAGCCATCACCCTCCAAACTGTCTTTGGAGCGAAGATACTGTCAGTGGATTACAAAAGCGGCGGGCGCTGGCCTGTCGCCACCGATGGGTTCGGTTATTCGCTGGTTCCGAAGGATCCCAACTCCAATCCCAATCCCGACAACCCGTCGAACTGGCGCGCCAGTGCCAACTCCGGTGGATCGCCTGGTTCGGATGATCCCGCGCTTGCCATTCCGGCCGTCCTGGTCAACGAAGCGCTCACGCATTCCGACCCGCCGCTCACCGACTACATCGAACTTTTCAATCCCACCGCATCGACGGTGGATTTGAGCGGCTGGTTTCTCACCGATGACCGCGCGTTGCCCATGAAGTTTCGGATCCCGAACGGTTCGACGATTGCCGCGGGCGGCTACCTCGTATTCGATGAATCCAGTTTCAACCCCACTCCCGGCGTCGGAGACAGTTTCTCGCTGGATTCTGCCGGCGAAGGCGTCTACCTGGTCTCGGGAAGCGCCGGGACGACCAATATGACCGGCTACAGCCATGGATTTTCCTTTGATGCAGCCCCAAGCGGCGTCTCGTTCGGACGCCATGTCATCAGCACCGGCGACGATCATTTTGTGCTGCAGATTTCCCGAACCCCCGGCGGCGCCAATGCGGGGCCTGCTGTCGCCCCGGTGGTCATCCGTCAGGTCATGTATCATCCGCCGGACCTGGCCGGCGGGCTCGACAACAGCGACGAGGAATACATCGAACTCCGGAATATCACCGGCAATGCCATCGCGTTTTACGATCCTGCAGTCCCGACCAACACCTGGCACCTTCGCGGGGGCATTTCGTATGATTTCCCGGGCGGCTTCACCCTCGGCGCGGGTTTGTCCGTGTTGCTGGTGAGTTTCGATCCCGCGGATTCCGCGAAGCTCGCCTCGTTCCGCAACAAATACGCCACCTTTTCCGGAGCGACCATCCGCGGCCCCTACTCGGGAAAGCTGGATAACTCGAGCGATACGATCGAATTGAAACGGCCCGATGCTCCGACAACGAATGGTGTTCCGTATTACGTGGTGGATTCCGTGGACTACAAGGACGCCGCGCCGTGGCCCTCTTCAGCCGATGGAAGCGGCGCAGCGATTCAACGCGTCAATCTTTCTACGTACGGCAACGACCCTGCCAACTGGATCGGCGCGGCGCCGCTTACCATCCTGGGCCTTTCGCCTTCTACTATTTCGGTCCACGCCGGCACCAACGCCGCCACGGCCACGAATGTCACCTTTACGGTCAGTGCCGTGGGCACCGGCGCCTTGACGTATCAATGGCGAAAAGACGGCGCCATTATCCCTGCCGCCACCAATACCTCCCACACCGTCGTCAATGTGCAGTTGTCGGATCAGGGCGCTTACACGGTGGTCGTTTCGGATTCCTCGGGCACCGTTTCCAGCCAGCCGGGCTTCCTCGGAGTCATCATATTGCCCAGCTTCCTGCAGGCGCCGCTTTCGCAGACGGTTGTCCAGGGCGCGCTGGTCACATTGAGCGCGGTCATCACGGGCGCGCCGCCGCCGTTCACCTATAGTTGGAATCGCTCCTCCATTCCGCAATACGTCGTCGATTCCAGCGCCACGACGGTGTTTTATACCTTCCCGGCCACGAACCCTCCCGGCACGTATCTCTGGCGGTTGATTGTCAAAAATGCCGCCACCGTGGAAGCGGGCCTTCCCAACGGCATCAGCCACGGCGCCACCGCCAACATTACGATCCTTGCCGATTCAGATGGCGATGGATTGCCGGACAACTGGGAGACCGCCTACTTCGGCTCCGCCACCGCCGGAGATCCATCGCTCGATTCCGATCATGACGGCATGAGCAACCTCAAGGAATACATCGCCGGCACGGACCCCAACGATCCCAACAGCTATCTGCGTCTGGACGAAAACCTCGCCGCCGGGCTTGTTACGTTGAGATTCCAGGCCGTGACCAACCGCACGTACGTTATCGAATACAAGGACGGACTCAATCTCGCGGCATGGTCGCGACTCGCTGACATTCCGGCGCGAAATTCAAACCACATGGAATTCGTGACGGATCCGAATTTCACCACCAACCGTTTTTACAGGCTGGGCACCCCGCGCGTTCCTTGAGTCGTCGTCAATGTTTCGGCGCGGCTGAAGTTTCAGCGCTCTGCCTATTGGAAGTCGGCAACAGCGCAAGCGGGGAGGAGGCGCCACGAAGGCGCTGACGTGAATCCTGTCTCGCGGAACGGGTCAGCCTTTTATTTTCGTTCGAAAATAGGCGATCGTGGACTTGAGTCCTTCGCCCAGCACGACACGGGGCTCCCATTTGAGCCACTTGCGCGCGCGTGTGATGTCGGGTTTGCGTTGCTTCGGGTCGTCCTGAGGCAACGGACGGTGAACGATTTTGCTTTTGGATTTGGTCGCCCGGATAATCTCTCCGGCGAACTCGAGCATCGTCAGTTCGTGAGGATTCCCAATATTCACCGGCTCCGAGTGCGCGCCCATCATGAGCCGGTAAATCCCCTCGATCAAATCCGAGCAAAAACAAAAGCTCCGCGTCTGGAGGCCATCCCCGAAAACGGTGATCGGGCGGTTCTGCAGCGCCTGGCTGATGAAGGCGGGAACGACACGCCCGTCATTGAGTCTCATGCGTGGCCCGTACGTGTTGAAAATTCTCACGATTCGCGTTTCGATCCCGTGCTCGCGCTGATAGGCCATGGTGAGCGCCTCCGCAAAACGCTTGGATTCATCGTAACAACCCCGCGGCCCGATGGTGTTGACGTTGCCCCAGTAATCCTCCGTCTGTGGATGAACAAGCGGGTCGCCGTAAATCTCGGACGTCGAGGCGATCAGAAAACGGGCCCCTTTTTCCTTCGCCAAGCCGAGCGCCTTGTGAGTTCCCAGCGAACCCACCTTCAATGTCTGAATGGGCAGTTCCAGGTAATCAATCGGGCTGGCCGGCGACGCGAAATGCCAGACATAATCCACCGGCTCATTCAGGAAAATGAATTCCGTGACGTCCTGCTGGATAAAGCGAAACCGGGTGTCCCCCGCCAGATGATCAATATTGGCGACCGACCCTGTCACAAAATTGTCGATCGCGATGACACGATGGCCGCGAGCCAGCAGCAAATCGACCAGGTGCGATCCGAGGAAACCGGCGCCGCCGGTGACGACGGAGACAGGTGGGCGGGTGGAGGAACGAGCGGCGATCCGTTTCGGCATGCGCGTTATTACCGCAAAGCCTTCTCATCGCGCAACCCGTCACTCGCGGGGTATCGCCCGGCCCGCCCGGCAGCGCTTGCTTCAAATCCGGCGCTTTCTCTGCCATAGTTGTCGTGTGCCAAACACCGAGCACATCCGAAAAAAGCTGGGCGCGCTGCCGCACAAACCGGGCGTTTACCTGATGAAAGACCGGTTCGGCACGGTCATTTATGTCGGCAAGGCCCGCGATTTGCGCAAGCGCGTCACACAATATTTTCATCCGTCCCGCCGGTTCGGCTGGGACCTCAAATTTCGCGCCCTGATCGATGCCATCCATGATCTGGATGTGCACACGGTGAGAAACGAGCCCGAGGCCCTGCTGCTCGAGGGCAAACTCATCAAGGAGTTTCAACCGCGCTACAACATCAGCTTCCGCGATGACAAACGGTTTCTCCTGTTGAAGGTGAACCTGAATGATCCCATCCCCCGCTTCACCCTCACGCGCCTGCGGACCGACGACGGCGCCCGATACTTTGGTCCGTTTGCCCACTCGTCCGCGCTTCGAAACACGATCGCGCTGGTGCGACGCCAGTTCAACCTGCGGGGCTGCCGTCCCCTGACACCCACCGACGCGGATTACAAGCATTGCCTTTATGCCAACCTGAAATGGTGCACCGCCCCGTGCATCGGCAACGTGACGCGCGACCAATACCTCGAGCAGGTCATGGCAGCCTGCGATTTCCTCGGCGGTCAATGCGGCGAGATGGCCGAGTCGATAGAGCTCGAGATGAAAAAAGCATCGCTGGCACAGGAATTTGAAAAGGCAGCGGAACTTCGTGACGCCTTGCAGGACCTGCGGCGCACCACGCAAAAGACGGAAAAATTCGAGCGCGTTCCTTACAATCTTCCCATCTCGATCAACCCCCTCCAGGACCTCGAGGAACTCGCGCGGGTATTGGGCCTTCCCGCTCCTCCCACGCGCATTGAAGGATTTGACATCTCGAATATCAGCGGGACCTTCGTCGTCGCCTCGATGGTCAGCTTCCGCCACGGCCGCCCGGATCGCGCCAATTATCGGCGCTTCAAAATGAAAAGCGTCACCGGGCAGGACGACTTTGCGAGCATGGCCGAAACCATTCACCGCCGTTATTCGCGCCTGTTGCGCGAGGCGGGTGGAGAACCCGCGGATCGCTCCGAGGACGGCGCCCAGCCCATCGTCGGCGAATTGAGGATGATGATCGAGAAGCGCCGCGGGCCCTTGCGAGATTCTTCCACCGTCGCGGATCCCCGGAGGGCTCCCCCGGCAGGGAGCGACATCCCGGCGCCGCCCCCGGTTCCGGCCGCCCCGCGCTCATCCCCCGCTGTGACTCTGCCGGACCTCATCCTGATCGACGGTGGCAAGGGCCAGTTGGGCGTCGCCTGTGCCGAACTCGCGCGACTCGGTCTCAGTCACATCGCGATCATCGGGCTGGCGAAGGAATTCGAGGAAATTTATGTGCCCGGGGTGAGCGAGCCCATCCGCCTCGATCACAGTTCCGGCGCGCTCAAGCTCCTCCAGCGTGTTCGCGATGAATCGCATCGCGTCGCAAATTCCTACAATGCCCAACTGCGCATCAAACGCATCTCGGAAAGCATCCTCGATGAATTTCCCGGCATCGGCGGCGCCCGCAAAGCCGCCCTGCTCAAAAAATTCGGATCGGTTCAACGGCTTCGCATTGCCACCATTGAACAGATCTCCGAAGTCCCCGGATTCGGAGGCAAAGCCGGCGCGGAGTTGAAGGCATTCCTCGAAGCGCGCACCTCCCTCAGCCAGCTCGAAAGCAGCGACCTCCCCCCGGCGTCGACGGGTGAAAAATAATCATTCGATTCCGGCGATGGCTGTTTCGTTTTCAATGCGCGCTGTGCAGTATCGCGCTCGACAAAACAAGACCGCTGATTATCCACCCGCTGTCACGTCGCCATGCTTCTCCTCGGCACTTTGTTAAACGTTGTCGGCATTCTGGCCGGCGGGATTCTCGGCCTTACCCGGCGCCGCCAGCCGGGTCTCCCGACGCAGGTGGCACTCAAAAACATCCTCGGCGTCCTGACGGTCTTTATCGGCCTGGCCACGACGTGGTCCGGATTGTCCACCGGCGGCGTAGGACGCTTTTTCCAGGTCCTCATCATCGCCATCGTCGCGATGATGCTCGGCCGGTTGACCGGACGCCTGATGCATCTTCAGAAGGGATTAAACAAACTCGGGCGATATGCTGGCAGGAAAGTGGCCGACGCTGGCGATGGAAAAAAAATTCCGTGGAGTGACGGCTTCGTGGCTTGCACCATTTTGTTTTGCCTCCCGCCCATGGCCGTGTTCGGCGCAGTGCTGGACGGGGTCAGCCATCGATGGCAGACGCTGGCCGTCAAGGCGGTGATGGACGGCGTGGCGACGATGGCGTTCGTCCGCACGATGGGATGGAGCGCCATATCTGCCGCGGTGCCGGTCGCGGCCTTCCTGGGAAGCATCACTCTCGGCGCCCGAATGCTGGTGCCCGAGATCCTCGATTCCTCCAGGGTGGACGCGCTGCATGCCACCATCGGCCTGCTCGTCTTTTGCGTCGCGCTGATCATCCTCGAGTTTAGAAAAGTGGAGCTGGCCGATTATCTTCCGAGCCTGGCCTGGGCACCCTTTCTGGCGTGGGTATGGAAGTGAACAACCGGCCCGTTGCGGGCGCATCGGCGGACGGGTTTTATGCCGTGATTTCGGCCAATGGCAACCCGAAGAACAGGCAGAGCCACGGCCTCAGTTCCTGAAACTCCACCGCCTTGCCGGTGGAAATCAAAAATAACCGCATGTTGTCCGTGAATCCTTCGCCGGCGAAGACCACGAGCCCGCGAATGGGCCAGGCGTCGATGTCCTTGATCGTGGCGGGGATTTTTTCCTCGGCAGTGCCGCGCACCGCCTGGAATTTGCATTCCAGGCCGAGCGTCTTTCGCGTCGACGGATGCGTGAGCACCACGTCGATATAACGTTCCGCGCCCCAAATGCGGCGCGCCACCCGAACCTGTTGCATCGGTTCGAGGCCCAGTTCGCCGCCCAGTTGCGCCACCGCGCGCGCTAGGTCTTCGCCGTTGGTGACAGCGAGCGCTCGTCCGGGCATGGGTGCTCCGAGGGGTGAGGTTTCAAAAAGAGATGACGGGCATGATCCACGCGTTTCGTCGCGATCTTCAGATTGCCCTCCTCGAGTTCGAGCCCGAGACAGCGCCGCCGTGTTTGGAGCGCCGCCACCGCGGTGGTGCCTCCTCCCAGAAACGGATCGAGGACCATGTCGCCCTCCCTCGTGGACGCCAGGATGCACCGTTCGACGAGTGCGATCGGTTTCTGGGTCGGATGTTTTCCAAAACGCTTTTCGTCGGCCCGCGGCGACACGATGCGCCACACGGACTTCATCTGTTTGCCTCCGGCGATTTGACGCATCAGCGGGTAGTTGAAACGATGTTTGCTCCGCTCGCTCCTGGCTGCCCAGAGAACTGTCTCCGTCGAGTGAGTGAAATAGCGGCACGAAAGGTTGGGCGGCGGGTTCGGCTTTTCCCATGCAATGTCGTTCAGGATTTTAAATCCCAATTGTTGCATCGCGTAACCGACGGAGAAAATAACGTGGCTCGTGCCCGTCACCCAAATCGTCCCGTCGGGTTTCAACACCCGCTGGCAACGGCGAAGCCACTCGGTGTTGAATTCGTGGTTGAGCTCGGGCCCGCGCGATTTGTCCCAGTTGCCCTTGTCCACCTTCACCATTCGCCCGGCGTGGCATGTGATGCCGCCATTCGACAGAAAATAGGGTGGATCGGCAAAAATCATGTCGAATATCCCATCCGGATGTGCGGCCGCCAGTTCGTCGAGGATCGCGAGCGAATTGCCACGATACAACCAAACGCCATGCGCGTCGTCGACCAGCGCCGGCGTCGCGTCCGTGCCTGCCATTTTCAAACCCGCCACCGGATCCGTCTCCAGGCGCTGGGCAGGAAGACGGGGGGCTTTTTTCGGGTGACGCGGCACAATCCCGATCGTTCGGAGCGGGAGCATGAATTGCAAGACCGGAGTGCGCGCCGGCGGGATTGAATTCAGGACTGCTTAATTCCTGCACGAGAGGGAAGGGGAGGGTGCATGTCTTGAACATTAAAAGCCCGTGCATTGGATTCAGGGCGAACGCAGCCCAACTTGCGCGCGCGGGTTTGAAGCGCCATTGTCGCCCGGCAGGCAGGCCGTGAGCCGCTGCTTTTTATCCGGTCCAACGACTCATGAAGATTTCTGTCATCGTCCCCGCATTCAACGAAGAGAAGCTCATCGCCGAAACGCTCCGCGCCATTCGCGCGGCGGGTGAAAGCTTTCTTCGCTTGCAATGGGAGATCGAGATCATCGTGTGCGACAACAATTCCACCGATCGCACCGCGGAATTGTCCCGCGCCGAGGGCGCCAGGGTCGTATTTGAACCGTTGAATCAAATTGCCCGCGCCCGAAATTCCGGCGCTGCCGCCGCGACCGGCGACTGGATGATTTTCGTGGACGCCGATTCCCATCCGAGCCCCGGCCTTTTCGCAGCAGTCGCCCGCGAGATACAGAAGGGCGATGTCATCGCCGGCGGCAGCACCATCAGACTCATCGGGCCCTATCCGGTCGGCCGGCTCGTGACCGGTGGATGGAATATCCTGAGCCGGCTCCAACGCTGGGCTGCGGGTTCCTTTATTTTTTGCGAAGCGAGGGCATTTCGCGAGATCGGCGGTTTTTCCAATGAACTTTTTGCCGCCGAGGAACTGGATTTGTCACAGCGTCTCAAGCGCCTCGGGTCTGCCACAGGCCGGCGCATGGTGATTCTTCACAAGGATCCGCTTCTAACCTCCGCCCGTAAAATGGATCTTTATACTCCGTGGGAACATATGCGGTTCCTGGCCCGCACCATCCTCGCGGGGGGTCGCACCCTCAAGAAACGGGACCAATGTCACACGTGGTATGACGGTCGACGCTGATGGCGTCACTGCTTCTCATACTCGCCTTTGCCGAGGCGTTTCAGAACCGTAAAGCCCGCCTTTTTCGCGTCACTGATCGAAGTCGCTTTTGTCACCGTCGGAGTGTTGAACGTCGAAAAGAGTTTTCTAACGGGTTTCTTGCAGGCGGGACATTGGGTCAACTCTACCGCGCTGAGGGGGCGCCGGAGCGTGAACCGACCCCCGCACGCGGAACAGCTGCCCTGGCACAACTCGTATTCGTAGATTGGCATCGTTCCATCATTGTTTCCCGCCCAACCCACCCCGTCAAGCGAGCCGGTGGAGCGCCAGGACCGCACGAAGGCACGCGCATGGAGTGTGGCTACTTCTTGTCAACTGCGGCGCTCGCCGATACAGTCCCGCCTCAATCGCAATCAACGAACGCCTGAGAAATATGCCAGCCGCATTCCCCAAGATCCCGCGCATCCAATACGAAGGCCCCCAGTCGAAAAATCCGCTGGCGTTCAAGCATTACAACCCGGGCGAAAAGGTCGAGGGCCGTTCCATGCGGGATCACCTCCGGTTTTCGGTGGTTTACTGGCACACCATGCGCGGCATGGGGGCGGATATGTTCGGCTCCGGCACGATGCAGCGTCCCTGGGAGGATGGCACCAATTCCCTCCGCATGGCGCTCAAGCGCGTGCCGGTCATGTTCGAGTTTTGCGAAAAGCTAGGAGCGCCCTTTTATGCCTTTCACGATCGCGACGTGGCCCCGGAAGGCGATTCGCTCAGCGAGTCGAACAAAAACCTCGATGCCGTTGCCAAGGAACTGAAGAAATACCAAAAGGACACCGGCATCCGGCTCCTTTGGGGCACGGCGTGCCTGTTTGCCAACCCGCGATACATGCACGGCGCCGCCACGAGCTGCAATGCCGACGCGTTTGCCTATGCGGCTGCACAGGTGAAGAAAGCAATGGAGGTCACACACGATCTCGGCGGCGAAGGTTATGTTTTCTGGGGCGGACGCGAAGGTTACTCGACGCTGCTCAACACCGACGTGAAGCGCGAGTTGACGCATCTCGCCGCGTTCCTTCACATGGCTGTCGATTACAAGAAACAGATTGGCTTCAAAGGGCAGTTTTACATCGAGCCCAAGCCCCAGGAACCAACGAAGCACCAGTATGATTCCGATTCCGCCGCGTGCCTGAATTTTCTGCGCGAACACGATCTGCTCGAGCATCTCAAGTTGAACCTGGAGACCAATCACGCCACCCTCGCGGGCCATTCCATGCAGCATGACATGGAGGTCGCCGCGGCCGCCGGCGCCCTCGGCAGCATCGACGCGAACACCGGCGATCTCCTGGTGGGATGGGACACGGATCAGTTCCCGACCGATGTTTATCTCACGACCCAGATCATGCTGGTGATCCTGAAGATGGGCGGATTGACGACGGGCGGCACCAACTTCGACGCGAAGGTGCGGCGCGAAAGTTTTGAACCGGTGGACCTGTTCCACGCGCACATCGGGGGCATGGATGCCTTCGCTCGCGGCTTGAAGGTCGCCGCTGCCATCCGGAAGGACGGCCGGCTCGCCGAATTCGTCCGGCACCGTTATCGCTCATGGGATGCCGGCGTGGGCAAAAAAATCGAGGAGGGCAAAGTCAGCTTCAAGGAATTGGAAACCTACGCGTTGAAGATGGGCGAGGTGAAAACCAACGAAAGCGGCCGCCAGGAATTCCTTGAGAATTTGGTCAACGAATTCATCTGATCCGCCCCCTCTAACCAGAGCCTCCCCCTCGCCCACAACAATCGTCATCTCCCAGTTCAAATAGTAGGGACTGACCCCTTGGGAATCCCAAGGGGTCAGTCCCTACTATTTGAACTCCGAATTTATTTTCCCTCGATGAGGGTGCGGAATTCGGCAAAGAGGGGGGTGGAATCGTGGGGGCCCGGCGAGGCTTCGGGATGGTATTGCACACAGAAGATCGGCTTCTTCGTGTGTCGCATCCCTTCCACGGTGCCATCATTGAGGTTGATCCGGTTGACACGGACGTCGGCGGGAAGTGATTTTGGGTCGACGGCGAAACCGTGGTTTTGAGAGGTGATCTCGACCCGGCCGGATTCCAAATCTTTCACCGGCTGATTTCCCCCGCGATGGCCGAATTTGAGTTTGAAGGTTTTCCCTCCGAACGCTTGTCCGAGGATTTGGAGCCCGAGACAAATTCCGAATATCGGCACGCCATGCCCGATCAATTCGGCGACGGTGCGAACGGCGTATCCGAGGGCGGCTGGATCGCCCGGTCCATTTGACAGAAAAATTCCTGCGGGTTTATGGCGCAACGCCTCGGCGGCGGTGGCAGTCGCCGGCAGCACACGAGTGCGAAAGCCCTGCTGCCGCAGTCGCCGGAGGATGTTGTATTTCATCCCAAAATCGAATGCGACGATCGGAATGTCCGCCGCGGGCAGCGCGTCGGTCAGGGAACGCGGATCTCCGCCCGCGGTGCCGCGCGCGAGTTTGAAATTGGCGCTCTGCGCATCCTTTTCATCCCACAGAAATGATTCCTGGTGAGTGACCTCCTTCACGTAATCCACGCCCGCGAGCCCCGGCCAATTTTTGGCCTGGGCGATCGCTTCGGCGTCGGTGCAGGGAAGGGTGGTGATGAACCCATTCAGCGCCCCGCGCACCCGCAGTTTTTTTGTGAGGGCTCGAGTATCGATGCCCTGGATGCCGGGAATGCCATTGGTTTCGAGGTACTCGGCGAGGGGACGATTCGCGCGCCAGTTGCTGACGACGGGGGACAGTTCGCGGATGACGAACCCGCCGACATGCGGGCGCCAGGATTCGACGTCGAGATCATTCACCCCGGTATTCCCGATGAGCGGGTAGGTCATGGTGACGATCTGGCCCTTGTACGAGGGATCCGTGAGGATCTCCTGGTAGCCGGTCATCGAGGTGTTGAAACAGACCTCGCCGCAAGCGGACGCCGCGGCGCCGAACGCGGTGCCGTGAAACAACGAACCGTCTTCGAGGGCTAGAGTGGCTTTCATCGAATGCTCAATCGCGGGCGATGCTAGGCTTGAACGATCGGCGGTCAAGAAGGATTCCCCTCCCGACGCGGACAGGCGTGCATCCCAAAGTTGTGGGTTGGATCGATTTATCACCTGCCGGTTGGAAACCAGCGATACAGCAGACTGGAAGTCCGCGCTACGATCGGAGAATGGACTCCCTCGCGCCGGGAAGCGGCGGGTCAACTCAACAGGTCAACTCAAACTTGCGAGGCGGGCGTTTCCGGCCGATAATAGGCCACATCTGCGGTTGTCGTTTATCCAGTGAATCCACTCCCACCCCATTCCCGGGCTGCGTCCATGCGTGTCGCGGCATTTATTTTTTTGATGACTGCCTGGTCCATCCACGCGGCCGATGTTGGTTATTATGGAGTGGCAAAAGGCGCTCTATTTACACAAACCAATGCCGGTGCGCCACAATTGCACCTGGGTTACCCGTTCCAGTTTCAGGCCACGGTCGCGCCGGTGACCAATGGACTGCTCGGCGCCACGGGGCATGTCTCCTTCTCCTCTTTTTTGCTCGGACCCCGTTTTGCCGGGGCGCCGTTCACCTTTACGGACCGGCATCCGACGCTCGATCAGCTGGATTTGTATTACCCCGACGGTACTTTTGCGATCTCGATGGCCACCGCTCACGAGGGGATCCGGTCGGGGTCGATTGTTTTGGCGGGGGACGATTATCCGAATCCGCCGGTGATCACGAGCTATGCACAGGCGCAGGCGATCAATCCTTCAAACGATTACACATTGCGGTGGAGCGGATTCACGGGAGGCACCACGAATGATTTTGTTTTTGTGCAGATCGATTCCGGCAATGGGGCGGTTTTTCGCACCTCCCAAATCCCGGGCGCCGCAGGTGCCTTGAATGGGACGAATACATCCGTCGTGATCTCCTCGAACATCCTGGCCCCCGGCCGCGCTTTCCTGGGCCGCGTGGTTTTCATGAAGGTTGCCAGTTCGAATCTCACCGCGTATCCGGGCGTTCCCGGCGTGAGTGGTTATTTCACTCAAACCGATTTTTATCTGGCGACCACCGGTGTGGGCGATGCGACGCCGCCGCGCGTGGTGAGCATGAGCCCGGCGCCTGGCGCGACCAACGTCCCTGTGAATGCGCCGGTGATCCTGACGTTTAACGAGCCGATGACGGCGTCCCTTTCCCTTTTCGTCAGTGGCAGCGGATCGCTGGCGGGCAGCGGCCTGCTCTGGAGTCCGGACGGCCTGACGTTCGTGATTCAGCCGGCTGGCAAGTGGCCCACCAACACGGTTCTCGGTTTCGTGTTTAATCCTTCCGACGGCCAGATGGTGATGAGCGATGCGAGTCGCAATCCGCTGGAGATGGAAACGACTTTGCAATTTACGACGGGGACCAATTCGGTGCCGCCAGCGACTCCCGTGCTGGCGGATCCGAAGCGTATTTTCACAGGGCGTTTTCAGTTCAAGCTGCTGGGAGAATCCAATCGCCGGTATGCCGCTGAAGCCTCCACCAACCTGGTGGATTGGGTGCCGCTCGGAACCAATACTGCGTGGGGCGGCAGCATTCAGTTTATCGACACCAACGCGTTCTCGATCCCGTACCGTTTTTATCGGGGGCTCGCGCCGTAGTTAATCCTTCCAAGCCGCCCCGGCCTTTTGGGCCAGGCGTTCCAGCCAGGTGGCGGGTTCCCGCATGGCTTGATCGACGGTGGTCAAATCCGGGGTGAGCGCGTGGAGGGCGGTGAACTTTGCGCTGAGAGGATCGGTGTTGGCGACCATGCCGGCCAAACCGATGCACGGCACATTGAAGCGCTGGCATCGGCTGGCAATTTCGCCGACACCCTTTCCCATGAGCGTCGAGGAATCGATGGCACCCTCCGCGGTGATGACGAGTTGCGCCCGTTGCAGGCGCTGGTCGAGGACGGCAGCCTGGGTGAAACGCTCGAATCCCGGCTCGAGCCGCGCGCCGGCGAAGGAGCGCAGACCAAATCCCAACCCTCCGGCGGCGCCGGCGCCGGGTTCCGATGCGTGGTTCAAGTGCAATTCCTGCTCGAGCAGGCGCGCGAGCTGTCC
>JBEEGQ010000098.1:0-10133 GCA_041166945.1 Verrucomicrobiota bacterium
CCGAGGGCGGCCGCGGCGCTGTTGGCGGCGCCGGGCGTCGGGGACGAGAGCAGCCGCCACTGGCTGGCGCTGAGCCCGATGGATTTGTCCGCGACCTGAAAACCGAACTCGACGGAATTGACCATCCGGCCGCCGGCATCGAAGAGATACGCGCCGCCGCTGTCGCCATCGAGGGCCTGGCCAGTGTTGTAATCGCCGGTCACGAACGACGCGGGCCGCCCGCCGTCGCACCAGAGAATGACAAATGCGCCTGCGGCGACGCTGGCGCCCGGAGGGAAGGTCCAGCGGACCGAATCAACCGACTGCAGGCTCAAGCTCATGCCGGCCAAGGAGGCCGTGGTTGCATTGGTGTTGAGCAATTCGATGTATCCCGGCGTTCGGCCGCCATTGATGACCAAGCCGTTGTTGCGTGCGAGAAGTTCATTCAAGATCGGTCCGGAATAAACGGCGATGTAGTTATTGGTGCCGGGACTTCCCGGGATTGCGAAATTCGAGAAGGTGGCGCTGCCGTCGGGAAGCCGACCCCTCGAAACGCCGGGGAGCGCGTTCGTGTACGAGACGCGATCCACCTCGATCCCCGTGGCGTCCGAAAGAATGATCGAGTCGCCGAGGGACGGAAGATGAAAGTCGAGATGCCGGGGCCCGACGCCTTCATCCGCGATGAATTGCGCAAAACCGAGCGGGGCGATGAACGAGAGGGACGAGACCCGATGGATCGCGCCGGTGGTTCCGAGGTAAATGCCGCGCAAGGCGACCGGGAGTGTGGCGCGATTGTAAATTTCAACCCAGTCCTCGCCCCCGGCCAGCGGATTGGCCAGCCATTCATTCACCACAAGATTCGTGGGCGAGGCAGTGGCCGCCGCAACATTGGCGGCGCCCGCCGTCGGCATCGCCAGCGCCCACGACGTGCCAATCCGAGCCACCGAGTAATCCGGCAATTGAAGTCCCAGGCTCACAGCATCCACACGATTGGTCGCGGGATCGTAAAGAAAAACAGCATCGCCATCGGGGTCGATCGAAAAGCCGGTGTGCAAACCCGGCGTGGCGTTGGTCACTTCATCGCACCAGACAGTCAGATAACCACCCGCGGCCAGTGGGGTGGAGGGAAAGACGAATTTCCGGGCATTGCCATCATCGCTTAAACTCCAGCCGGACAAGTTCACCGACGTGGCTCCCGCATTGAACAATTCGATGAAGTCCGGAAAGGTGCCAGCGTGGTTCACGGCGGCCACGTTGGAAGCGAGGACCTCATTGAGCCGGACACTGGGCGGCGGAGGAGGAGCGGAAGCAGTCCCCGGGGTGCCATGAGGTTGACTGCTGGCGCGCCAGTTTGCCGGGTCATCCGGATCGCCAAAAGGATCGATGAGTTCCAGCGAGGCGCCCGCGCCGTCCGCGGCAACCGGCCAGCCATTGCCGTCCGAGTAGGTGACCGATGTGATGATGGCGCCGGTTCGGTCGCGGATAATGATGCTGTCGCCGCCATTGCCGAGCTTGTCGGTGTAGGCGCCCGCGATGGGCACATTGTTGTAAAAAGCGCTGAAGGCGGCGGGATTATCATCGGAGACAAGCACCAGCCGGGCGCCGGCTGCGACGCTGGAACCGATGGGGAAGGTAAATTTGACGGCGCCGGAGATGGCGACTCCACCGAGGTCCAATGTGGTGGAACCGATATTTTGCAGTTCGATGAATTCGAGTTGTTGGCCGCCGGCCGGGTTGTAGTGGATTTCGCTAATGCGCAGCGGCGTGCCGAGCACCGCGACCTGAAATGCGGCTTCGACCAGCGCGCTCCAGTTGGTGCCCGTGAGCGTGCGAGCCTTGAAGGCCACACTTTCATTGAGCGTCAGCGGGCCGCTGTATGTGACGGCGCTGTTGGAAACCGCGCCGCTAAACATCACGCGCGGGTCGGTGCCGTTGGTGGTGTAATAAATCGTGCCGCCTCCATTTGCTGAAATGCCCAGGCTAAAACCGGGGGGAACGAACCCGCCATGACGGCTGAACACCGGCGCGTTGGACGACGCAAAAAGCCCGTAAACATTGTACTGGGCAAAAAGCGGGGCGCGACGCTGAGGGATCCATGTCGTGAGAATATTGTCGATGAACACCAACCCGGCTCCGGCGATGGCGGGCGCGATTTTCGCCTTCATCTCCAGGTAGCGTGCCGTGATGTTGCTGTCGCCCAGGCCGCCATTGTTAAAAAACTGCTTTTGAACGCGGTCCGCCCAGAGGAGGCGAAATTCCGGACTCGCGCGAAGCGTCTTAAAGAGAAGGGGAATCTCCGCGGAACCGGCGATGAGATCGGTGGCGATGGTATCGTAACCCGTCGGTGCCCTACCGCCGCCGCCGTTCTGGGCGAAGGCCCCCTCGGCATCCCAGACATAGAAACGAAAGAGGCCGGTCGGAGTGCGCTCGCGCGCCGCGCGCCAATTATTCTGGGGCCAATCCCAGGTGGCGCCGTAGGAATTGACCAGCAGGTAATCACAGAAGTTGGTGAGGTCCATGCGCCTCGCAATCTCCGTATAAACCGCCGGCAACAACACATTCTGGCTGGCGACATAATTTCGCAGGCTGTTCCATGCGACATTATCCCCGCCCTGAACTGCGCTGCCCACGGTGATGATATCCCAGCTCGGACCGCCGCCGTGCCATGATTGCAGGAAGCCTTCCTCAACGCGTTCGCAGGGATTGTAATATTTTTTCAAAACGCCATTGAGCCAGTAATTGACAAATGTGCCGTGGACCGCCGCCTGCCCCGTATCGGCGGCGAGCTGCCGCATCAGCTCATCAGTAAGGTAGGGATTGGTTTCATCATTGTGGCCTGCGCGCATCACGATCTGGTTGAACACGTTCACGACCGCGGTCGGAAAAATCGGGTAATCGAGACGGCCCGACCCGTAATCGCCACGAAAATAGAGACGGTAGGAAAACTTGCTCGTTGCCTGGTAACGGGGACGCGTCCAGTCGCTGCCATGCACCCGCATCCCGCAATCGATCTGAAAGCCGGAATTGTCGGCAGGCCGGATGAATTCAACGGAGACGGGACGTTCCCATGCGATTCCGTTTTTGGTCGGGTTGTAATAATCGCCGGGAGCCGTCGCCGCCCACGGATTATTCGGGGGCCCCGTCCCTCCGCTCATGCCGATGATACCGTTGGTGCCGGTGATGTTGTTGGAGTGCGTCAGGATGGAGAATGTAGGCAGCAAACGATCGGCATCGGACAAATTGAAGAAGTAGGAGTGGGAGCTGACCTTGGAGGGCAGCAGGTTTGAGCGCAAAGCCACTGCGCGCAGCAGCAGCGTGTTCGTCACGCGGAATGGCGCGGTGTAAAGCTGGCCGAGGCTCGCGGTCGGCTCGCCGCCATCCGTCGTGAAGCGCACGACGGATCCCGGGGTGGGACAGGTCAATGCGAGTGTGAACGGCAGGCTGTAATGGCCGCGCTCGGTCGAAAAATGCACCGGCTCGACCACGCCGGTCACCGTGCTGAAACCATTGGCGGCCCCCGGCGTCGGAGAGGCGAAATAACGCAGGTCGCCGTTGGGATCGCGTCCGTATGAATAGTCATTGCGCTGCACGGGAAACTTTGGCGCGAAACCACTCGCAAGCTGACGCGGTGAATCCGGAGTGAACAACCCGATGAATTCGCCCACGGCGGCGAGTTGGAAGCTCGTGTGAAAACGGTTCGCACCCGCCGGATTCCGGCGATCCTTCCCGGACGCGAACACCACAAGGTATTCGTTAGGCGCCAGCACGCGGGACGGAAACACCCATTGGCCGGGGGAATCCTGGGCATCGCTGAGCGACCAGCCGCCCAGGTCGGCTGAAGTGTTGCCCGCGTTATGAATTTCGATCCAATCCTGTTGCTCTCCGTCCTCGTCGGCCAAACCGCTCTGGTTGGACGCGCTGATTTCGGTGATCACCAAATCGGTGCCGGCAGCATTGGGATCCAGCGTGTAGCTCCACGAACCGCCCGCGAAGGAATTGGGCGCCGGGGCAATGTCAGTGATGCCATGATTGGCGGCCCAGGCGACCTGCACCTGGCCCGCCGCAGGCGGAGCAAACTGAAAAACGTAGAGCGAATCGGCTTCAGAAATGAGGTTCGTGGCAGGCAGGCCATTCACCAAAAGGTCCGCTGCATTGACCCCGGCGACGCTCTCGCTGAAGGTGATTTCGATCTGGCCCAGGCTCCGCACTGCCGCGCCTGGCGATGGAAATCGCAAACTCATCACGGGCGGCACGATATCCACCAGCGTATAGCTCCACGTGGCGCCCGCCCCGCCTTCATTAAAGCCGTTCGGCGGAAAGGCGAAGTCGGCAATGCCATGCCCCGCCACCCAGGTGATCGGCACGTTGCCGTACGGCGCCGGATCAAAAGTGAACGTGTACGTCGATCCCCCGCCGGTCACGCCTGTCGCCCCAATGCCATGGACCAACAGGTCATCGGAACTCACGCCCGTCACCGGCTCCGTGAACTGCACCGTCAATTGCGACAGCGACGTCATCGAGGTGCCGGGGGTGGGTGTGACGCTCGCGATGGCCGGTGGATTTGTTTCGCTCAACAGCGATTCAATGGAACAATCGAAACCGATGTCGGTGCTGCCCGCCGATGTGTTGAACACCTGCACGGCCAGCCAATTGGTCCCGTTGCGCAACGAACTGGCAGCGGACAATAAATTCGTCGTCACCAACGGCGCGGGATCGATCACCTGGTTTATCCCCAATGTGGTCCGGGTCGGCTCGCCCGCCGGCATGTTCTCACGGAAAATTTCCACGCCGTTGATCCACATCACGAAACCGTCGTCGATATAGTAATCCATTTTCAGCGCTCCAATCTCGGAGGTGTTCGTGACGACAAAGGAGCGCCGTAGAAAAAAGCAGGTGTAGTTATTTTGCATGTCCGTGAGCGGGGTGCCTCCCGGCCGGACGTCCCCGTACCAAAACGGCGCCGGCGAATCCACAAACGCGGCGTCATTGAAATTCGTGCCGCGCCACTGCGCCGTGTCGGGGAGCGAAGCCTCGTTCGTTCCCCGCACGAAACGCCACGTGGAATTGAACGGGGACAATACCGCCGACTGGGCAGCAAGCGTACAGCATGTAAGGCCCAGCAAAACGAGGCGAGTGGTCATCCGTTTCCTTTATCACAACCGCGGCTGTCTGGCAGCAGAAAAGTGACAGTTCGGTGACGAAATTTTCGCTAACGCGTGCTGAGGCTCCGCAGCAACGCACCCGCGCGTTCGTCGCCTGGATCGAGTTCCAACGCCCGTTGCAACAGTCCCTGCGCCTCGATCCTTTCTCCATGACGAATGAGCAACTCCGCCAGGGCGGCATGCGTCGCCACGTGATTCGGGTCGATCGCAATGGCTTCGCGCAGCTGTTGAATGGCCTCCTTGTCATGGCCGAGCTGGGCCAGGGCATAGGCCAGGTTGAAATGGAGTTCGCGCCAGGTCGGCTTGATCCGCAGTGCCGCCTCCAGGACGGCCACCGCCTCCGACGGGCGCTGTTGCGCCAACAGTGACACCGCCAGTTGCGCATGGCCTTTCGGAGATTGCGGGGCGCGCTTCAAATATTCGCGGAGCGCCCTTTCGGCATCGCTGGCACGTTGCGATCGATTCATCGCCCAGCCCATCAGATACCACCCTTCCTCGTTCTCCGGATAATCGCGCGTCAGCCTTGCCAGAATCTCGAGCGCCTCCTTCATTTGATCCTGATCCAAAAGAGCGGAGGCGTCCTGAATCATGGCCTTCTGACCGACGCGAAATGCCGAGGCTTCAGTCCAGAACGGATCCGGCCAGGGAAGGTCCGCGGTCAGGGCGGCTTGCCGCGCGGCGGCTGCGGCCGCCTCCCGGTTCGCCAGCGCGTGCTGGATTTGCGCCATGAGAGCGTGCGCTGCTCTCACCGTGTGAGGATTGTCGATGCAACTCTGCGCCGTGACGCGGCCCGCCTCCAAGCGGCCCTCGGCGAAGTGCAATCGGGCGAGACCCAGCAGCGCGATCGGATGATTCGCCTCGCGGCGCAACAGGACCTCGAATTCCTGACGGGCGCCCAAACTATCACCATGCTCGGCCAGCCATCGGGCGAGTTGAACCCGCGGCATGTCGGGGAGGTCGCCGCAAAGATTCGACGCGCGTCGCAGGAGCGGCGTCACCGCGGAAACGTTCGCGGACATTTCCAACAGGGCTTGCAAATAAGGCCACCGCGGATTCCCCGGGGAAAGTTGTTGCGCCCTGACAAACGCCTCCCTGGCTTCCTCGATGAATTCGTAATGCATCAGCGCCGAACCGAGTCGTCCCCAGGCATCGCCCGATCGTGGATTGTCGCGAACCGTTTGTTCGGAGTGCTCGATGAGACTGGCCACGGCGAGATCCAGGCCCTTCGTGACCACGGCCCGCGGCAGGACGGGCCGGCGGGTCCATCGGTATCCCATGACCCCCACAATCAAAAGGAGCGCAATCCCAAAGGCGACACCCGGAGGCCAGCGCGTGCGAAAAAAAGCGAATGCGGCCATGATGCAGAATGCGGTTCAACGCTGCGTGAATTTACCGGATCCCTTCCGCAACACCCGGTAAACATCGAGTGTGCCGCCCGGAAATTCCTCCTCCATTCCGTCCGGCCACACGATGCGAATCGAATCCGCGCTCGCCAGCGCCCCCAATCCAAACAAGGCCCGTGGATCATTGCTGCAGGCAAAGCTGTAAGCGGGCTGAACAAGACGCCACCAACTCCGCCCGCCGCCGCGCACCACGATTTCGGCGCCATACGCATCGCGATTTCCCAGCGCCGGATCGACGGCGCGGATGCCGAGCCAATGTCCACGACGGCCAGCCACATTGCGCAGCAGCTCCGCCCGGCTGGCGATGGCCGTGATTAGGAGGTCGGGAGCACCATCGTTGTCGAAATCGCCGCACAGCAATCCGCGTCCCACCATCGCTTCCCCGCAAAATGCCGCATCCACGACCTCCTGGAACCGGCCAGTTCCGTCATTAACGAAGAGTTGAGCCGGCTCGGCGTAAGGTATCCAGAACGGCGGAATGCCGGCGGCAATTTTTGGCGGCGTTCGACCCGCTCGCCGCCGCACGAGTCCGTTTGCCACCGCGAGATCGAGCGCGCCATCCCCATCGAAATCGGCGAAGACCGCACCGAATCCCGTGCCGTGCGAGGCGGGATTCAGCAGACCGGCGCGCGCGGTCTCATCCTGGAAAACTCCACGCACGCCCTGGCGCCACAAGGTATGATTCTCCTCCGCCAAATGGGGCACAAACACATCGAACAGTCCATCGCCATCCACGTCGCCGAGGGCGACACCCATGTTCGCGGCAGGAGCGCCCATCGCGGTGTAGGCCATTCCCCGCACCACGGCCTCCTCCTTGAACGTCCCGTTATGCTGGTTCATGAACAGCCGGTTCGGCAACCCATCGTCGGTGATAAAAATGTCGGGCCAACGATCGCCGTCAAAATCTGCGCACACAATTTCCATCGCCTTCCCGGGAACCCGCGCAAGCCCCGAACGCACAGTGACGTCCTCAAAAAAGATTTTTCCCGACGCCCCGCCCGTCGTTGCGCCGGCGTTCCGGTAAAGCCTCGTCAAGGTGGCTGGAAATCCGTGCGGCCCGCAAAAATCGGGTTGCCCTTTCGCATCCGGACAACGTTGTGACGGATCGAAATCGAGATAGTTGCCGACGACCAAATCCAGCCAGCCATCACGATCAAAATCCACAAATGCGGCCGGCACACTCCATTGCCGGTTGGTCAGTCCGGCCGCCGACGTGATGTCGACAAACCTCCCCTGCCCTGCATTAAGGAAAAGGCGGATCCCTTGTTCCTCGGTAATTAAAATCTCTGGCAACCCATCATTGTTCAGGTCGCCCACCGCCAGGCCGTTGCCTCGGCCCGTGACATCGAGTCCCGAGCCGGCGCTGACGTCCTTAAAGCGTCCGTCCGCCTCCTGGTGAAACAGGCGATTTTTGGCTGAGGATGCGGGACCGACATTGTGGATGAGACAAATGTCGAGCCGCCCGTCGTTGTCGAAATCGAGAAACGCCGCTCCCGAACCGATCGCCTCCGAAAACAGATACTGGCCGCCGATGTCCACCTGGTGAGTGAAATCGATCCCGGAGCGTGCCGTGACATTTTCGAACCAGCGCACAGAAGTTTGCCCACCGGACTGGATGCCCTCGGGCGCCTTGCGGCAGCCGGCCGAACACGCCAGGAGGACCAGCAACAAGCGGCTTCCCATGCGACCACAGGCATTCACTGCATGGCCCGTCCGCTATTCGGCCACATAAATGTTTTTCAACTCGGTGTAGCCTTCCATTGCCGCCATGCCGAGGTCGCGTCCCAATCCACTTTGTTTGAAGCCGCCGAAGGGCGCCTCGACATGCACGCTGGAATGGGAATTGATGCTGATGACCCCGCTCTCGACGCGGCGCGCCACGCGCAATGCCCGCCGCAAATCATTCGTCCATACCGACCCGCTCAATCCAAAACGCGATTCATTGACTTCACGGATCATTTCCAACTCGTCATCGAAAGGCCGGATGCAGACAACCGGTCCGAACACCTCATCGATCCAAACCGGGTCAGTCGGTTGCACGCCGAGCAACACGGTCGGTTCGAGAAAAAAACCGCGGTCGAAAGGGCGTCCGGCGCCGCAGGCGATGACACGACCGGCCCCGCGCGCGCCTTCGATGAAGTCCTCGGCCACCTGCCGTTGCGCCGCGGACACCATCGGGCCAATTTGGGCCGTCTCTTTTGCCGGATCCTCCACCCGCAATGCGCGCGTCGCCGCCACAAACATTTCGACAAAACGGTCGAACACCGGGCGCTCGACAAAAACACGGCTGCGCGCGCAGCAATCCTGGCCGGCGTTCGAGAAGACGCTCATGGGCGAGCTGGAAGCCGCCAGTTCGAGATCGGCGTCGGCGAAAATAATGTTGGGCGATTTCCCGCCCAGTTCGAGCGACACGCGTTTGATGTCGCGCGCGGCCAGTCCCATCAACCGGGCTCCCACCGGCGTCGAGCCCGTGAAGGAAATCTTGCGAACGAGGGGATGCGTCGCGAGGGCATCGCCAATGCCGCTGCCCGGTCCGGGCAGCACCTGGAGCACTCCCGCGGGCAATCCCGCTTCCAACGCGAGTTGTCCCAAAGCCAGTGCGGTGAGCGGCGACTGGCTGGCTGGCTTGAGCACGACGCAATTCCCGGCCGCCAGCGCCGGCGCCACCTTCCAGCACGCAATCGGAAACGGAAAATTCCAGGGCACGATCGCCGCCACCACGCCCATCGGCTCGCGCAACGTGAAATCGAGACCGCCGCGCGCCACGGGAATCGTTTGCCCGCAAAATTTTGTCACCGCGCCCGCGTAATATTCAAAGACCCGCGCCCCGAGCCCCATCTCGTCGCGGGCATCGCTGATCGGTTTGCCGATGTTTTGACATTCCAATTTAGCCAGCCGCTCGATGTGGTCGCGAATCACGCGCGCCAGGTTGAAAAGCAGATCCGCCCGCTTCTGCGGGGCCAGATCGCGCCAGCCGCCTTCAAATGCCCGATGGGCGCCTTCGACTGCCGCGTGGACATCCGGGATCCCCGCCGCGGACACCTCGCAAAAAACTTCCCCGGTCGCTGGATTTGTCTGGGCCAGCTTTCGTTCGCCCTGGCCCGCCCGGAATTGGCCGTCGATGAGAATTTGGGTTGGGAAAGGAACGGGCGTGCTCACGGGAACTGATTACATCAGACCGCCGGAACCTCCAAGAGCAAAGCGGACCGTCTCAGCGGAGTTGCGCAGAAACGGGCGGCCGATTCCAAAGCGTGCCCGACAGGCTGTTGGTCCATGGCGGCGGCGTGATCAGCCGAGGTCGAAAGTCGGGAGCCTCCCACACTTGATACGCGCCCGGCCCGCCGGCGATCAGCCGTCTGCCATCGGGCGAAAACGCGAGACCATGCACGGGGTTGGGTGTCGGATATTCGGCGATGTCGCGGTGGCCTGCCAGGTGCCAAAGCACCACCACATCGTCCAGCGAGCCCGTCACCAGCCGCGCGCCATCCGGCGAAAAGGCCATCGACTGGATCAACGATCGATGTCCGTTCAGCGACCCCGTCTGTTTGCCGCTGCTCATGTCGATCAACCCGATCGTCCCATGATCCTG
>JBEEGQ010000099.1:0-5233 GCA_041166945.1 Verrucomicrobiota bacterium
AGCTTGCCGGCGTCGATGATCTTTCCGATCTCCTCGAGCCGCCGTCCGTCGGGCTTGACGCCAATCATCATGGCGCGCACGCCGCTTTCCCGGGCAAGTTCATGCGGCGGTTCCTCCGTCAGCGCCACGAGAATCCCGCCCTTCTTGAGGACCCCGAACGATCGCCTTTGCGATTCAGCGCTCACCGGGTCGAGCACCACGTCCACGTCGCGAACATGATCTTCAAAGCGCGTCGTCTTGTAGTCGATCGCTTCGTCGCAACCGAGTTCTCGGATCAGTTTGATATGTTCGGGACCGGACGCGGTGCCAATCACGCGTGCGCCCTGCGCCTTGGCGAGTTGCACCGCCATCGACCCCACGCCGCCGGCCGCCGCATGGATAAGTATCGTCTGTCCCGCGCCCAGTTGCGCGGCGTCAAACAGCGCCTGGTGCGCCGTCAGGGCACCAACAGGTATGGCCGCCGCGCCGGGGAAATCGAGCGCCTTGGGCTTGATGGCCAGATTCTTCTCGTCGGAAACGGCAAACTCCGCGTCCGCACCGTCGCCCGAAAGATCGATCATGCCGAAGACTTCATCGCCCGGCTTGAACCGTCCCACTTCGGCGCCCAACTTCTCGACGGTTCCAGCCAGCTCCCAACCCAACGTCAGCGGGAGGCGGTGATCGAGCCACGAACGGGCCTTGCCCTCGGCGACCATCCAATCCAGCGGATTGACGCCCGCTGCTTTCACCCGGACCAGAACCTGTCCGCGCCCCGGCTCGGGCCGGGGAGCTTGCGTGATTTTGACTGCGGTGGGATCGCCGTAGGAGTGGATTCGCGCGGCCCGCATGGTTGCTGTCGGATGCGCATCCGGCCGCGCGGCTTGCGTCGTGTTCTCGAACAACTTGCTGAAGGGCGTGCCCCGCTCGCGCCATCCTCCTCTGACCGCCCGCGGACATTGCGGTTCCCGCTCGGAATCGAGCCATCCGCCGGCGAAACCCGCCTGACGTAATCCCCGCCAGAAATACGGGCATCGTCGCATAAGCTCCCACAACAGACCGGTCCGGTGGTTTTCGATCATCATCACGATCGGCCCCTGATCCAATCCATAATTCAATGGGCTGATCCAGTCGCCAAACGTCGGATTCAGGCTGGCGCGCAGGCCATATTCGCTGCGCAAGTGTGGATAAGCGCGAACGCACTCGCGAATCGTGTCCGTGACGATCCCGGGCTCGAATGGAAGCGACGCCGCAACAGCGCCAGGAGCCAGCGTGCCGTCATCCGGCCCGTCGGGTACGCCACGGGCTTCGTACATCGAGAAAACCCGCTCCACGTTTTGAACGGTCTTTGTCACGGGGCCGGGACCATCGCTGGCGCTCAAACCCCACATGAGCGATCCATAGCCGCGAAATTTTTTCAGATTCTCCACTGCGTAGCTCTGCTGCACGCGCACGGCGCGGCGGCTATTCTCGAAATAATCGAGCTTCCTGGCCTGCATGAACGCATCGGCAATTCCTCGTAAATCCAGCCAACAATGACTGAGTTGATGAATGAACAGCGGGCCAGCGTGGAGATATTCGATTTCGTATTGCTTCCGCCAGTCGAATGTTTTCTGCCACGCACGATAGCTCTCCGGCGGCAGCGGAAAGGTGGACGAGCCCAGCGCCAGGACGTGCATGAGCAGCGACTCATCGTAGCCCTGGTAGCGATAGCTGATGAAGCCGTTTTCCGGCGTGCCGCCGTGGATGATCGTGACGTCCTCGACCGTCTGGGTCGGCCAGCCGTTGGCATTGCACGGCACGCCATACAGCGCCCATTGCCAGTCGGCGCGGCGATAGAGCGCATCGGCGGTTTCCCGGATTTCACGCTCGACCGGCGCATCCCCGTCAAAGAACGCTCCCGCCATCAGCATCCCCGCCAGCAGAAACGCGCTGTCCACCGTCGAAAGCTCGCACCCTCCTGCACGACGCCCGTCTTTCATCTCCAGGAAGTGATAGTAAAACCCCTTGTACCCGGTCACGTCCGGCTCGGGCCCTTGGGGGCTGTGCTCGAAGAATCGAAGCGCGGTCAGAACGCGCTCCGCGGCCTCCGGGCGTTTGAGCCAGGCGTTGTTCACCGCCACGGGGTAACAACTCAGTCCCAGCCCCGTGGCTGCAATGCTGCAAGGCGAATCCTCGCGAGTGTTGTCGGCCACCAGTCCGTTGTCGGAATTCGTGTGGTCCAGGAAATAGCGGAAGGCCAATCGCTGAAGTTCGAGGACATCGTCGGGCAAGGGCTGTGCCGGACGACTCAGCCGTCCACTTCCGCTGTCATGGCTGTGCTTGGTTTGAGAGGCCATCCTTGCCATCATAATCGATGGCCGGCACGTTGCCCAGCAGCTTGAGAGGGGCCTCGCAAGCGGCCATGGACATCGCTGCCGACTTCAAGGCGCGATTTAAAATCAGCCTCGCCGACGCCTTCGCGGCCGCACTGGCGAAAGAGAAGAAAGCCGCACTGGTCACCGGCGACCCGGAATTCAAGGCGTTGGAAACGGAAATCAAGATCGACTGGATCAAATAATGCCAGGCTTGAACGGCACGGTTGCATCCACATAAAGTCCCCGTGCCGGCCACTCCAATGAAATACATCCGTCCTCTTTCGGTTTTTGCCGCCATCCCCCTGGCCGGTTGCTTGAGCATGCCACCGCCTCCGGACTGGTCCGCGTCTCATCCCGCGAATCCCCAGGCCGCTGTCTCGCCGGTGCCGCCGTTGCAACCCAGCCTGCTCGCCATCACCAACATGGTGATGTTGAAGCCCACGGCCCATGCAACCTCGGAACACGAAAAAGATCACGGCCAGCACGAGGCCAAACCCGGGGCGCAGGAAAAGAAGTGAGGTCATTGACGAAACTGCTGTGGCTGGCTGTCGTTCTGCCGCTGGCGTTTGTCGGCTGCACCAGCACGAACCCGAAGGCAGCGTTTGATGACGTCGGCAGGCATGTCGCGGCTCGCACGGGGCACGACGTGCGTTGGATGGAGGATGAAAAGGCACGTGATGAAATCGAAAAGGTTGTCGAGGCGCTCCTCCAGACCAACCTCACCGCGCAGGCGGTCGTTTCGATCGCGTTGCTGAACAACCGCACGCTGCAAGCCGAGTTCGAGTCCATCGGCATCTCGCAGGCGCAATTGGCGCAGGCGTCGCGCCTGCGCAACCCGCATTTCTCCGGCTCCTGGCGAGTGCCTACGAAGGGTTCCCCTGTGGTGAATGCTGAATACTCACTCGCCCAGGACGTCCTCGACCTTCTCACGCTTCCCGCCCGCAGGAAGATTGCCGCACGAAACCTTCAAGCGACACAGCTGCGCGTCACGCATGAAGTCCTGCGGCTGGCGAACGAAACTCAGGCTGCGTTTTACACGACACAGGCGCGCCAGCAGTTGACCAACCGGCTCGCCATCATTGTCGAGGTCAACGAAGCCGCCGCTGACATTTCCAGCCGCCAACACGACGCCGGCAACATCAACGACCTCGAGTTGCACAATCAGCAGGCGGCCTTTGCGCAGTCGCGCCTCGACTTCGCGCGCGCGCAGGCGCAAGTCCGCAGCGACCGCGAACGGCTGAATCGCTTGCTCGGCTTGTGGGGCCGGCAGACCGCATGGCAAATCACCGGCACGCTCGCCGCATTGCCAGAAAAGGAATTCCCGCTCGAAAACCTGGAAGTCCTCGCCGTCAGTCGCCGATTCGATTTGGCGGCGGCGCGCAGCGAAGTCCTCAATGTGCATGCCGCGCTCAAGCTCAAGAGGAGTGTTCGTTGGATTCCCGCCGCGAATCTGGGAGTCGATGCCGAGCACGACCTGGATCATTCGTGGGTGGTGGGGCCGACGCTGGACCTGGAGGTTCCGCTGTTCGACCAGGGGCAGGGTGAAGTGGCGAAGCTCGGTGCCGAATACCGCCGGGCGCAGCGAAACCTGGAGGCGCTCGCGATCCATATTCGCTCCGAAGTTCGCGAGACCCGCGATTCGCTCATCGCCGCCCGCGATGCCGCCGAATATTTCGCAAGGGTTCTGCTGCCGCAGCGCCGCCTCGTCCTGCGCGAAACGCTCCTTCAATACAACGCGATGCAGAAATCAAACATGGAGCTGCTCGCTGCGAAGGAGCGCGAGCAGATCGCGGAGCGCGAGTCCATCGAGGCGCTGCGCGATTACTGGATCGCCCGCGCTGAACTGGAACGCGCCGTGGGAGGAAGTCTGACTCGCGAAATGCCGCCCATGCCCGGCGCTGCCAGGCTGGATTCAAAGACACCCGATGAGCATCAGCACGGCCACAAGCCTTGAGGAGACAATCATGATCAACCGCAGAAACTTTTTCACTGGAGCCGCAGCCGTTGCGAGCGGTGCGCTGGCGGCACGCATGGTGCCGACCGCGCAGGCCGCCGAGCCCGGCACAAAAGCCGTGAGCATGGGCACCACCAAGCCCTTTGTTCCGCCAACGGACTGGAAAGGCTACAAGCCCGTCATCACGCCCAACGGACTGACCTTGCCGTGGAAAATGGTCAATGGCGTGAAGGTCTATCACCTCATCGCAGAGCCGGTGACACACGAGTTCGCGCCCGGGCTCGTTGCGGAATGCTGGGGCTACAGCGGACGCGTTCACGGACCGACCATCGAAGCCGTGGAAGGCGATCGCGTTCGGATCTACGTCACCAATCGGCTGTCCGCCCCGACCACCGTCCACTGGCATGGCATCCTGCTCCCGAGCGGCATGGACGGCGTGGGCGGCGTTTCGCAGAAGGCAATTCAGCCGGGCGAGACTTTCAAATATGAATACACGCTCAACCAGCACGGCACCTTCATGTATCACTCGCATCATGACGAAATGACGCAGATGCAGCTTGGAATGACGGGACTGTACATCGTTCATCCGAAGAATCCTGCCACGCCGCCGCCCGACCGCGACTACGCGATGATGTTGAGCGAATGGAAAATCGAGGTCGGCGCGCGCCGTCCCGATCCGAATGAGATGACTGACTTCAATGTGTTCACCATGAACGGCCGCAACTTCCCCGGCACCCAACCGTTGCTGGCGAAAGTCGGCGACCGCGTGCGCCTCCGCGTCGCCAATCTCAGCTCCATGAGCCATCATGCGATTCATCTCCACGGGCATAATTTCAAGGTCGTGGCGACTGACGGCGGGGAAATACCCGAACCCAGCCAATGGCCCGAGACGACAGTGTTGGTGCCGACTGGCAGCACGCGCACGGTGGAGTTCACTGCAAATGCA
>JBEEGQ010000100.1:0-14377 GCA_041166945.1 Verrucomicrobiota bacterium
CGAACAATCGGTGCAGATCAAATCCCGTTTTGTTTTTATGAGTGCGACTGCCCAGCCGCGTGATCGCGCCATTGGCGAGCACCACCTCAAGACCCAGGACATAATCCCGCGTCACTCCATATTTCAGGCAGCGCGGGCCGCCCGCATTTGTGGCAATGTTGCCGCCCAGGCTGCAATCGGCCCGGCTCGCGGGATCGGGCGGATAAAAAAGCCCGCGCTTTTCCACCGCGTCCTGCAATTGCTGCGTTAAAACCCCAGGCTCGATGACAGCTACAAAATCGGTGTCGCTGATTTCCTTGATGCGTTTCATGCGCTCGAGCGAGAGCACGACGCCGCCCCGGTTGGGCACGCAACCCCCCACGTACCCGTAACCGGAACCCCTGGCCGTAACAGGGACTCGACTGGCATTCGCAAAAGCGAGCAATGTCGAGACCGACTTTGCGGAGCGCGGCAGCGCGACGGCTTCGGGAAGAGCGCTGGCGAACCATTTGTCCCCGGCGAATTTCCTGCAAAAGTCCGGCTCGGTGTAGATCTCCCCCGCCGGGAGTGACTTTTTGAGGCGGGAAAAAGCGGTCATCATGATGGAGCGTCGAAATGAATCAGGGCGCCGGAACGCGCCGCCAATTAAACGCTCCAACGGATTGACGCTTCAACGAAATTAGCAGGCCACATCAGGCGGCCGCCGCCGCGGTTTTCATGTCGGCAAAAACAATGACGCCGGCGCCGGTCTGGTGAAGCGCTTGGACATGCGCCTGGATTTGCTGGCCCACAAGATTGTTGGCGCCATTCACAACGACCATCGTGCCGTCGGCCAGGTACGCGACGCCCTGCCCTTTCTCGCGGCCTTCGCGGGTGATGCGCAGCAGCAGAATGTCGCCCGGCAATACCGTGGGTTTCAACAGGGCTGAAATCTCGGAAAGATTAATATGCGGGATGGATTGGATCTCGGCGATTTTGCCGAGGTTGTAATCCACGGTGTAAAGCCGCCCGTCCAGCGCCTGCGTGATTTTCAACAGCTTGGCGTCCACCTCGTGTTCCTCCGGAAAATCCATGTCATGAAAACGCACTTCGCATCTGGGATTGTGGCGAACGCGCATCAGGATTTCCATCCCGCGCCGCCCGCGGGCGCGCTTCAGCGGGTCGGACGAATCCGCGACGCATTGCAGCTCATTGAGCACGAACTTCGGAACGATGATGATCCCCTCAATGAAACGGCCCTCGATCAGATCGGCAATCCGCCCATCGATAATCACACTGGTATCCAGGATGAGCAGGTTCTCCGGTTTCTTCTCGGTCCGGAACCGCACATAGGGAATGATCAGGGAGAAATCCTCCTTGTTGCTGCGCATGGCCAACACCATCCCGAGGTAGCCGAACGACAGAAACAATCCGAGCCGGATAATCCACCGCGTTTTTTCATCCGCGCCGAAGATGAACAACTCGTTGCGGTCGACGAGCGCGGCCACGACCGTTCCAAGCAGCAATCCGAAAGTGGCGGCGGAAAAAGCCCGGAGCGAAAAGCCCTTGATCACATGATCGATCCCGATAAGAAGTCCCCCCAGCCCCAGCCCATACACCAGTCCCCACGAGCCTCCCCGGACCAGGGCGGTGTCCGCCTGTCCCACCGCGTACCCAGACAGGGTGCAGAGCATCAGGAAGAAAACGCGTATGGTCCAAAGTGGCTTGTTCATGGAGCGGGTGAATATCCGGGATACCGGGGCCTCTTGTCTGTCTCAGGCTTGGGCGGCTTGGGTTTATAAAGAATGCCGAAACGGGCGATGTTGCTGCTCAACGTGGTTAAATTGATCAGCGTGGCCGAGAGATTCGAACGGATCTCTGAATCCTTGAATAACGCTCCCGCCAGGCCTTCTCCCTGATCCGCCGCCTTCAACAACCCGCTGGCGGTGCGGGTGGTATCCTCGAGATTCCGCATCGCCCCCGCGAGCACCGGCTTGTTCTCGGCCAGGGTCTGACGCAGCTCGCCGGACAGCCGGTTGATGTCCTCGGAAAATCGCGACAGGTTGGTCATCGTCGTCGCAAAGGCGGGCGAACTTCCCGAGACGACGCGGTCGAGATTGTCGACAAGCGTGCCGGCCCGCAATGAGGCGGAACGGAGGTTCCCGATGGTTTGCGACAGGTTCGTCAGGGTCTGTTCGGTGAGAAAGATGTTGTTGATGCGGGCGATCGTCTCCTTGAGCATCTTGGTGGCTTCATCGACGCGTTGGATGAATCCCACCGCCGATGCCGCCAGGGCCTGCACGCTGAAAGGGGCTTTGCACTCGACCGCATCGCCATCCTGGAGCAGCGGGCCGTTGTTTCCAGCGGGAGTGATGACCACGTATTGATCGCCCAGCAAACCGATCTGCTCGACATTGAACTGCGCGTCGCTATGGATGGCGTAACGCTTTTGAATGTGCAGAAAAATAGTCACGCCCTTGCCGTCGGGTGAAAGTTCGGTGCCGGTGACGGATCCGACCGGCACGCCGGAGATGAGCACGGTTGAGCGGGGCTTGAGGCCGCCGACATTGTCCGCGTGCAACCGGAGCGTGTAGCCGGCGGTGAACCAGCTCTGGCCCTTGCTGAACACCAGGAGGATTCCCGCCAGCACCACAAGTGCGACGACTCCAAACAGGCCCACTTTGATTGCCAACTGTTTTTCATTCATAAGTCCCTATGCGTTCGTTGCGTTTATGCTGCCGCTCGCGCGTACGCCGCAGACGGGGACTTCAACCGTCCCACAGTTCACGGCTGGATCGGGGTTTCTCTTAAGTCCGAAATTCCCTTCACAAAGCGGCTGACCACCGGATCGCGCGAATTAAAGATTTCCTCGGGAGTCCCCCCGGCATGGATGCGGCCCTCGTGCAACATGACGATGCGCTTCCCAATCCGGGCCGCGCTGCGCATGTCGTGCGTGACGGCCACCGAAGTCACCTTGAGCCTTTCACACACCCGGACGATGAGTTGATCGATGGTGTCCGAAACAATCGGGTCCAACCCGGTCGTCGGCTCGTCATACAGGATCACGCGCGGCCCGTAAACGATGGCGCGCGCCAGCCCGACGCGCTTGCGCATGCCGCCCGACAATTCCGCGGGCCGTTTCCGTTCCACGCCGGCCAATTCCACCATCTCGAGGGCCTCGGCCACTTTCGTGGCTGTCTCCTTTTGTGTGAATCGCCCCGACTGTTCCAGGGCGAACCCAATATTTTCGGCGACACTCATCGAGTCAAAGAGCGCCGCGCTTTGGAACAACATTCCGAAGTTGCTGCGCACGCGCAACAGATCGCGCTCCTTCATTCCCCGGAGACTCTCGCCATCGATACGCACATCGCCGGAATCCGGGCGGAGCAGGCCGATGAGCAGTTTGAGAAGGACGCTTTTGCCGCCGCCGCTTCGCCCGATAATCACCACGGCTTCGCCCGTTTCGATGTGGAGATTGACCCCCTCCAGCACGGGCTGATCGCCGAAACTTTTATGCAAGTCGCGCGCCTCGATCATAGGAAGGGCAACAGCCGGTTGAGGACCAGCGTCAGAAAAAAATTACTGATGAGGATCGTGATCGACGCGTAAACCACCGCTTCCGTCGTCGCGCGCCCGACCCCTTCGGCGCCCCCGCGGCAGGTCATCCCCTTGTAACACGCGATCAGTCCGATGATGCCTCCATAAATCAACGCCTTGATCAAACCCATCACGGGATGTTGAAGATTCGTGAAGGTCACCGTGTTATGCCAGAGGTAGGCCGGTTCCACGCCCAGGAAATGAACCGACACGATGTAGCCGGAGCCGATGCCCAGCGCGATCGCCTCCGCGGTGAGCAGCGGCATGGCAATTAACGTCGCGAGTGTCCGGGGCACCACCAGGTAATCGATGGGATGCGTCGCCAGGGTGCGCAACGCATCGATCTGCTCGGTGACCCGCATCGTGCCCAGTTCCGCCGCCAGCGAGGCCCCGACCCGGCCCGCGACCATCAAACCGGTCAGGACCGGTCCCAATTCGCTGCACATCGACACGCTGACGACCGCCAGGGTCGCGGTGTCCATGTGAACCTTGTGAAATTGAAAATAGGTTTGGGCTGCCAGGACCATGCCGGTGAACGCGCCGGTGATGAGCACCACCGCCTGGGATTTGACCCCGATGAAATAGAGTTGGTAAACGAGGGTGGAGCGGCAACGGCGGCGGGTAAAAATGGCGAGGCAAACCTCGCGGACGAAGAGCGCAAAACCGCCCAGGCCCGCGAGCCAGTCGAGCATCCCATTAAAGCCGGCCTGCCACATCGCGCGAAAGAGGTTTACCAAGGCCGCCCGGCCTGCGCCAGAACTTGCTGGCGGTGAAAGCCCTTTGGACCTACAATTTTCCCACCCAAATTCCGCCAACCATCATATGCCATGTATCAGGTGAAAATATTCAAGGGCCTCGAATCGAATCTTCCTGCCCTCGAGGCGGAATTGAACGAATGGATGGCGCAAAGCAAGGCGCGGATCCAGCAGATCTTTGGCAACCTCGCCACTCAAAGCGGCCAGCGCAACGAAACCAACAGCCTCGCCGCTTATCCGTATGTCGCTTCGGACGTCATCATCGTGGTCCTGTTCGAAAAGGCCCCCTGACCTGGATGGCCGCGCCGCGGCGGCGGCGCGAGGTGAACACACGATGGCGCATGACGCTATCAAGTCCGAATGTTCGGTGTCCACCCTTCGGGGTGTCCCAGCCTTGTTCACGCCACAAAAACACCCTGAAGGGTGGACACCAAACGGGGACGCCGTCATTCGCTTCAGGTAGCCGGAACGAAACGCTGGAAGAGGAGTGCCATTCCGAACAGCGCCGCGAAGACAATCGCGACCAGCGCCTCGCCCTGCCACACGGAAAGCCAGTCGACCAGGGTTATCCCCGCCAGCAAACCGGCCACCGCTCGTCCGATGTTCCGTTGGGGTGCCCATAAGGCGAATCGCAGGCAGCGAATCATCCAGAAAGCCAGGATGCCGCAGAGCACCGCAGTGCGCCACTGGTTGTCGCCGCGGTTCACGATCACCGCCAGAACCATCGGCGCGGCCAGCAAAGCGCACGGCCAATAACTCAACGCGCTGTCGCCCGTTTCGCGTTTGGCGATGTAACTCAATCCCACCACATAACCGCCCAGCACCAAGGCACTCCAGACCGCGAGGCCATCGACCGTATCGCGCGGAACCGAGGCCGCGGTCAGGACGAGAAAAAAGCGGCACGCGGCCATGAGGACGGGGGAAAAAGCGAACACCTTGTGTACCGCATCATAAACGAGGACGGACAATGCGAGCAGGAGGGCGAGGATCATTGTCACTTTCCCGAACAGGAACAGGCAGGCCAACCCCAGACCCAGCCACGCGAGGCCCCATCCCCAGACTGCTTCCACCCGGATGAGCCCGGAGGGGATGGGCCGTTCCGGGCGATGCTGCTGGTCAAACTGGGCATCGAAAGCATCGTTTAAATACATGCCGCCCAGATAAACGCCGGTGGCTCCGAGACAAAGGAGCAGAAAGGAACCATCAAAGCCGGCCCCTGCCAGCAGCCATCCCGCCATGCAATTGGACCAAACCGTGGGAAGATTCGAAACGCGTCCCAGGATCAGAAGCGTTCGCAGCATGGCCATCTGCCGCAGAAGGTAATAAGCAAACCCCCAAACAGGAACCGAAAACCGACGGGGTCGGTCCCACATTTTGATAACTGCGAAACCCAAAGGGGTCAGTCCCACATTTTGATAACAGGGTCCTTCTAAGGGGGCCCGCAAATTGGCATGTGCGCTGTGAATCGTCATACGCCCCTCCGGGGCGTGGTGTTTTTCGGATCGCAATCCGGTGGGTGCGCCCGCTGCGCGCGCTTCCCACCGGCTACCTTCATTTGTCCCTTCGGGACAGGGGCCGAAAGCGACGGGGTCAGTCCCACGTTTTGATAATTGCGAAACCCAACGGGGTCAGTCCCACATTTTGATAATAGGGTCCTTCTGAGGGGGCCCGCAAATTGGCATGTTCCTTGTGAATCGTCATGCGCCCCTCCTGGGGCGCGGCCATTGCGGATCGCGATCCGGTGGGTGCGCCCGCTGCGCGCGCTTCCCACCGGCTACCTTCATTTGTCCCTTCGGGACAGGGGCCGAAAGCGACGGGGTCAGTCCCACGTTTTGATAACTGCGAATCAAAAGGGTCCCACATTTTGATAACAGGGTCCTTCTAAGGGGGCCGCAAATTGGCATGTTCCTTGTGAATCGTCATGCGCCCTCCTGGGGCGCGGCCATTGCGGATCGCGATCCGGTGGGTGCGCCCGCTACGCGCGCTTCCCACCGGCTACCTTCATTTGTTCCCTTCGGGACAGGGTCGGTGTCACGCGAGGCCACGCTGACGAAACTGGGCGAGGGTCCATTCGTATTCTGCGACGAGCTGATCGACGACGGTGCGATTTTTGAGTTCGGGCGGCATGACCTCCCACGTGTAGGTTTCCATTTCGAAATGCGAGCACATCGATGGCTGCTGGCGAACGAGGTCAAGAACGCCGAGCAGATGGTCCTGCGTATTTCCGAAAAGCCGCGTGGCCGGGCTGTGCAAGGGGATGTGAAAATGAATGCGCCACTCGGGGGATTGCAATTCCCCTTCCGTCAATGGCAGCGCGAGGGCGTCGTTCAAATCGCGATGTCTTCGCAATGAACCATCCGGCCGGCGCTCGATGACCTGATGCAAATAAATATCGTCGGCAAAAGCGGCGAGGGCAGCGCGGACATCGGGGGTCGGAGTGACCTTGAGCGCGGAGCTGAGATGAATCTTGCTGACCTTGATCCGATGCTGGAGCAGCCGGCCGATGGCCTGGTCGGGAGGCTCGAATTCGACGGCGAGATGGCAGCAGTCGTAATTGACGCCGAGATGTTCATCGAGGCGCATATCGCCGGGCCGCTGGGCCCGCATCAGCTCAAAGAACTTTACGGTTTCCTCGGTGGTTTCGAGCTGGCAAAGGGGTTCGGGTTCGAGCCCGAGATGGAGCTTTCGTCCGGTGCGCCGCGACACGCGTTCGATGTGTTCGACGCAGCGCCACAGGTTTGCGGCGGCCTCGTTGACCTGACGCGGCTCCTTGAAAAACTCCTTGAACGAGACGGGGACCGTGCTGACGCTGCCTTCGATTCCGCTGGGAACGAGCACGCCCAGTAGATCGAAGAGCAGATTGGTGTATTCGAGGCGCTCGCGCGCGGTCCAGTCGGGGGAATAAACCTGCTCCTTGACGCGGCTGCCGTGAAACTTTCCATACGGAAAACCGTTTATCGTAAAAACGTAGCAATTTTCGCGTTCCAGCCATTTTTGAAAAAGGCTGAGCGTCGCGGGTTCGGCCAATACGCGCGCCGCCTCCGCCCCCAGCCGCAACCCGATGGCGTAGGGATGCCCGCGTCCGACACGATCCCGAACCGCGAGAGTGTGGCGTTGCAGGGTGTCGAAGGTCTGAACCCACGTTTCGCCGCGATGGATATTGGTGCAATAAGCGAGGTGCAGACCATGTTTGAGCTTCATGGTGGATCAGCGGTGGAACCGGGCCCATCGGTCTTCGCGGTGGACAACCCCGGAAAAAATAATGGCCCGTGAAGCGGGGCGAAAAAGTTCGCGCATGCCAAATTGAAGCCATGAGACCAGCGATAGGCGAGCTTCAAAGCAGGCGGGATGAGCCAGGATTCTCCGGCATGGCCCGTGGGTCGCTGTGCCGGACATGTTTGTTTTCCCTTTCGAGTGAATGCCGGTTAGTGTCCGCAAAATGGCAACCGCAAAAGACAACCTGCTCCACCTGCTGGGCGAGGCGTTGCGGGAGGAGTCTTTTGTGAAGCTGACAGTCGGCGGATATCGCGGACGCGACCATTCTGTCAAACAACTCTTCGTCAGGCCTGTAGACCTTCGGGAGGGGCGGAGGTTGTCGTTCGTCTGGCGGTACGCAACTCGCGACGTGACAAAGAATTTTCCGCACGACGAGGCGCTCGCGTTGCTGGATGACATTATCGGGACGGATTTCCGCACCGCGCATCTCTTTACAACCCGCTTGACGGCGCAACTGGAGTTTCGCGAAGGCCGCCAGCCGCGACTCATCGAGGGCAAGCCGGCCCACGCGACGGCGGCTCCGACTTCGCACGACCGGGTGAAACAGCATCGCATCGATCCCAGGGAAAGTTCCTGGCTCGAAAAACTCGGAGTCACAGCCGCGAATGGAACCGTGATGAAAGGGATGGAGGCCAAGTTTCGGCAGATCAACAAATTCATCGAAGTCCTCGAACACCTGCTTTCCGATGTTGGATTTCCGGAAGACAAGCCCCTGAAGGTGGTGGACATGGGTTGCGGCAAAGGTTACCTCACGTTCGCCGCCGCGGAATTTCTACAGCGGACCCGCCAAACGCCCTCGATGGTGAACGGGGTTGAATCCCGGGCCGAGCTCGTCTCGCTTTGCAATGGGGTTGCGGTCGAGTGCGGGTTCAAGAATCTGCGTTTCGAGAATGGGACCATCGAAAGCGCGTCGTTGGAGCAATGCGATGTGGTGCTCGCGCTGCACGCGTGCGACACGGCGACGGACGATGCAATCGCGCGGGGCGTGCAGGCCGGCGCATCGCTCATCATTGTCTCGCCCTGCTGCCACAAAGAACTCAGGCAACAACTTCGACCGCCGCCAGTTCTCGCCGGCGTGTTGCGACACGGCATCCTGTTGGAGCGTTGCGCGGAGTTTGTGACGGATGGGTTGCGGGCCGCGCTGCTTGAATGCGCGGGTTATGACACCAGAGTTTTTGAATTCATCGCGTCCGAACACACGGCAAAGAATCTTATGATTGCCGCCCTGAAGAGCAAACGGCCGACAGTGCTCGAAGGTTGCGCGCGGCGGGCACGTGAGTTGGCGAAATTCTATGGGGTGCGCGAGCAGCAACTGGCCAGGCGACTCAGTTTTTCGCTGACAGAACCAGCCGATCCTCCCGCTTGAGCCTGTCGAACATAAACGCGGAACCGACGACGAAGACTCCTGAAGTTTCGTGGAGTTCCCTGGATTGGGCGGTCCTCGATCGGTTGAGGGAATGTTTTCTCGCCCGCTCCGCCACAGGCGCTGATTACTGGAGGACCCCGGCAGACATAGCGAATTACGATTTCACCTACGGCGAGCGCATCGGCTGGAAATGGGACGCGGTGTTGCGCGAGCTGCGATTACGCGGCTGGTTTCCACCGCCGCATAGCGTGCTCCTGGATTGGGGATGCGGGAGCGGCGTCGCGGGGCGGCGCATCCTCGATTTTTTTGGGGCGCATCAATTTGCTGCGTTGCAGCTGTTTGATCGTTCAACCCTGGCGATGGAATTTGCGACGGCGGCGGCACGGCGGCGATACCCGGAATTGTCGATCGAATGCGCGGGACGGGGCGTGCCCACGTCGGGACGAGGAACTGTGCTGGTTGCCAGTCATGTGCTCAACGAATTGGACGAGGCGGCGACGCGCTCGTTGCGCCAGGCACTTGATGGGGCGGACGCGGTGTTGTGGGTCGAACCGGGGACCCATGCCGACAGCCGGGCGCTGATCGCCATGCGCGATTCTTTGATGGACCAATTTGTTGTCGTTGCCCCGTGCACTCACCAGGCGCCCTGCGGGCTGCAAGCAGCGGTCAATGAGCGGCACTGGTGTCATCAGTTTGCAACGCCACCGGCCGGTGTGATGGGCGACGGGGACTGGGTGCGATTCGCCCAGCGAGCGGGCATCGATTTGCGCAGCGCGCCTTACAGTTTCCTGGTGCTGGAACGGCGAGGATTGCGTGAACCGATTCCGGGAAGGTTGCCGGAAGGCTGGGCACGATTTCTCGGAGGATCCCGCGTTTATAAAGGATATGCCCGAGTACTGGGCTGCCGCGCGGACGGCGTTCGTGAATGGATGCTGCAAAAGCGGGATGCGCCCTCCCTGTTCAAGGCGGTGAAATCGGGCCGCGCCGGACCCTTGCACCGATGGACCGCTGCGGGGAATCACATCGTCGATGCCGAATCGATGGACGAAATGAAGGGCGACAGGCCGGGCCCGGAGTGATTTCGATGGGGCGGCGCAGAGGCCGAGCCCGGGCGACGGAGCTACTGTTTGTTCGTGTTATCTTCGCCGACGACGCTGCGATCCGAGTCGGGTTCGCCGACCTCTTCCATCAGCTTGATGAGCGGCAGGAACAGGGCGATGACGATGCTTCCGACGATGACAGCGAGGATCACGATCATGATCGGCTCCAACAACGACGTCATGGCGGCAACAGCGTTGTCCACCTCCTCGTCGTAATTGTCCGCGATCTTCATGAGCATCTCAGGCAATGCGCCCGTCTGCTCCCCGACATCCACCATGGAGATGACCATGGGTGGAAACACACCTGAGGCTTCGAGGGGCGCGGTGATGGTTTCGCCTTCCTTGACGCTTTCGTGGACGGCGCCGACGGCCGCGCCGACGATGACGTTGCCGGAGGTTTCCTTGACGATCGTGAGGGCCTGAAGGATCGGAACGCCGCTGCTGACCAACGTGCCGAGGGTGCGGGTAAAACGGGAGATGGCGACCTTGCTGATGACCGGGCCCAACACGGGCATGTTCAGCTTGAACTTATCGAACAGCCGCCGCCCCGCGCGGGTGCGAATAAAGGCGATGAGCGCGGAGCCGAGAATCACGGTGATGATGAATGTGAGGATGAAATGGGATGCGATGGCATCGCTGATGCCGAGCACAAATCGGGTGAAGCCCGGCAGAGGTTTGCCGGGGAGCATGTCCTTGAAGATGTCCTTGAATTTCGGCACCACCCAAACCATGAGGACCGCAAGAATGGCAATGGCCACCGTGATGACGGCAGCGGGATAAAACATGGCGGCGATGACCTTGCCCTTGATCTTTTGGGCCTTTTCCATGAACTCGGAGAGCCGGGCGAGCACCACTTCAAGCACGCCACCGAGCTCGCCTGCCTTCACCATGTTGACAAAGAGCCGGTTAAAAACCTTTGGATGCTGGGCGAGGGCCTCGGAGAACGTGCTGCCGCCTTCGATCGAAACGCCGAGCTGGCCGACGATCTCCTTGAGGGTGACATTTTTCTCCTGCTTTTCCAGAACGCGCAATCCGCGGAGCAACGGGAGGCCGGCGTCGACGAGCGTGGCGAGCTGGCGGGTGAAGGCGGTGAGCACCTTGGGCTTCACCCGGCCGCTCAGTCCGGGAATTTTTATCTGAAAATCGAGTGCGCTTTTGGACCCTTTTTTCCCGCCGGCCTTGGCGGGCGCGGCCTTTTTTGTCTCCGGCTTGCCCCCTTTTTCCTCGACGACCTTGGTCGGGAAAAAGTTCATCTCCTTCAATCGCGCGATGGCCTCATTTTGGCTGCCGACTTCAAGGATTCCCTTTGTCTCCTTGCCACGCGAATCCATCGCCACGTAACTGAACTTGGGCATAACTGAGGGGTGTTTAAGTATATTTCACGACTTCTTCAATGGTGGTATCACCGTCGAAGATGCTACGCAAGCCATCTTCGCGCAAGGTCACCATTCCCAACTCCACGGCCTTCTGACGCACGACAACGGCGGGCGCTCGTTCATTGATTAGATTGCGCAAGGCCTCGCCTATCACGAGCAATTCAAAAATTCCCTTTCGCCCGCGGTAGCCCGTGTCGTTGCAGTTGGCGCACCCGCGCCCGTAGTAGAACACCTTGTCGCCAATGTCGTGCGGAGAAAGGTTCAGCAACGACAGCTGGCTCTCCGTTGGCTCGAAGGGCGTCCGGCATTTCTTGCAGACGGTGCGAACCAGCCGCTGCGCCAGCACGGCCTGCAGCGTGGACGAAATCAGGAACGGTTCCACCCCCATGTCCACGAGGCGCGTCACCGCCCCGGGCGCATCATTCGTGTGGAGCGTGCTGAGCACCAAATGGCCTGTCAGCGAGGATTGAATCGCGATTTGAGCGGTCTCGAGATCCCGCATTTCCCCGATCATAATGATGTCGGGATCCTGCCGCAGGAACGAACGCAACGCCTTACCGAAGGTCATCCCCTGCGCGTCGTTGATCGCCACCTGGATGATGCCATCGATGTCGTATTCGACGGGGTCCTCGGCGGTCAGGAGCTTGACATCGATGCCGTTGACCTTGCGGAGGCACGAATAAAGCGTTGTCGTTTTGCCCGAGCCGGTGGGACCGGTGACGATGAAAATGCCGTTGGGCTGGTTGATGGCTTCGCAGGTGTAATCGTAGACGTATTTGGGCAGGCCGATCGCCTCGAGGTCCAGGTTGACCGCGGATCTATCCAGCACGCGCAACACGACCGATTCGCCAAACTGCGTTGGAAGAGTCGAGACGCGCAAATCGATCTGGCGGCCTGCCAGCGGAAAGCTGATGCGTCCGTCCTGGGGAAGCCGGCGCTCGGAGATGTTCAAGTTGCCCATGACCTTGATGCGCGAAATCACCGGCAGGGCCAGGTGCTTGGGCGGCGGCGCCATCTCGTAGAGCGCGCCATCCACCCGGTAGCGAATCTTGAACTCATCCTCGAACGGCTCGAAATGAATGTCGCTCGCGCGATCTTGAATCGCCTGGAACACCACGAGGTTCACGAATCGCACGATGGGCACTTCGTTGGCGAGGTCCACCATCTCGGCCGCATTCTCGGTCTCAGCCGCTTCGCTGGCCCCTTTGGCAATGTCGGTGTCGGCTCCCAGCTCGCGAAGAATGTCGCCGACGCTTTCGTTGTCGTCGCCGAAATGCTTGCTGATGATGCGTTCGACGGCGGCCGGATCGGCGACCACCAGCTGAACCTCCTTTCCCACGATGTAGGAAATTTCGTCGACGGCCGACGGGTTGAGGGGGTTCACGAGCGCCACACGCAACGCCGATCCGAAATCCGCCACCGGGATGCATTGATACATCCGGGCGGTCCCTGAAGGGATTGTCTTGATCAACTGCGGCGAGAACTCGGTTCCCTCGAGGCTGACGACCTCGGTCCCCAAATGTTCCGCCATGACCTGCAGCTGGGTGTCGATGTCCACCAATCCGAAGTCGGCGAGCACCTGGCTGATCGGCTTGCCGGTTCGCCCCTGTTCCTGCGTCACCTCCTCGAGCTGCAAGTCATCGATGAGCCCGCGCTCCTTGATGAGTGCGAGCAGTGGATCGGAAATATAGTCCTGCATACGCTAGTGTTTTGCAGGTGGCGGAGGAGGAGGCGCCCCGCCTGGAGGCGGCGGTGTTCCGGGACGCGGCGGGCCGCCGGGGCCGCCTGACGGCGCCGCGCCAATCGCCCGGGCCAGTTCGTATTCCTGGAGTTTCGCCTGGATGGTTACCGTGTCCTGCGACTTCGTCACCACTTCCTCGCGCGAAATCACCCCCGCCATGTATTTGTCCATCAGAAATCCGTCCAGGGTGACCATGCCGTATTTGGCGCCCGTCTGGATGTCGGAGTTGATGCGGAATGTTTTATTGTCGCGGATGAGGGCCGCGACGGAGGGGGTGTTGATCATGATCTCGAACACGGCGACGCGCCCCGGCTTGTCGCTGCGCGGCAGGAGCAACTGCGATATCACCGCCTGCAGCACGGTGGAAAGCTGAATCCGGATCTGCTCCTGTTGATTGGTGGGAAATGCGTTGACGATACGGTCGATGGTCTTGGCCGCGCCGGTGGTGTGCAGCGTTCCGAACACAAGATGGCCCGTTTCCGCTGCTGTGATCGCGGCATCAATCGTCTCCAGATCGCGCATTTCGCCCACGAGGATCACGTCAGGATCCTGGCGCAGCGCCCGGCGCAACGCTTCCGCGAAATTGGGCACATCGACGTGAATCTCCCGCTGGGTCACCACCGCCTTTTTGTGCGTGTGATAATATTCGATCGGATCCTCAATCGTGATGATATGGGCGTCATCACGAACCTCGTTGATGATGTTGATCATGGACGCCAGGGAGGTGGTTTTGCCGGAGCCAGTCGGGCCGGTGACGAGCACGAGCCCGCGGGGCTTGTGCAGGAGCGACATCACGGTGTCCTTTGGAATGCCAATCTGGTCGAGGGTCAGGAGCTTCGTCGGGATTTGACGGAGGACCATCCCGAAGTTTCCTTTTTCCTTGAACACGCTGACGCGGAACCGGGCCATTTCGCCAAACGCGAATCCGAAATCGGCGCCGCCGCGTTCGCGGACGTGCTGGATGTGATCCTCCGAAGTGATGGACCGCATCAATTCCTCGGTGTCTTCAGGCGTCAATGGCGGGCCGTCGATGCGGTTGAGAATTCCATGAATGCGCAGCACGGGCGGCGTGGCCACGCGCAGGTGCAAATCAGAGGCGCCCTCGGACACCACCAACTGCAATAGATCGGACATCGAATAGGCCATACGCAGACTTCTGTTCGCTTAATCGGGAAAAGTAAAAGACAAAAGAATTGCCGGGGTCGCCG
>JBEEGQ010000101.1:0-10879 GCA_041166945.1 Verrucomicrobiota bacterium
AACATGCCTGGACGCGGACAATCGTAAAACTACGAACCCACTGACTGGAAAGCCGGATGCGGGAGAACCGCCTGTCCGGTTTGGAGGGAGGGGTGGCGCTAACCCGCCATCCCTACCCCTATCGCCGACTGCGCCGGTAGGCGCGGAAGAGACCCCAACAAAATCAGGTGGCGCGTTGTGCCAGGACTTCGATCAGGTAGCGCAATTCTTCATCCACCTCTGATTCCTCGTTCACTGTGGGCGAGATGGCGGCGCGCACAATTTCCCGGAATCTGCGGCGGAAGCGATGCACGGCGACTTTGACGGCGCCTTCGCTCAGGTCGAGCGCTCGAGCGGCATCGGCCTGGGAAAGAATGGCGGCTTCTCCAACGAGCCAGGGCTTAAGAACGATGAAGTGTTCGGTGCGTCCCTCGAGTTTGAATTCCTCCTCCAGGATTGCCAGCGACTGCGCCATCAGCGTGAGTGCCCATTGCCGATCAAAGTAAACGTCGCCCCTGGGCGCGCTGGCGGGTGCCGTAGAGACGGAGGTATCGTTCTCGATCGAATCGAATGAATCGGGCGTGACGCCGCCGCCTCTTTTCGCGGCCTGCTCGCGATCCCGAACATCGGCCAGGAAATGTTTCAGGCTGCCTAACAAGAACGAACGAAACCGTCCCCGGGCCGGGTCGAGATATTCCAGCCCGGGCTTGTGAAGGAGCCGCGCGAAGAATTCGTGAGCCAGCTCGCGTGCCGCCTCCGCCGGCCGGCCTTCGGAACGAAGGAACAGGAAGACCGGCTCGTAATAGGCGCCGCAAAGATCGCTCAAGGCCACCTGCGATGCCTCCGATTTTCCGCGCGCGGCCAGCACCTGCGTCCAATGGGTAGTGCAGAAGGCGTCGTGGTGTGCAGGCATGACGGCGTCTTCTACGGATCCCGGCGGTTCAGTTTTTCCGCCAACACGGTGGTTTCGAGCTCCGTAAAATTGCCGCTGATGGTGGCGACGCCGTTTGGTATCGTGCCGCGGACGATGGGCGCGGCCTCGAGTCGGCCATTCAGAACGATGCCGAGCCGGCGGCCAACATTGGTCGCGGTGATTCCTCCGAACTTTTTTGCAGCGGCTTCAGTGAAGGTGATTTGAATCTGAGGGCGCTGTAGGAGGTCATGTTCAGCCATAGCGGATTTCACAGCAGTCTGATCGAGCAGAATTTCCTTCTCAAGCAGAAGCCATTCGGTTGTCCCGGACGCGGTTCGCATCGGCGTGAGTTGTGTCGTGGCGGTTGCCGCGTCGGCGACGGCATGCAAAGCGAACGGCCGCGAGGCCTCCTTTTCGCGATCAAAACCGAACACATTTCCCTCCGCATACCGAACTGAGAAGGCATCATCCGTGATACGCCGGATAATCCCTTTCCCTGGTCGTCCCGGCCAGGGCAGCAGCAACACATCGCCGTCGACCGCCCAATGGAAGTCGATCGCTCTCCCGACGTCGCCGGCGGGATTGGACGTTCGCAATGTGCCGGTGCCGTCGGCGTTGAGGGTGGCTTCGCCGGAGCAGACACCGACCCTCCAGCGGCCCGTCAGTTCATTGGGCAGCACAAGGGGATGCACATTCGGATGTGCGTGAAAACCCTCCGCCTCGGCACGGGCGTCAGCTTCGCTGCTCAAGTCCTGGCTTCGAATGCGCCATTCGCCGTTTCGATGGAGCAATTGCACGTGAAGGACGAGCATGCGACCCGTCCGGGCTTGAACAGGATTGCAGAGAACCATCGCGGCCGAATCATCCGCGAGCAGATGCCGCGGCTCGATCCGGTTATCCTTCAAGAGTTCGACCAGGTCCAATCCCCAGCCCGCGTGGCTGTCCGGCAAACACAACGCGAAGGCATCCTGGCCACGATCCTCATGAACGGCGCGCAACCATGCGGCAACAACCTCCCGTGGCGTAGTCGCTGGTTTGCCAGGCGCTGCCGCGGATGGTCCTTTCAAAAGCTTGTAGCGTAGCTTCACGCCGGCCGGGCTATGCGTGGGGCCAAAAATTTCCAGGACACCCATCGTGCCTTCACGCGTCACGAACACCATGCCGGTTGGCGAAAGGGCCGAGGTGGAATAAAACGGATTGAGCTTTTCGAGCGCATTGGAGCGCTCCACCGGAATGGAGGCGAGCAAGCTCGCGACTTTTTCAGGCGTGAAATCATCGAATGCCAGCGGGCGATTTTTTTCCGAGACCCCGATCGCCACGCCGCCAAGGAGGCGCAGGCTGCCGCGATTGGGCATGTTAATGATGGCGTCGGCGCCCGATTGCCGCATCCACGTCTCCGCGTTGGTTCCGAGATCGGGCAAACCGAGAACCAGCTTGTCCGTCCAGGCGTCCGGCGGTGACAAAATCGCGCCGGTCTCGAAATCCAGAATGCTGGGAACGCCGGTCGCCGGCTGCGGTTCGGGCAGAACAAGAAGATGCTCGTCCCCGAATTGAAGCCGACCGGCATGGCGCGCATCGGTCCTGGCGACGAATACCTGGAGGAAAACAAGGCGGACGAGGACCGCCAGCATCAGGGCGACGGCAATGGTCGCTGCGGCTCGATGCCAGAGCGAGCGGCGTCGCGGCGGCTCGAACCGTACGGCAGCATTCCGGGAGGCGCCGCCGGTCACGGTCTCAACGGCTGTTTTCAGTTCGGTGGCGCTGGCGAATCGGCGTTCGGGATTGGTCTCGAGGGCGCGCAGCACGATTTCGTCGAGGCGCACATCGATTTGAACGCGCCGCGATGGCGGAAGAATTGTTTCACCGGGCAACTCGCCCGTGAGCATTTCGTAAAACACGACACCCAGCGAATAAATGTCGGCGCGCCGATCCACCAGGCGCGGCGAAGATTTTTGTTCGGGAGCCATGTAGCGCGGTGTGCCGGCGGGCGATTCGTTGGAGCCGGCGTCGCGAACCGGCAGGCGGGCGTCCGGTGTGTCGGAAGCCGCGTCCGAGGCAACCATTTTCGCAATGCCAAAATCGGCGATTTTGACGCGGCCCTGCCGATCGAGGAGCAGATTTTCCGGTTTGATGTCGCAATGGACGATGCCGCGGTCGTGGGCATATTGCAGCGCATCACACAATGGCGCGACGATCGCCAGGGCCTCCTCGGGTGTGAGTTTCCTGGAACGCAAAAGCTGGCGCAGGTTGACGCCGTCCACGAATTCCATCAGGAGATGATAGAAGCCACCGGATGATTTTCCCGGGTCATTGCCGGCCGTCGAACCGGCGGGCGCGAATCCGAAATCGTGGATGGTGACGATGTGGGGATGACTGAGTCCCGCGAGCGATCTGGCCTCGCGGGCGAAGCGTTCGGCGAATGCGTTGTCGGTCGCGCGCTGTCCGGGGAGAATCTTGAGCGCGACGAATCGATTCAACTGGGGCTGGCGGGCTTTGAAGACGCAGCCCATGCCGCCCCGGCCCACCAGTTCAATGATTTCCAAGTGCGGAAATGCCGCCGCGACCTCGGCGATGGATGGAGGCGGCGGGCGGTCGCCCTCCGGCTCCGATGAATCCTCCGTGGGGATGGCGAGCCGTGAGAAGACGCAATGTGGACAGAGCCCGTGCGGCGCCTCGGCCGGTATGGCGACGCCACATTTGGGACAACGTTCGGTGCGGATACTCATACGACTGCTTACTGAGGAAATGCGGAGCCAAGGTTACAGGAAATGTTTTCGAGGGAAAGCGCTGCTTCCATCGTGCCCGCACCCCTGTTTAACATCCGCCCGTGTCCCTGTTCCGCGCGATGCGAATGACGAATACCGAATGGGCCGACGGGAAGAATGCGGCGAAGCAAAGCTGCCTCACCCTTTCCAACGCCAATGGCCGGCTCGGAACGAAGCGGGTTCGGTTCCACGCAATTCTTGGCAGCGGTCTGCTGGGATTGCTGGTGGCCGGGTGCGACCGGTCGTCGACGCCAGTGACAGCGCCGGGCGCGGCAAGCGGAAGCCAATGGTTCGAAGATCGCACAGAGAAAAGCGGTCTTCTGTTCCGGCATGTGGCGGGGACGAATTATTCGATGCCGGACCAGGTGGGCTCCGGCGTCGCGCTGTTGGACTACGACAATGACGGGCGTCTCGACATTTATTTCGTGCAGAACGGAGGACCGGGATCGAGTTTCCGCAACCAGCTGTTTCACCAGGAAACGGACGGCACGTTTCGGAACGTCAGCGAGGGATCGGGCCTGGATGTGGCCGGACGCGGCATGGGCGCATTCGCCGGGGATGTGAACAATGACGGGCTCGCGGACCTGCTGGTGACGGAATACGGCGCGGTGCGGTTGTTTCAAAACCTGGGGGGCGGCAAATTTCGGGAGGTGACCGAAGGCGCGGGGCTCGATAATCCGCGCTGGGCTGCGCCAGCCAGTTTCATTGACTTCGATCGGGATGGGTGGCTCGACATCGTCGTTGGCAACTACGTGGATTATGACCCGACGCACGTGTGCCGGGACACGCAGGGGCAGCAGGATTTTTGCGCCCCAAAAACATTTGGTGACACGTCGGCGCGGTTATGGCGCAACACCACGCGCATGCCGGGCGCGGCCCCGCAGTTTGAGGACAAGACGGAATCGAGTGGACTGACTCGCGCGCCGGGCGTCGCCCTGGGGATTGTGTGCGCCGATTTCGACGGAGACGGCTGGGTCGACATTTTTTGCGCGGACGACGGCCGGCCCAACCGGCTTTTTGTCAACAGACACAACGGGACATTCGTGGACGAGGCGGCGTCGCGGGGACTGGCGTTCAATGCGATGGGCGCCACGGCCGCCAACATGGGCGTGGCTTTGGCGGACATCGACGGCGATGGATTCGCGGATCTGTTTGTGACTCATCTGACGGAGGAATTTCATTCGTTGTATCGACAGGGACCACGCGGACTGTTCACGGACGCCATTGCGCCGGCGGGGTTGCAACAGCAAACCTGGAGAGGGACCGGTTTTGGAACTGTGTTTGCCGACTTCAACTGTGACGGCGCGCCGGATTTGGCCATTGCCAACGGCCTGGTGCGCCGGCGGGTGCCCGGCCACCAGCCGGTGTTGGCCGGAGTAAACCAATGGTGGGGACGATACGCCCAAAAGCCGCAGCTCTTCGCCAACGATGGAGCCGGCAAATTCCGCGATGTGAGCAGCGACAACAGCAACTTTTCGGGAACCGCCCTCGTGGGTCGAAGCCTGGCGGTCGGTGATCTCGACAATGACGGCGCTCCGGACTTGATCCTCTGCGGCACCGGGGGGCCCGCGCGTCTTTTCAGGAACATCGTTGGACAACGCGGCCATTGGTTGAAATTGCGGGCCGTCGATCCGGCTCATGGCGGACGCGACGCGATCGGGTCGGAGATTATCGTTCGCTTCGGCGGAAAGAATCGATGGGCATTGGTGCAACCCGCATCGAGCTATCTCTCGAGCAACGATCCAGCCGTCCACCTGGGGCTCGGTGCGTCGACCACCATGGATTCCATCGAAGTCACGTGGCCGGACGGGACCAGGGAACACTTCAACGGGGGTGCGGCGGACCGATTGATCGTGCTGAAAAGAGGGGAGGGGAGGAGATGAAAATTCACGCCAGCATCCTCTCACTGGGGTTGCTGATCGCAGCGGGATGTCATCGCAGTGAGGGACCGCCGCACCCGTCCACCGCCTCGCTGGATGGACCGCTCGTTTCACTCATTGAAACGTCGCGTCAAGCGGTGTTGGTGGCGCCGAATTCGGCGGCGGCGTGGGGTCGGCTGGGGCAGGCATTTCACGCGGTGGAATTTTTCAGCGAGGCGCGCGTTTGTTACGCCAAAGCGATGGAGTTCGAATCGAACAATCCCCGGTGGCCGCATCTGTTGGGGTTGCTTCAACTTCAAGACCAGCCGGAAGCGGCTGTTGCAAACCTGGAACGCGCGGCCCGGTTGACCGGCACGCAACCGGACGCATCGTTGGTGACGCTGGCGAAAGCGTTGGGTGAGCGGGGCCGTTTTGACGAGGCGGCGCGGCCCCTTCGACTGTTGCTGGAAGCGGACCGGGGCCATCCGATGGCGAGCCTCGAGTTGGCGCGGGCGGCCCTGGCTCAAAACAACCTGGAGCAGGGGGCGTCGTTGTTGGCGCCATGCGCGACGAATATGTTCACGGCGCGGCCCGCGATCCTGCTGCTCGCACAAATCCGGCTGCGCCAGGGGAATGCCGAATCGGCCGCCGCTCTTTCACAGCGAGGCGCGGCGATGCCTCGACAGTTTGACTGGCCGGATCCGTTTCTACGGGAGGTGCAGGGGTTGCGGGTCGATCGCCAGAAACTCGCCGATCAGGTCAATGGTTTGCTACTCCAGCACCGTCTGCCTGTCGCCGCCACGACTCTTGAAAAACTGTTGAACCTTTTCCCCGAGGATCCCGAAGGCCTATTGCTCCTGGGGCGGCTGAAGTTGCAGGAACAAAAATATCCGGAAGCGGAAGCTGCGTTTCGGCGGCATCTGGTCGCGCAGCCGTCGTCGCTCAATGGCCTGATGCAGCTGGGCCTTTCGCTGTTGCACCAGGAACGCTGGGCGGATGGCGCAGCGGTGCTGCGGCAAGCCATCGCGCTCAAGCCGGATTTCGCACAGGCCCACTACAACCTGGGGCACGCGCTTTCGAGGGCCGCAGATTCGGCCGGCTCCATCGCCAGTTATCGGGAGGCATTGCGGAGCGCGCCCGGGGATGCGCCCACCCACCTGGCGCTGGCGGAGGAACTCGCCCGGGCCGGCCGTGATGAGGAGGCGCGCCGCGAGCTCGACCGGGCCGCGCAACTGGATCCCAACGATCCGCGGGTGCGCGAATTGCGGGCGCGCCTGGGCACACGTTGAGAGGTCGAAGCCCGCAAAATTTATTGCGGCGCCGCCAGCGCCGCGCGTCGAGCGGCCGCCCATGATTCAAAGCGCAGCCGGATTTCATCGCGAACCCTGCGGAAAACCTTCATTCGATCTTCATGAGTGCCGCCGGCGTGGGCGGGATCTTCGAAGGGCCAATGAAGCCGCTCCGCCTGGCCTGGATAGATCGGGCACACCTGATCCGCCTTTCCGCACACCGTGATGACTGTCCCGATTTTTTGATCGAGAAACTCGTTCATGCTTTTCGAGCGGTGACTGCGGATATCGATGCCGATTTCGTCGAGCGCCTGGATGGCGAGGGGATGGACGAAGCCGGCGGGATTCGACCCGGCGCTCTGCACATCCAGAATATCGCCCGCAACCGCGCGAAGGATTCCTTCGGCCAGATGGCTCCGGCAGGAGTTGCCGGTGCAAAGAATCAGCACCTTCGGCTTCATGCCAGTGCGAGGGGCCGGGCCGGCTGGCTGGCACGGTAAGCTTCGGCAAGGAGCGTGATGGGATGGACGACGCGCAACGGCAGGCCTTCCGCCCGGGCACCGTTCATGAGCTGCAGCAGACAGCCCGGGTTGCCCGTGGCGACGATCGCACAACGGGTCGACCGGATGTGTTTCATTTTTCGTTCGAGAAGTTCGCCGGCCATCTCAGGCTGGGTGAGATTATAAACGCCGGCGCTGCCACAGCACCAGCTGGCTTCCGGAAGTTCGACCAGGCGAAGGCCGGGAATGCCCAGAAGCAGCTGGCGCGGCTGGGCCGAGATTTTTTGGCCATGACAGAGGTGGCAGCTTTCGTGATAAGTGACGATCTGTTCGGGTGCCGGCGCATCCGGCGTCACGATGCCGATCTCGGCGAGCCATTCGTGGATGTCTTTAACCTTGCGGTCCCATTCGTGGGCGCGCGGTTCGTAGGCGGAATCTCCGGCGAGGAGTTTGGCGTAATGCTTGAGATGCGATCCGCAGCCGCCGGCATTGGTGATGATGGCATCGAACTGGCGGGGATCGAATTGATCGATATTGCGCCGCGCGAGTCGCTGGGCCAGGGCCCATTCGCCGTTGTGCGCGTGCAGCGAGCCGCAGCAGTGTTGCTCGGGAGGCGTGTGCACTTCACAACCGTTGTGCGCCAGCACCTCGACTGTGTCCCGGTTGATATCGCTAAAAATCAGGTCTTGCGCGCAGCCTGCCAGCATGGCGACACGATATTTTTTTGTGCCGGCAGCGGGCGTCACCGGCGCGACGAGGTCCGCGGTGAAATGACGCTGGACGGCGGGGGTCATTGCCTCCAGCTCGCGCAGGCGGCGGGGAAGAAGCCTTAAAAGGCCGGACCGCCGCAGAAAATTTTGCAGGCCGAGTTGTTGCCAGAGCCGCAGGACATGGCCTGCGAGATGGAGCCTGCCCAGATCCATGAAGAGCCATCGAAGGGTGAAGCCGCGGATGATGTTCCGTTTGGGAGAATCGAGCGCGCCGCTTTGTTCGGCCTCGGCGCGGGCGTGCTCGAACAGCTCGGCGTAATTGACACCGGCGGGGCAGGCGGTCATGCATGCGAGGCAGCCCAGGCAGAAATACATCTCCTCGGCGAACGTCGCGGTCGCAGTCAGATTCCCGTCGGCAATGGCGCGCATCAGGGCAATGCGGCCCCGGGGACTGTTGCGCTCAATTTTGGTGGCGTCGTAAGTCGGGCAGGTGGGCAGGCACAACCCGCAGTGCATGCATTGCTGGACAACCGAGTAGTCGAGGTCTTTAAGGTGAGAGCCCACGCAAAACAGAGTTAAACAGCAGGGCGCGCTGGAATGAAGGATTTTTGCTGGAATGAATTGCGTTCCGGGCCGGCGGCTGCCGGGGCGGCGATCAATTCCCAGTCTTGACCTCGATGATGTCGTGGGTGCCGGCCTCGCGAATACCGGCGGGGCTCACCCGGATGTAGCGGGCGCGGTCGCGAAGTTGAGGGAGGTTGGCCGCCCCGAGATAACCCATGCCGCTCTGGATGCCGCCGATGAGCTGGGTCAGAACGGCATCGATGGGCGCCGACGCCTCGCGCAATGCTTCGACCCCTTCGGCGGCGACCTTTTCCATCGCATTGGTCGCATGCCCGTAACGGGCTGCGGCGCCGGCTTTCATCGCGGAGAGACTGCCCATGCCCCGGTATTGTTTGTAAAGTTTGCCATTGATTTCCATCGTCTGGCCCGGCGCTTCGGGGCAGCCAGCGAACAGTCCACCGCAGATTACCGCGTGGGCGAGCGTCAATGCCTTGACGATATCCCCCGACTTCGTGATGCCGCCGTCGGCAATCACAGCGACATTTTTTTGGGCGGCGGCCCGGGAGGTGAGGTAGAGGGCGGTCAGTTGGGGAATGCCGACGCCGGCAACGACACGCGTGGTGCAGATGGATCCCGGTCCCTGGCCCACTTTGATGGCATTGGCGCCGCAATCGGCCAGGTATTCCACCCCCGTGGCGCTGGTCACGTTGCCGGCCAAGATGGGCAGTTTCGGAAAGGCGTCGCGAATGGTGCGGACCGTTTCGCCAACCCCGCGGGTATGGCCATGGGCGGTGGAGACGGCGACGATGTCGATGCCGCGCTCGGCGAGGGCTTCGACGTGGGCGAGGATGCGTTTGCGGTCAAGTTCGCCGAAGGCGTTGCGGGTGGCGGAAAGGGCGGCGCCGCAGATGAGTCGGAAATGGGCATCCCGGGCGGGTTTGAACTGGGCGCCGCGCTCCTGCGTGATGCGCTCGATGTCGCTCATCGTAAACAATCCGTGAAGCCGATCCTCGGGGTCCACCACGAGGAGCTTATGAATCCCGGGATGGTCGGTGAAGAATTTGTCGGCTCGCGCGATGGGATTCGAGCCGAGTTCCTTGACGTGAATGGTATGAACCTGATCCCGGGGCGTGAGGGCATCGGCGATTTTTCGTTTCGCATACCGCGGCTTGACCACGTGTCCCGACAGGAGGCCGAGCAGCTTTCCGCTGGCGTCCACCACCGGGAACGTGGAAAACGCGAACTTCTTCTTTTCGATCAGGTCGAGGACTTCGCCGATGAATTGGTCGGGCGCCACCTTGATCGGTTCGCTGATCAAGCCGTGGACATGGTTTTTGACGCGGTCCAATTCCGACAACTGCTCCTTTTCCGGCATGTTGTAGTGCAGGAGGCCAAGCGCCCCGTTCAGCGCCATGGCGATCGCCATGCGCGCCTCGGTCACGGTATCCATGTCGGCGGAAATGACGGGAATGTTCAGCTGAAGCCCCTCAGCCAGGGTGGTATCGAGCTGGGTATCGCGCGGCAGGACCTCCGAGTAAAGAGTGGCCAGGCTGACGTCGTCGTACGTCAGGGCGAGCCGGGGATGCGCAGGAAAGAAGGCGTCCGCGGGCTGGTAAAACTGGGAATCGAGATCGGACAGCAACTGCGAACTTGCCATGAGAAAAAATGCACGAGGGGTGCCGAGGGTAGCAAGGATGAAACGGGGGCCATTTTTTTGGGAGGCCCGAAAACGCGTGAGGGCCGTAGATTCACGCAATGAGCTATTGCGCCGTGTTGCGCGTTCAGTAACAATCCCACGCTTAACGAACGCGACTTGTTCCAGCCGCACCGAGACAGATGAGCAACAGCAACGCCCGACCGCAAGAACAGTCCGAACCGCGCCGGCGCGCCCCCGCCAAGCAGGGTCTTTATGATCCCGCCTTCGAGCATGACGCCTGCGGAGTCGGTTTTGTGGTTCACATCAAGGGCCGGAAATCCCATGCCATCGTTTCGGACGCCTTACAGATTCTGCGGAACCTGGACCATCGCGGCGCGTGCGGTTGCGAGCCCAACACAGGGGATGGCGCGGGGATCCTCATGCAGATGCCGCATGGCTTCCTGAAGCTGGCCGCCAAGGAGGCCGGGGTGCCGTTGCCCGGGGAAAAGGAATATGGGGTCGGCATGGTTTATCTTCCGCCTGACCCGACGGAACGGCGCGATTGCGAAAAGCTGTTCGAGCAAATCATCAAGGAAGAGGGCCAGTCCCTGCTCGGCTGGCGCACGGTCCCGACCGACAATTCGCGCCTCGGTGATACCGCCAA
>JBEEGQ010000102.1:0-9353 GCA_041166945.1 Verrucomicrobiota bacterium
TGGGGGCGCAAGGACGGTGCACAACTGGGCGACATCCAATTTCATTCAAAGACCGCCGATTATTATCGGGAACAAATCGAGCTTCCGTTCTTTCGTCACTTTTTGAAGCGCGACACGAACTACGTCGCGACGAAGGCGCACGTATTTGAGACGGGCACACATCAATGGCGCCGATTCGACGCCTGGCCTCCGAAGGCGGTCGTCTCGCGCGTGATGTATTTTCGTGGGAGCAACGCTCTTTCATTCGAGGCGCCGATCGAGGGCGCGGATGCCTTTGATGAATTTGTCAGTGATCCATCCAAGCCGGTCCCGTTTACGATGGAAGTCACCACCGATTATCCGCGTTCCTATCCGGTGCAGGATCAGAGATTCGCGGCGGCCCGCCCGGATGTGGTGACGTACGAAACCGAGCTTCTTGCGGAGGACCTGACCCTGGCGGGCCCGCTCCAGGTGACGCTGCACGTTTCCACCAGCGGCACCGACGCGGATTGGGTGGTTAAATTGGTGGACGTGTATTCCGGAGATTTTCCGGATCCCAATCCGAATCCCGCCCACGTCCGCATGGGCGGTTATCAACAACTCGTGCGCGGCGATGTTTTCCGCGGAAAATTTCGGAAGAGCTTCGAGAAGCCCGAGCCATTTGAACCGGGCGCCGTGACCACGATTGAATTCACCATGCCCGATGTGTTTCACACCTTTCGACCGGGACACCGGGTCATGGTGCAGGTTCAAAGTTCATGGTTCCCCCTGGTGGATCGCAATCCCCAGACATTCGTTAATATTCCCACCGCGCAAGCGTCCGACTTTCGAAAGGCGACACATCGGGTTTATCGCACCGCCAGCGCTGGATCATCGCTGACGGTGCAGGTGCTTCCTGCGATGACACCGGTTCGGAACCCTTAACCCCGATTCGCAAGTCGTGCCGTTTAAAATATCGGAATTGTTTCCCGCGATTCCCCCGGAAGCGGCATAAATGCTTCGGTCCTGCGGGCTAGGCCCCGCCGGACGAACGGCGCGCGGCATTTATGCCGCTTCAGGGTAAACGGGCACCAGGGCCCTGGATTCCTCACGGCGTTTCACAAAGTATTTTGCCGAAGCGGCATAAATGCCGCGCTCCTCGCACGTGGCTTCCACTGTGGAACAGAGGATGCCGGGAGCATTTTCAGCTATGGCCGCCTGGTGGATTCTGGCAGTGTCCGGTGCATGTCACTGTCCACTTTCCAAGCCCGGGAAACCGGCGGGCATCTCATCCGGACCCTGCTGGTCCTGCTCGCCTGCCTTCCGGCTCGCGGTGAATCACCCCGTGCAACCGCGACCGTATCCCAGTCGAAAGCCGTCCAACGGGCACTGGTTGAGGCGGGAACAAACAGGTCGGAAATCGTCAAGGCTCTCCGCGACGTCGCTCCGGCCGATCGCGAAGCGATGCAGTTTCTCGTGGAACAGATGCCGGAACGCGATCTTCGAACGCTCTCGGCCCGTTATCTTCTCAACAACGTTTCCCTGGCCGCCGACGCCTTCGGCAAGGCTCCATGGCGGGACCGGGTGCCCACCGCAATTTTTCTGAACGACATTCTTCCTTACGCGTCGGTCAACGAATCGCGCGATGAATGGCGCCGGAGACTGCATGACATCGCTGCGCCGCTTGTTGTGGATTGCCAGACACCCACCGAGGCCGCGCAGCGTCTGAATCAAAAGATCTTCAAACTTTTGAATGTGCGATACTCGACACAGAGGCGCCGGGCGGATCAGGGCCCGCTGGAAACCATGGAGACCGGCATGGCCACCTGCACGGGCCTCTCGATCCTGCTCGTCGATGCGTGCCGTTCGGTCGGCGTGCCGGCTCGAGTTGCCGGCACACCCCTCTGGTTTAACAAGCGGGGCAATCATACCTGGGTCGAGATATGGGATGGCGGCTGGCATTACGCTGGCGCGGCCGAGCCGGACTCGAAGGGATTGGACCGCGGCTGGTTTGGCCACGACGCTTCGCAAGCTCTCAAAGACGTTCCCGAGCATGCCATCTATGCCTCCAGCTTCGCGAAGACCGGGCTGCCCTTTCCCATGGTCTGGGCTCCGGACGCGCAATATGTCTCCGCCGTCAATGTGACCGATCGGTATACGCCCCATTCGCCGGGCGGCGAATCAAACAAGATTCGTCTGCTGGTGAAAGTTCTGGATCGGCCCGCGGGCGAACGTGTCATTGCAAAAGTCACAGTCAATGAATCCACGAATGCCTCGCTGCGCCACGTGGGCAACAGCCGGGGAGAAGCAGCGGATCTCAACGACGTGCTGCCGTTCGTGCTCGCGCGGGATCGGTCCTATGAAATTCGCGTCGAGCAGCAGGAGCGGACGGTTCGCCGCGAGTTTCGTCCGGGGACAAATCTCCAGGAGCTGATCATCGTCGCGTTGAATGATTCGCCGGGTGTGACGCTGCCGTCACAGGCTTGCTATGCGCCGCCGCCGGTGGTGAAAGCGCTGAAACCCGGCGACGATGTCCGGCTGCGGAAGGCGCTGGCGGAATATTTCGACGCGCCCACGAATCGCCAGGCGCGATGGAAATTTTCGGGCAGCCTCGATAAATTGCTGGCGGGAAACGAACCGGCCGTGCGCCGTGCCGCCTGGGAAACCTATCGAGCGGCATCGTTTCATGCGGCGGCGCGCCAGGAGTTTAATTCCAACCAGGTTCGCTTCTCCAGGCACCTGAGCCCTTACACGGTCAAAACCGTCGGGACGCGGCCCACGAATGGCTGGGCACTGTTCATCGCGATGCACGGCGGCGGCGGCGTGCGCAAGCAGGTGAATGACAGCCAATGGGAACAGATGCAGCGCTATTACCGGGACCATCCCGAAGCGGGCGGTTACCTCTATGTCGCATTGCGGGCCCCCAATGATTCCTGGAATGGGTTTTACGACACGTACGTCTATCCGCTCATTGCCAATCTCATCCAGCACTGCCTCCTGTTTGCTGATGTGGACCCAAACAAGGTATTCATCATGGGCTATTCCCACGGAGGCTACGGGGCGTTCGCCATCGGTCCAAAAATGCCGGATCGATTTGCCGCCGTCCACGTCAGCGCCGCGGCGCCCACCGACGGGGAAACCACCGGCAAAACCCTGCGCAACACCATTTTCACAGTGATGGTCGGGGAGTTGGACACGATGTATGGACGGCTTGACCGTGATAAAAAATTTCAAGACGAGATCGAAAAACTTCGCGGGGAACGGACCGATATCTATCCGGTCACCGTCCGGATCGTCGCCGGAAACGGCCATGGCGGGCTTCCGGATCGCGACAAGATTGCGGACATGTACCCGGCGGTGCGGAATCCCGCGCCTCGAGAGCTCAGCTGGTTGATGACCGACAGTGTCATCCATGATTTCTTCTGGCTCCATTGCGACGCGCCCAATAAACGCCGCGAGATTGATGCGATATGCCGCGACAATCATGTCACCGTCACCACGACCACGAACGTTGCCTCCCTCGGCGTCCTGCTCGATCAGCGCCTCGTGGACTTCAACCATCCGGTCATCGTGGAATGGAACGGGAAGTCGATGCATTCGGGCAAACTTCAGCCGAGCCTGCGGGTCTTGTGCGAAACCCTGATGCGCCGGGGGGATCCGGACCTGGCGTTTACTTCCCGGTTCGATCTTGCCGAGCGCTCACGCGATGCGAAGAAGTGAACCGCCCGCCATGCCGCGACGCAGATGGCCCGATCATGGCCTTGTGGCCTCGATGAAATTCCTGCGTTGGATTTTCACCGTGTGGCTCAGCGTGTCAGCGGGAGCCGCGGCCCCGATCGAAATCCCCGATGCGTCGGCTCAGAGGGGGAGGGATCTCTATCTGCGAAATTGCTTTGCCTGTCACCAGTTCAATGGACAGGGAATACCCGGCTCCTTTCCGCCCCTGGCGAAGTCGGATTTCCTGACCAACCATCTGGAGCGAAGCATCCGCGCGGTTTGCGAGGGGCTTTCGGAGGAAATTGTTGTCAATGGCCGCAAGTACGCGGGCGCCATGCCGCCTTCGTTGCTGGAGGATCAGGAGGTTGCCGATGTCTTCAACCATCTGCTCCAAAGCTGGGGCAACCCGGGCGGCTCGATCACGTCTGATGTGGTTCGGCGCGAACGCGCGAAAACGGCGTTTCCAACCCTGGAGAGCCTGAGGAAATCGAGTGTTTATCCCCCGCTGCCCGAGCCTCCCGACGGCTTCACGCTGCGCGAAGTGGTGCGGCTTGTGCACAAGGGCGTCCGGATGGCGAGCGATGGCCAGGGCAAGATTCTTTATGTGCTTTCCGAGAACGGCGACGTGTGGCGGGTCGAAACGGCGAATGGAAATCTTCGACAGATTCTATGGGCGAAACGTTATCTGGAAAAACGGCCGGGAGATCTGGGCGGGCCGCTGTTTGTGCTGGGCCTGGCGATGGATCGGCAACGACGTCTCTACATCGCTTCGAACCAACAGAATAATTCCAACCGGCCGCCTCAAAACATTGTGACCATTTACCGCACCACCACGTTCGATGACGGAACTCCGGCCGCGCCGCAGCCGTGGTTTCAGACAAATTATCCGGGCAATGTCGCGTATGTCCATGGCGTCGAGCATATCGCGTTCGGACCGGACGGATTTTTGTATGTCGGGAACGGGGCGCGGACGGATGGCGGGCAGACCAGCACAGACACCAACTGGTATGGCGGGGGCGAGACCCCGATCACATCCTCGATCTGGCGCCTCGACGCAGCGGCGGGCGCGCCGACACTCGAAGTATTCGCGCGCGGCGTTCGCAACGCCTACGGATTCTGTTGGAATGACCGCGGCGAAATGGTTGCCACTGAGAATGGCCCGGATGCGGACGCCCCGGAGGAACTGAACCTGATCGAGCGAGGCAGGCATTATGGATTTCCGTATACCTTTGCCGACTGGACAAAAAAAGCCTACGCCAACTCGCCCGAACGGCCGCCGGGCCTGGAGTTTACCCTGCCGATACCCAATCTCGGTCCGGATGGAGGGTTCGCCGGGAAACCGATTTATTCATTTGATCCCCACTCGGGTCCGGGCGGCATTGTTTTTCTCGATGCCACTTTTCCACCGCCATTTCGCGGTTCATTTTTGCTGACGCGATTTGGAAATTTCATCAGGACGCCGAAGGACAACGTCGGCTTTGACGTGTTGCAGGCCACGCTGAGCCGAAATGGAAACGGCACTTACGAGGCGCACGTTCGAACGGTTCTGGCGCCCTTGGGGCGTCCCATCGACATTCATCTCGGCGGGCCTGGAACGGTTTACATCTGCGAATATTCACGGCCGACGAACAGCACGGCGTCATATGCATTGCCGGGACGCATTCTGGAACTCGCCGTCAAAAGAAAGTAACGCCTTCGGTGGATGCCGTCGGAGAGCTAGGTGATGCAGAGGGCGCTTGCGAGGCGAGCGGGAACCCGTTATTCCCTCGCGCGATGAACCTCCACAACACTCGCTGCGGGTTGGGTTACTTTGCCTGTTTTCTGGCCATCCACTTTTCAAACCCTGTTTCCGCCGCCGACGTCGCGGCGGAGGCGGCGGGTGGCTCGAAATTTCCATGTCCCGAAAACGAAGTGGCGACATACACCGCATTTCGGATCACGGAGCCGGTGCGGATTGACGGGAAGCTCGATGAGCGTGCCTGGTCGCACGCCCCGCGCTCGCCGCGTTTCTCGGATATCCTCACGGGGGCGCGCGCCCGCCACGACACGCATGCCATGGTGGTTTGGGACCAGCAAAACCTGTATGTGGCGTATCAAATCGAGGAACCGCTCCTCCATGCGAAGTTTACCAACCATAATGACCCGATTTACTACGACAACGATGTTGAGTTCTTCATCGCCGGGCGAGACGCCTACTACGAATTCGAGATCAACGCGTTCAATACCGCCTACGAAGTGTTGTTTGTGTGGAAGGATGCCTACGAGGCGGGGGGATTTGCCGGCGTCCCAGGCCTGGAGCGTTCGAAACTAACGGCATTCAACGGCGTCGGTTTCACCCATCATCCGCGCGGAGGACGCCTCGGGAATTTTCAATGGACGTTCCCCGGAAAACATACAGCCGTCGCGATCGATGGGACCCTGAACAACGATTTGGATCGGGACCGCGGCTGGACCGTTGAATTGGCGTTTCCCTGGAAAGGGTTGGAATTGTTGGCAAAAGCCGACGGCCGATCCTTGCCGCCCCGGGAAGGTGACGAATGGCGAATGGATTTCTCGAGGTTCAACACCTATAAGGAGGCCAAGCCCGCGAAGGATTCTGGCGGCTGGGTATGGACCCGTCACGGCGTCTGGGACTCGCACATCCCGGAATGCTTCGCCCGAATCCGTTTCACGACAAACCTGGTGACCACCGCCGCGCGTTGACAGCGGCCGCACGGATTGCGGGCGCGGATGAAACGCCGATGCCGGCGCTCAGTTGGGGTGCGGCGTTTCGGCGTAATGTTTTTTCAGGAGATCCTCCCCGAAGTCGCCGTTGAAATCGCGCCAGACCGCGTGGACATGATTATTGTTGTTCTGCGTATTATCGTACTCGAGCAGGAACGTGGGTCCCTGAACACGATAATAATGGCCTTCGCCCTTTTCAATGCCGCCCATCCAGACGAAGTGAATGTTGTCCACGCCCGCCTTGTTGATTTTCATCAGGTCGGTCTCGGCCAGATCAGGCCGTTCCCGCTCGACGTAATGGCGGATCAAAGATTGGAGCGCCGCCCTCTGGGTTTTGTTGAGTTGGGCGCCGGCGATCCCTGAATTCTCGAGGGGTTGCACCTTGCGTTTGGCTTCCGTGAAGATTTCCTTGGGCGCCTCCGAACTGACAACAGCCGACTTGCGCTGATCGTCGGTCAGGGATTTCACAAACTGCCTCCCCAGGTCCTCCTCACCCGCCAGGACTCTCAGGCCTTTGCGGGGACCCTGGCGCACTTCGGCGGGATTGCTTCCAAAGAACGAGGGGGTGGAAGCGAAAAATTCACCGTTCACGATCGTAAAATTCGCCGAACAATGATGTCCCTCGAGGCGCCATCCCCAGGTTCCCTTCATATCCGGCTGACCGAAAATGAAGACATGATAGAGCAGGGGATCGCGCGGAAACTTGCGGTCTGCTCCCTCCTGTTCAGCCAGGACCGGTTCAAGACTCATGATGTTGGTGGCGGTGGTGAATCCCTGTCGGCTCAAGCCGGTGGCGAGCAATGCGAAAGCCAGTGGCCGCTGGGCTTCCGTCATTTCCTTCAGCGTAAGGCCCTTTCGTTCCTTGGGAATAAAATGCCAGTCGAGCCGCGCGTCGCTCTTGAACTCGAACACCGCCTTTGCCCGCTGTTCGGGAGTGAGGGCAGAAAGCAGTTTTTTCGCCGCCGCGGTCATCTCTTCCGCAGCCTGGTGCGCGCGCGCGGTCGAGGTCGCAACAACGACGAGGATCAGGCCAAGCCAAAAATGTTTTCGCATGGGGAAGGAGTTCATGGACCGGAGAATCGAAGCAATCGGCATCCCAAGGCAATCGGAAAATTCAACAACACTCGTGTTGCGGCGCATTCCGAAGGTGTTGGAGTGGGCGAGGCGCCGCGCGGCGCGTCCCCGCGTCCGGAGACGGCGCAGGCCTAATGTTTTGCGATATCGGCGTCTGTGGCGGAGCGAGCATTTGGAAAATCCCAAAGGGATTTCGTCCAATGCCCAGGGTTGCGAGGAATGAGCTACCCTGGGAGAAGAGTTCCAGGACATCCGCAACCCCATCGGGGTTGAGGCCTCTGTCCCATTTTACCCAAGGTAGCTCGTGCCTCTCAACCTTGGGCTATATGGCGGAATCCCTTTGGGATTCGGGGGCAGCACTCGTTAATCTTTCCAAAGTAAGTTCCAGATAAACCACGCGCGGCAGCGGGTTCGCGTAATAGGCGGGAATCTTGCGGAAGCCGAAGGATTGATAGAGCGACAGTGCCGCGGCCATCGACGTCAGTGTGTCGAGACGCACGGTTTCATACCCGGCGTGTCGCGCGTCGCGAAGCAATTCCGTAACGAGCAGTTTTCCAATCCCCTGGCGACGAAACGCCGGCCGCACATACATCCGCTTCATCTCGCAAATCCCGGCCGAAAGCTTCCGGAATGCAACGCATCCTGCGGTCCCGTCCGTTCCCCGGGCCAACAGGAGTCGCCCGAAGGGCCCTTCGTATTCTCCCGGCAAATCCGCTATCTCATCCTCGAAATTCTGAAACGACAGATCGCACTTCGATTCTGCCAGATATTCGACGAACAACATCCGTACCTCGGCGAGATCGGCGGCGGTCTTGATGGGAAGGATGGTCATGGATCGTGCCTGTCGGCCGGACTTGTGGGGTTATCGTTTTCCCGTAATGCACCAGAGCGCCTGATGCGTTCGAATAAACAAGTCACCGTCGGACACCGCGATAGAAGCTTCGGTATGCTGATGGAGTGAATTGGTCGCCAGCAATTCGAAATGGGGACTCGCGCGCAGCACGAAGGCATCGCCGGAATGATTCACCACATAAAGCAGGCCATCCGAGAGCATCATGGAAGACCACGAGGTGTTGTCCTTGCCGGCGCCGGTCAGCCGTTCCTCGTAAACCATTTTTCCCGTCTCCAACTCCCAGCACTCGGCAATCCCTGGATCGGTGAGGACATAAATATGTCCGTCGTGGGTCACGCCCGAGCCGATCCGTTGCCGGGATTTGGGATGGAGCCAGAGACGCCGCGATTCCGTGACATCGCCGTGGCCCCCGGCGCGCACGGCGATGGCCTTGCCTCCAAAGCCGCCCATCGCGACGATGATTCCGCGGTCCACAAGAGGCGATGTGTAAACCAGGTCATTCAGTCCGTCGCATCTCCACAGTTCCATTCCTTTTTTTGGATCGAAAGCGATGAGGCGTTGAGGCCAGCTCATCAGCAATTGCTCGCCGCCGTCGATTCTTGCGAATACGGGAGTGCTCCATGACCCGATCCACCGGGGCTTTTCCTGGCCGGGTTTCTTTTCTCCCGAATCGGCATTCGGTTCGTTGATTTTCCAAAGTTCCCGGCCGGTGCGCTTGTCGAACGCGACCAGGAAACTGGGGTCGCCCGGGCCGAAATTCAAATATACCAGATCGCCATGGATCACGGGCGACGAGCCATTGCCCCAGATATGCCTCTGGGGCCCGAGGTCGCGATGCCAGAGTTCTTTGCCGTCGAGATCGTGGCAATACACCCCGGCCGACCCAAACCAGGAGACGACCCTCTCGCCATCGGTCGCCGGCGACCCGGAACAATTCGGGTTGGTCTCATGCGATGGCTCGGGGCCTTCATACGAAACTCCGTTTTGCCAGAGCAACTTTCCGCTCCTGCGATCCAGGCACATCACG
>JBEEGQ010000103.1:0-22765 GCA_041166945.1 Verrucomicrobiota bacterium
GGGCGAAAAGCAGAGGCTGGCGCTCAACCACGGGGAGAGCCCGCTGCTCCACGTCCATGAATCCAAATCGAAAACAAGCGCCTGGTGATTCTCTTCCTCCAGGATGGCCAGCTTTCGGCTGTCCGGCGAAAATTGCCACGAGGCACCCCGCAGTTTGAAAATCTGCCGCACCCGGCGCGATGACATTTCCCAGATCCCAAACCGGCCTTCACTGACCTCCCCGGCCAGCCAGCGTCCGTCGGGCGAAATACCCGGCGACGGGTAAGCCGCGGGTGACGGCTCGAGCCGGAACGAGCTGAGGCGATTGGCGGTTGTCGTGTCGAACAATTCGAGTTCGCGCGACCGGGCCGCCCACGAAACCAGCGATGCACTATCCGGGGAAAACGCCAGGGCGCGTCCGGCATTCGTCCATTTGGCCGTGTGCGAATTCGGACTCCAGACGATGAATTCATCGAGGCGCGTCGACAATGCCATGCGCCGGCCATTGGGCGAAAACAACGGTGGATTGGGCAGCACGGTGTCCTCGCCCGCCCGGCGCGCATAACGGGGCATCGCATATTCATCACGATGCCACAGGCGCACCAGGTTTTCCTGGCTCACCGTCGCCAGGTGTTTGTCGTCACCGCCAAACGCCACGTCGATCACCGGGCGGGCATGGCCGCGAAGCGACGGCAGCTCGCGCCAGGATTCCGATTCGAAGAGCCGGATGCGCTGTCCGGCGCCGGCCGCGGCGAGCACACGGCTGTTCGGTGAAAAAACCAGGTGCATATCCGTGGGACTCGGTTCGCGCAGTGTCGCCCGCAAATCGCCGCTCCCCAATTCCGAGATCGCGATGTAGCCCGAGGCCAGCGCGCGCGCGAGCCACCGGCCATTGGGCGAAACCGCGGCGCCGGCCAGCGTGTTCGATCCAGCGATGGTTTTCGTGATCCGATTCTCAGGACGGCCGAAGATGCGGACGGTTCCGTTGGGACTGACCGCAGCGACGCTTTGCGAATCGGGGGTCCAGCCGAGCGCCAGCGCTTCGGCATCGAACTGCGCCACCATCGCGTTGCGGTCCAGGTCCAGCAGGCGCACCTTGGATTCCGTCGGAGCGGTGCCATGGCGCCAAACCACTCCAACGGCGATGACGTGACCCGTGGGAGCGAACGCGAGGGTCGAGCAGGGCCCGATGGCGGTCACGAGTCGGCTCTGTTTGGTCCCGCGGCGCCAGAGCGCCAGCCCGTTGCTGCTCGCCGCCGCCATCCATTCGGTGTCCTGTGAAAATGCCAGTCCCCGCCGATAAACGGGATTCATCGGCGGAGGCACGGACCATTCGACAATATTCGTTCGATAGGGAAGCTCGATGAGATGGACATCCGTGGGGCAGGCGGTGGCCAGCCATTTCCCGTCCGTCGACAAGGCGACGCCCTGGACCGATTTGTGCGAGTGACCGTTGAACACGGCTTCATGCTCTGAAAAAGGGGCGCGCAAAAGTTGGAACCATTCGAACCCGCGAAAGTCCGGGCCGCCCGCGCGCGGCAGATGGTTGGTGAGGATCTGGGTCATCCGCGCGACATCGCCCTGGTCCCAGCTCTCCTGCGCCAGTTTCATGTCGGCGAGGTAGAGGCTGAACTCGCTGGTGATCCGAAGACGCTCCGCCTCGACGCGCCGGCTTTCGGCGACCTGCCGTTGCTCCTCGGCTTCCCCACGGCGGCGATCGGCGGAATCCCGCTCCCGATCGGCGCGAAAACGCTGCACGGTTTCCGCCTCGCGCAACTGCTCGATATGCCAAAGCGCGATGGGTGAAGCGACGGCGACCGCCAGCACCACGAGCAGCAACAGCGCCGCCACGGCGGCCAGCGCGGGTCGCCGCTTCATCCATTTCCACGCCCGTTCGGTGGTCGTCACCTCCCGGGCCGCAATCGGTTCATGGCGCAGCCAGCGCTCGAGGTCGTCGGCCAGTTCAGCGGCCGAGGGATACCGGACCTGCGGCTTTTTTTCGAGGCACCGCAGGCAGATGGTTTGCAGATCCCGCTCGATGCGCCGGTCAAAAGTCCGTGGTGGCACGGGATCCTTGTGAACAATTTTGTGAAGCACCTCCACCACGCTGTCTCCTTTGAACGGTGGGGTGCCCGTGAGCATTTCAAACAAAACCACGCCGAGGCTGTAAACATCCGTCGCCGTCGTCAGTTCATTCACCTTCCCCGCCGCCTGCTCGGGTGCCATGTAGCTCGGGCTGCCCACGATGCTCTCCGGTCGCGTCAGCGCCTGGTCCACCTCCGTCATCGTCGCCAGCCCAAAATCGGTCACGAACGGCTCCCCGGCCGCATCCAGAAGGATGTTCGCCGGTTTCAAATCGCGGTGAAGCACTCCATTTTGATGCGCATAATGCACCGCGCGGGCCACCTTCGCGATCAGCTCCGCCGCGGCGCGCGACGGAAATGTGCGTCCACGCAACCGATGGGCAAGCGTCGATCCCTCGATCAAACGCATCGTGAAGAAATGCTGGCCGTCGTGCTGGCCCACCTCGAACACAGGGACAATATTCGGATGATCCAGCCGCGCGACCGCCGCCGCCTCCCGATAAAACCGCTGCACAAAATCCCGCGAGGCAAATGAGCCGGCCAGCAACATCTTCAACGCGACGACCCGCTTCAAACTGACCTGCCGCGCGCGATACACGACTCCCATCCCACCCCGCGCAATCTCTTCCAGCAATTCGTAATCGCCAAACAACCGCGCCGGTGTCACGCCCGTCACCAGCGCCTCCTTCATCCCCGAAGTGGTGTCGGCCCCAATCGCCACGTCAAAGAGGCAGGCCGCGCAAAGACCTTCCGAGGCCCCGGCCATCAACGTCGCGCCACACTTTGGACACAATGGCGTTGGGTTGGACATGTCTGGGGGCATCGTGCGCTAAAGTCGCACAGAATCAAGGGGGTCGCACCAGAAACACCGGCCGTGCGTGGCCGCGCCGTCAAGGCCCGTGCCGCACCAGATTCCTCCGGACGTACTGCGGCCGGAAGGTGAACACGTTCGGATCCCGCCAGTCGACGCTGCCCTTGATCCAATGGACATCCGGATCCCCGAAAGTTTCCACGCGCGTAAAATTCTCGATGCGCCGGTGGCTTCGCGCCCCGAGCAGAGGCTGGTCGATACGATAATAATGACTGTCCCCATGCACAAGCACCACCGGACGTCCGAACGCGAGGCTTTCACGCTCGAGCACGCCCAGCATTTCGTTGAACCCGACGCGCACACGGTTCGTCGGCGACTTGTCGAACTGCGGGTTGGCTTGCATCACCAGCATCACCGCGCGCAACGATTCCCGGCGGGCGACGGCAAAGACGTCGTGAATCCACGCGATGTTGGCGGCGTTGCGCGGGCCAAACTCCGGGGTGCCAAAGTGATTGTCATCGCCCGGCACATTGAGCCCTGCGAAAATGACGCGGCCCCGAATCCAGCGAACGTTCTCGCGGAATTTTTCGTAGCCCGGCACCGCGCTCTGGCGCTCGACCCGCATCGTGGCCTGGCCCAGCGATCGGTCGCCCTGGGTGAACAATGCCCGCAATTTATCCAGCCGTTCCTGGGGATCGAACGGCTGGCTTTTCACCTTGCCGCAATCGCTCCATTCATTGTCCCCGAACAAATAGATCAGCGAATGCCGCGACGTCGCAAACTGCCGGGATCGGCGCTCGAACAATTCATCCGTGCAGGGCGTCGAGCCGCTTTTGATGTCGCCGTCATGGATGATGAAGGCGAGGCGCGCCCGGTTCAGCTCCTCGATGAGGTTGGGAAACTGATTGGTCTCCTGGGCCTCGTTGTACGGCGTGTCGCCGATGAGCGCAAAATCGAACCGCGCGTCGGGATAAGTGGGCGGCGACGCCGCAGCAGCCGGCAAGAGCGACGCCCCGATCGCCAGACAACCCAGGATAAATCCAGTCATAACGCGTGAAGGCCGCGACTGTGGAAGCACCCGCCGCGGTTTGTCCAACCGAAAACGGGTTTGGACGCCAACCTCCAGCTTCCACTCCCAGCGGCATTATCACAGGACGGCGCGCGGTACTCCTGCACCGGGACGGTGCGGGAACTCGCAGCCGGAGACGGCTGCGCTACACGCGGATGAAATCGCGCCTGTTGCTGCCAATTGAGGGTGTCGGGGACGTGGCGCAGGCGTCCGCGCCTGCGAGTTCTGGCCGGCGTCCCGCCGCCAGAAGCTTTCACTGGGGCACGGTTTGATCCCGCCGGACCCCGTGAGGTTTATCAGGCACTGCGTCGCGTGCGGCGACCGCGCCACTGGACCAACGCCCAAACCACACCGAGCCCCGCGAGAGCGAGGAGCGACGGCTCGGGAACGGCAATCAGTTGGCCGCGAATTTCGCCGCCGCTGTTGAGCGTGGTGTGGGCATTGAAATAAAACTGTCCGTTGAGCAGGGCCGCTTCGTCCGCAGCCAGGATCGTGATGGAGCCGTTGAATCCGCCGCTGCTGGCACTGTTATTCCAGCCCGCAAGGGTGTTCAGGGGATACTTTACTGCAGCGGTCTGATTGTATGCAGCAACGCCACCCGACGCGGTCGGTCCATGAAGATGGCCGGCGATGGTGGGACCGGTCAGGTCGGTGAAGCCATTGGCCGAGCCCCATGCGGCGTTGATGGTGAGCAGATTTGAAACATCGTCGTAGAAGATACCGGCGCCCGTCTCGCCCCCGCTGCCGGGAGTGCCGTTGAGCGCGGTGGTTTCGTTGCCGCCGCGCAGGCCAAACCCGGCGAGACCCGTCAGATCAAAGAAAATGATGGAGGCTTGGGCTTGAGAGACCCACAACGCGATCGCAAGGAAGGGAAGGAGTTTTTTCATAGTTGTCAGGATTGGTTCAGTTGCCGTTGTCTGGCTGCATGGTTCGGGGCGGCGATCCATGCCGAACTGCTCACTCTTTTAGATGATCCTCGCGCCAGATTGGGCCGCCACCATCGGGTGTCAAGCGTCCTTTTCTTTTCATACAGACGCGTCAAAGGGGCGATGAGCGCCTCAGGATCTGTCGAGCGTCCGGATTCTGCCATGCCGTCGCTGCGCGACGAGTCCCACTTTCGGTAGCGGTTATCGCGCGGCGCGGCTGGAGCGCCGACTGGCAGTCCGCTGTTTCGCCGGTTGTTAACCGGCAGGGCCCGTCCGATCCCAGTTTCCGGAATAGGGCGCACCACGGTAGCAGACGAGCCTGTCCCGAAGGGACAAATGATTGTAGCCGGTGGGAAGCGCGCGTCAGCGGTCGCACCCAACGGATTGCGATCCGAAACACACCGCGCCCCGGAGGGGCGCATGTTCGTTCGCCTGACACAGGGGGTCAGTCCCTACTATTTGAACTCCCACTGGAACCCTGTCTTGTGCATCTACGGCCGAGAGAGTGTTTTCCTTACGCCCTCCCCCCCCCGCCCCTATTCGTTTCTGGTTGCTATGGTGAAGCAAGAAATCGGACAGACAAACCACAGAGGCACGGAGCCACAGAGGAAAACATCCTTCGCCGCGGAAACATGCGGACAACCATTTCATTCCTACCACCACGTTGGGCTGGGGCATTTCGATCACCCAATGAAAATGGTTGGCCATCAGACAATACGCATGGACCTTTCAGCCTGTTTTTTCACAGGTCTTCCCCAAGCTGTTCAGCAAGCGCCGCCGATCCTGCTTATCGGCGAAAATCGCCTCGCGTCGGTCCCCCGATTCATGACGTGATAAACAAAGTCCAGGAAATGCTTCCGGTCGCGCTCATCGCGGAAGATCGTCCGTCGTTCGTTGCCGCGGGCACTAACTAAAATGATTCCGACCGCCGGGAATTTCGATGCGTAAAGGACGAGCCATTCGAAGAAACTAATCCCAGCCAAATTAATCGCCACTCGTCAAATGTCGAGATCTGACCCCATTTTCAACCCTGACCCCATTTTCAACCACCTGACCCCATTTTGAACCACGGGACACTGAACTCATTATAGATGGCCCAATGCGCGCAAGGATTTTCCTTCAAATCTGGCGACAATATCTGCTTTGTGCCGCGCTTTGCGGGCAGTGCTTTCCAAACCTCCATTTTTCCCCAATGTACGTCTCATATCGTTCATCCATGAAATTTGGTTTTTTATAAATACGGCTTCGGGAAGGGGATTCTTTCAAAATAAAATGAGTTTTTGTTAGTTCCAAAGGAATTGCGGCTGGGAGTTGCCGAGGCGCGCGGTTGGGTCAGTTTTGCAGATCCGTATTCGAAGTCAGTATTCGGGCTCTGTCCTGCGGATTCACATCCCTGGGCTTGGATGAAGGCCAACAACCTGTCGCGGCAGTGACTTGAAGCTCCCCTTAAACCCGACGCGGCATCGATGACAGTCGGAGTCTCGTCGCCCGGGCTGCCGCCATCGCGGGCCGACGGGATGATCTTTCCCCTTTGCCCTTCCATGCCCGGTGCTTAACTTCACGGCGTGAACGATGCGCTGCCGCTAATCACCATCATCGTGCCGACCAAACCGGGCCAGCACAATATCCCGGCCGTGGATTCCGCCCGTCGGCTCGATTATCCGAAAGAGCGCCTCGAAATCCTCGTCGCCCGCGGAAATCAGCCCGCCGTCCAGCGCAACGTCGCCCTCCGCGCGGCGCGCGGGGAATGGATCTATTTTCTCGACGACGACGCCGTTGCCTCGCCCGATAATCTCCGTCGCGCCCTCGTTCACCTGAATCAACCCGCCGTGCAGATGCTCGGCGGCCCCAATCTGTGCCCGCCCGGCGCGCCGTTGCTTGAGCAGGTTTTTGCGGTCGTGCTCGCGAGCTGGCTGGCGTTTGGTCCCAGCCGGGCCCGTTACGACGCCGTGGGGATGGTGCGTGAAAGCAGCGAGAAAGAGTTGATCCTGTGCAACATGATGGGGCGAAAAACCGCCCTGCTCGAACTCGGCGGCTTCGATGAAGCCCTCTATCCCAATGAGGAAAACGCACTGATGGACGATCTCCAAAAGCGCGGCGGCAAACTGCTGTACGATCCAAAATTCATCGTCCATCGGCGGCCCCGATCGTCGTTGAAAGCCTTTTGCAAAATGCTCTTCACATACGGACGCGGGCGGGCCGAGCAGTTTCGATTGCATCCGACTCCCGGGTCGGTCCTGAATTTCGTGCCGCCGCTTTTTTGTTTATACCTCGTGATCGCCCCGGCCCTGGCGTTCGCGACGGGCCCGGTGCTGGCGTTGTTTCCGCTGGCGGCGTATTTGCTGGCGGTGCTGTTCCAAACCGCCGCTTCGAGTTCGACGAAGGGGATCGCGCGCAGCGTGCTCGCGGCGCCTCTGCTCCTGGCGAGCCACGTTTTCTATGGACTCGGCTTTTGGCGCGGATTGATCACCCGGCTCAAATCCCCGGATGCGAAGCCACGGACGGAAGTGAAACTGGATCCCATGCCGGCGTGACGTCGTCCGCGCATGAGCTCCCGGATTATCCAGACCGCCATTCGCGCGGCTGCGGATCCCCGCCGGGCTGGGAAAGGATTTGAACATCTTCCCGACGCCGCCCGCGTGACCGACGCTGCGCAGGCGCGAATTCTCGCGGCCATCTTCTCCGGCTCGCGGGCGATGACCGAGTTGCTGGGACAGCATCCCCAGTGGATACCTTCCATCCTGACGCCGGATTATCTCCAGCATGCGCGGAAGGAACAGGGATTGCGCCGCGACATTGCGCTCCTGAGCGAGCCGGGGTCCGGCGATGGCCCGGATGTTTTCGGGCGATTGCGGGAGTCTCGCCAACGGGAAATGTTCCGGATTGCCGCGCGGGATCTGGCGGGCCTCGGCGTGACGCGCGAAGTCATGGAGGAAATTTCAAACGTCGCCGATGTGGTGCTCGATGCGACGCTCGGATTCTGCCTCGGTCCACTCGTCGCGCGATTCGGGCAGCCTTTTCACCAGGACTCCCTGGGGCGATGGACGGAATCGAAATTCTGCGTGATCGGATTGGGGAAGCTCGGCGGCAGGGAGCTTAATTACAGCTCTGACGTGGACCTGATTTTTGTTTACTCGGAGGAAGGCGTCGTTTTCAGGAAGCGGCCTGCCGCGCGGGCGGCGGCAGGTGGCGGCATGAGGGCCCACGCGTTTTTCAAGCGTCTCGCCGAGTCGTTCGTCGCCGAGGTGGGTCGAGCGACGGCTGACGGTGCGCTCTATCGGGTGGACCTCCGGCTGCGGCCTGAAGGGGAGGCGGGCCCGCTGGTGCGTTCACTGGCGGGCTATGAAAATTATTACGCGCAATGGGGCCAGACCTGGGAGCGCATGATGCTCATCAAGGCGCGGGGTGTTGCGGGAGATCCTTCGCTGGCGGCGGAGTTCCAGGAAATGGTGCAGCCGTTCCGTTATCCACGCTCCCTCGGGGAGGGCGCCTTGCACGAGATTGCGGCGATGAAACGGCGGATCGAAAGGGACGTCATCCGCCCCGGCGAACTCAAGCGGGACATCAAGCGGGGCCTCGGTGGCATTCGGGAAATCGAGTTCGTGGCACAGACGCTCCAACTCTTGAACGCCGCGCGGATTCCATTTCTTCAGGGAGCCCAGACGCTGCCGGTCCTTCAGAAACTCGCGCAATACCAACTGCTCACGGAGACCGAAGCCGGGAGGCTGAGCGCCGCCTATTGTTTTCTTCGCACCGTGGAACATCGGTTGCAGATGGAAAACAATCTTCAGACGCACACCCTGCCGGCAGATGTCCCCGCGCGCCGATGGCTGGCGGCGGTGACGGGTTTTCCGGCGCGCGCCGACTTCGAGCGGGAGTTGAAGTCGCACACAAAATTCGTCCGGTCGACTTACGAAAAATTTGTTGCGACGAAAAAACGGCGCGCGGCATCGCCGTTTCCCCTGCAGTTGCGGGGAGAGGAAACGCGATGGAAATCCATTCTGGCGGCGCATTCGTTTCGCGACGTGGACCGGGCCTGGAAGCTCCTCGATGAGTTTGCCCATGGCCCTTCGTATGTGCACACCTCGTCGCGCACGACCGAACTGGCCATGGCGTTGGTCCCGAGAATCCTCGCGCTCTGTCCGAAACAACGCCAACGCCAAACCACGCGCGGCACAGAGAGCCGCGCGCCCAAACTCTCCGACCCGGACCGCGTCCTGGCGCGGCTCGACAGTTTTGTGCAGGCGTACGGAGCGCGCGCAACGCTGGTCGAAACATGGACGCAACATCCGCAGCTTTTTGAGCTGCTCCTCCTGCTGTTCGATCGATCGGAATTCCTGGCTGCGATGGCCATCCGGACGCCCGACCTGGTGGATGACCTCGTGCTCAGCGGCCGGTTGCGCCGCGCGAAGTCGCCCGATGAAATTTATGCGGAGCTCGAACTGGGCGCGAAAGACCGGGATCAACGATTATGGCTGCGCCGCTATCATCAGTCGGAGTTCATGCGCATTGGGCTGCGGGATATCCTCGACTTGTCAGGCGCGGATCAAAATGTCACCGAACTTTCCGCACTGGCGGAAGCGTGTCTGCGATACGCACTGGCGGCCGTTTCGCGGGAACAGGGCTTTCGAAACCCGCCCGTCGCCATCATCGGTTTGGGCAAGCTGGGCGGACAGGAACTCAATTACGGAAGCGATCTCGACATCCTGTTTGTCGCCGAGAACGCCACGCGAACAAAACTTCCACGGCTGCAAAAATTGGCGGTCGGAATCATGGAAATGTTGTCCAGCCCGAGCGAGTTCGGGGTGGCGTTTGTCACGGATGCCCGCCTCCGGCCCGACGGTGAAAAGGGACTGCTCGTCAACACCCTTGCGGCGTACGAAAGTTATTATCGCGTTCGCGCGCGGCTGTGGGAGATCCAGGCGCTGACACGGGTCCGCGCCGTGGCTGGGAATGCCGTTGTCGGCCAAAACTTTGAGCGGCTTGCGGCGGAGTTGAGCGATTTTCGGCCGCTGGCCGGCGTGCGCGCCTCCGGAACAACACCTGCCCCTCCCCTTCCGGCCTGCGCCCATTCGGAATGGAAAAAAGAGATCGTCCGGATGCGGGCGCGCATCGAAAAGGAACGCACGCCGCCCGGCCAGGATGCGCTCGCGATCAAGACCGGAGCGGGAGGGTTGATGGACGCCGAATTTCTCGCGCAGACGATGTGTCTCGAACATGGCTGGCGGGAACCCAACACACTTCGAGCGCTCGAACGCATTCGCGATGAAAAATTACTGGGACGCGCTGTCGCGGGAAGGCTCGTCGAGAGCTACCAGCAGTTTCGACGAGTCGAAGCCATTCTTCGGCGATGGAGTTTTGAAGGCGAGGTCCTGCTGCCTTCGGATGAAGGGGCGCTGTATCGCGTCAGCGTGCGGTGCGGTTTCGAGACGCCCGAAGCCTTTCGCCGCGCGGTGGCGGAGTGGCGGCGGAACCTTCGCGAGGCGTATCGTTGCGTCATAGAGACTTGAAGGGAGGAACGGTTGGAAAACCCGTTTCCAATTGGAACCCATCAGGCATGGAATCTTCTTGCTGGCCCCCTGAGGTTGTCCATGATGCGGTCACACGAGCGGAACAGGCATGTGACCGCACAGGAGTGCGCTCGAGTGCGAGATACCTATGGTTTTTACGATCTACCTCATTTGCATGGGAGTCGGGCTGGTGTTCATCCTCGGGAGCCTGGTCACCGGCCATCTTTTCGGCGGGGGCGATCATGGGCACGTGGGCGGGAGCGGAGGTCACGCGGAGAGCGGAGACGATGCGAGTGACGCCCCGGGCATCTCGGTTTTCAGCCCCATGATTTTGGCGGCGTTCATCACATCGTTCGGCGGATTCGGAACGGTTTTTCACCAGATACCCGCGACGCAGAGCGCCTGGTTAAGCACCCCGCTTGCAGGGGTATGCGCGATCGCCACCACGTCCGGAATCCTGTGGATGTTGCGCCAGTTGTTTCGGCACACCCAAAGCTCGAGCGAATCGAAGGTCGCCACCCTGGTCGGAGTCGACGCGACAGTCATCACGCCAATCCCCCAGCATGGCGTTGGCGAGATCGCCTATGTGCATGGAGGCTCGCGTTACACGGCGCCGGCACGGACGGAGTCCGGTGGCGCGGTGACCGGCGGCCAGACCGTGAAGATTCATCGCGTGGTGGGAACCCAATTTTACGTGGTGCCGATCTGAATCCCAATGTCGAATTCGACGGAACAATCAACAACGTCATGATCAACAACCTTACGATTGCCGACGGCCTCGCCGATCTGCTCAAAAGCGGGGTGGTTCCCATCGTCAGCGTGGTCCTCGGTTTTGTCGTGCTGGCGATCTTCTACATGGTCCTCAGCCGCTACACCAAAGTCGGCCCGAACCAGGTCCTGGTCGTTTCCGGCCGCACCCACACGTTCGCCGATCCGGATGGCACGGAGCGAAAGCGCGGTTTCCGGGTCGTCAAGGGCGGCGGCACCTTTGTGTGGCCGATGATCGAAAAAGTGGACCTGCTCTCCCTCGAGTTGCTGACCATCGATGTGCAGACGCCCGAGGTTTACACCAGCCGGGGCGTCCCCGTGAAAGTCGACGGCGTCGCTCAAATCAAGATCAAGGGCGACGATATTTCCATCGCCACGGCTTCCGAGCAATTCCTCAGCAAATCCACCGACGAAATCAAAAGCGTCGCCATGCAGACTCTCGAGGGTCACCTGCGCGCCATTCTCGGCACGATGACGGTCGAGGAGATTTACCAGAATCGGGATGCGTTCGCGTCCAAGGTGCAGGAGGTGGCGGCGGGCGACATGGCCAACATGGGATTGGGCATTGTCAGCTTCACGATTCGTGACATCCGCGACACCCAGGGCTATCTCGATGCGCTCGGCAAGCCCCGTATTTCACAGGTCAAACGCGACGCGCAAATTGCGCAGGCCGAAGCCGATCGGGATGCGATGATCAAATCCTCCCAAGCCACCCAGGCCGGACAGGAGGCAAAATTCGTCGCGGACACGCAGATCGCCCAAGCGCAGCGGGATTATCAATCGAACGTGGCGCAGTTCCAGGCGGCGGTTAACCAGAAGAAGGCGGAGGCGGATCTCGCTTACGATTTGCAGAAGTTCAAGACGGGCCAACTCGTGAAGGCCGAGGAGGTGCAGGTCCAAATCATCGAGAAACAGAAACAGATCGAATTGCAGCAGCAGGAAATTCAAAGGAAACAACGCGAGCTCGAGGCGAACGTGCAAAAACCCGCCGACGCCGAGCGTTACAAGGTCGAGACCCTCGCCAACGCCACGAAATTTCAGCTCGAAACCGAGGCGACCGGCGCCGCGTCCGCCGCCAAGGCAAAGGGATTCGCGGCCGCGGACGTTGCGAAGGCCACGGGCGTCGCGGAAGCCGAGGCGAACAAAGCCCGGGGGCTCGCGGAAGCCGCCGTCATCGAAGCCCAAGGCCGGGCCACCGCCTCCGCAATGCAACAGAAAGCGGAATCCTTCAAACAATACAACGAAGCGGCTGTCATCGAGATGATCCTGCGGATCCTGCCGGAAGTGGCGGGCAAAATCAGCGAACCGCTTTCGAAGATGGAAAAGATGGTCATCATCAACAGCGGCAACGGAACCGGTGGCGGCGCGAGCAAGCTGACCGGCGACGTCACCCAGATCATCAGCCAATTGCCGCCCATTTTGGAAAGCCTGACCGGCGTGAAGTTCGAGAAATTGCTCGAGCAGGTCCCGGCGTTGCGCCGCTCGATGGGCAAGGACAAGCCCGAGTTGCCCGCCCAGGATCGGTTGAGCTGAACACCAGCCGCCGCGGGAGATCCCGCACACAGACGATTCACTCGCATGCGTCTCTTTGAAGGCATCATCGACGCCAACCATCGCGCGCTCGCGGGCGATGCAACGGCCGGCTTGCGGCCGAGCGATTATGCCGATTCCCTGCCGCTGATCGCATTGACATGCATCGACCCGCGGCTGAATCCGCTCATGCCCGAGGTGCTGGGCATCGAGGAGAAGGACTTCATCTGGCTCCGAAATTCCGGCAACAACATCTTTGAGCCGATGAGCACGATGACCCGCACCCTCGCGCTGGCCTGCGCGGTCAAGGGCGGCCGCGAGATTGCCATCATCGGCCACACCGATTGTCATGTGCGCAAGACGTCCACTGCGCAATTGACGGAGCGTTTCCAGGCCCTCGGGATCGATCGGGCGCGTCTCCCCGAAAACCTGAACGAATTCTTCGGCCTCTTCGCCAGCGAACGCCAAAACGTCATCCGCAGCGCCGATGTTGTTCGTCGCAGCCCGCTGATTGGCCCGAAAATTCCGGTGCACGGTTTGCTCGTGGATATTGTCACCGGAAAGCTGGAATGGCTCGTGAACGGATACGAAACGCTCGGGCAGCCGATGTTCAGCTCCGGCATCCCTCCGATGAGGGAACTGGGGAACGTGACTCAAACCGCGGCGCTTTCGATCGGGGAGATGAAATTTCCGGAGGCAAAAATTGGCGATTTCGCCACGCAGGTGGAACGCACCGCGCGGAAAATCGGGGACTTCGCCACGGACGTCGTCAGTTCCGCCACCGGCAAATCGAAGATTGGCGACATTGCGGTGCAGGTGGGCGACACCGCGGGACGCGTCAGTGAAGGCGCCGCAAAAGTCGGGGAATGGGCCGGCAAAAATCCCATCCCGATGCCGGCGCCACCGGCCGCGCCCGTTCCGCCGCAGCCACCGTCCTCCGGCACGACGGGCCCGCTGCGACCGATTCCCGTGCCGCCCCGCATCCCGAGACCGCCGTCGCCGCCGCCGAGACGGCGCAACAGTTGACCGCGGGTTTGATGGACTTTGAGAGCGCACGGCCGCGCGGAAGTTAAGGTGTCGCGGCGCAGCTTTCACTTGCGTTGATGCCCGAAGCTGCCGACTCTCCCGGGGCAACTTTATGGCAAAACGCGCTTTAATCACTGGCATCACGGGACAGGATGGATCCTACCTGGAGGAACTGCTGCTTTCGAAAGGTTACGAAGTCCACGGCCTCATCCGGCGGGCCAGCACGTTCAACACCGGACGTCTCGAACATATTTATGCCGATCCCCACCAGCCGGACGCGCGCCTGCATTTGCATTACGGCGACTTGAGCGACGCGAGCGCGCTGGCACGGCTGCTGACAAAAATCGAACCCGAGGAAATTTATAATCTCGCGGCGCAGAGCCATGTGCGCGTGAGTTTTGACTGCCCGGAATACACGACCGACATCACGGCGACCGGCGTCATTCGCCTCCTGGAATCGATCCGCGAAACCGGCTTGAAACCCCGCTTTTACCAGGCCTCCTCGAGCGAGATGTACGGCAAGGTGCAGGAGGTGCCGCAGACCGAGACCACTCCATTTTATCCGCGCAGCCCCTATGCGTGCGCCAAAGTTTGCGCGTATTGGGCCACCGTCAACTACCGGGAATCCTACGGCCTGCACGCCAGCAACGGGATCCTGTTCAACCACGAATCGCCGCGACGCGGCGAGACGTTTGTGACCCGCAAAATCACCCGCGCGATCGCCCACATGGTATGCGGCCTCCAGGACAAGCTTTACCTCGGCAACATCGACGCCAAACGCGACTGGGGTTATGCGAAGGAATACGTCGAGGCCATGTGGCTCATGCTGCAACAGCCCGAGCCGGATGATTACGTTATCGCCACGGGCGAAACCCATAGCGTCAGCGAGTTTCTCGAAATGGCCTTCCGTCACATGGGTCTCGACTGGAAAAAACACGTGGAGTTTGATCCTCGTTATTTCCGCCCCGCCGAGGTCGACCTGCTCATCGGGGATCCCAGCAAGGCGAAAAAGAAACTGGGCTGGGAGCCGAAGACGAAATTTGCGGAGCTCGTCAAGCTGATGGTCGACGAGGATGTGCGCCTCCTGAAGGAACATCGCGAAGGCCGATCCAAGCTGCCCGCCTGACGCCTGCCTCCAGTCTGGAAAAATCCCAACGGGATTTCGTCCAATGCCCAGGGTTGCGAGGAACGAGCTACCCTGGGGGGCGTGCAATGAGGCCTCCAACCGCAACGCGGTTGCGACCTTCTCTCGTATCGATCGTCAATCCTCATCAACACTTCCGCAACGCCGTTGGCGTTGGGCCGACTTCCCGGCTTACCCAAGGTAGGCGCCGGGCGCCAACCTTGGGCTGTAGGCCGTTGCCCCGTTGGGGCACGCCGGTCTGGAAAATCCCAACGGGATTTCGTCCAATGCCCAGGGTTGCGAGGAACGAGCTTTCCATGAGCGGGTCCAAGCGGAACAGGCGACTACCCTCGGGGTGCGCCGGCATCGAAGCCGCCTCCCGTCTCTCTCAGGAAATCCTCGTAAGCATTTCGAATCCCGGTTTTCAAATCGATCTCCGCGCGCCAGCCCAGGGCGTGTATCCTCGAGCTGTCCAGCAGCTTTCGCGGAGTGCCATCCGGCTTGGACGTGTCCCATTCGATCGTGCCCCGGAATCCAACGATGCCCTGCACGAGCAGCGCGAGTTCCCGGATCGAAACGTCGCTCCCATAGCCGACATTGATGAATTGTTCGTCGCTGTAATTGCGCATCAGGAAAACACAGGCGCGCGCCAGATCGTCGGCGTGCAGAAATTCGCGCAACGGCGCGCCGGTGCCCCAGCAGGTCACGCTTGCCGCACCGGCCTCCCGCGCCTCGTGAAACTTTCGGATGAGCGCCGGCAAAACGTGCGAGGTCTTCAAATCATGATTGTCGTTCCGCCCGTAAAGGTTGGTCGGCATGGCGCTGATAAAATCGCATCCATGCTGTCGCCGGTAGGCCTGGCAGAGCTTGATGCCGGCGATTTTGGCGATCGCGTACCACTCGTTCGTCGGTTCGAGCGGCGCGGTCAGCAGGTACTCCTCCTTCAGCGGCTGCGGCGCGAGTTTCGGATAGATGCACGAGCTGCCGAGGAACAGCAGTTTCTTGACGCCCGCCCGCCAGGCGCCATCGATTAAATTATTTTGAATCTGGAGATTCTCGAAGAGAAACGAGGCCGGCTGCTCGTCGTTGGCAAGAATCCCCCCGACTTTCGCGGCGGCGACAAAGACAAATTCCGGCTTTGTTTCGGCGTAGAATTGGCCCACGGCGGCGGGATTTTGGAGATCGACCTCGTGGCGTGTGCGGCCGATGAGTTGCCGGAATCCCGCGCGTTCCAATTCCCGCCAGATGGCGCTTCCGACCAGGCCGCGATGGCCGGCCACATAAATTTTTGATTCTTTGTTCATCGCCGGGCTGAGTTTACGGGAGTTAAGGGGGCGCCGACAAGCCGCGCAAAGGAGAGTGCTCCACAAACCAGACACGGCCCGTACAGAGGTGCCTCGTTTCCAGACACCGCAATGGGTGTGCGCCGGAGATTTGCGGTGATGGATCCGACGGCGGGAGACGCAGCCATCGAAAAACGCAAGCGGGCAAGGCGAAATCGACAGGGAGGGAAGGAGATCGTGGCGCTGCGATCGGACTGGCATGGCCGCTGCTCAAGAGCACTCGCGGTTCGTGAAGAGCAATAAGTGGACGTAACGAACTAATAATAACCCGCTCTTCATACTCGTTCACACCGCGTGCAGTGAAAGGCAAAAAACGAATGAAAGTTAATACCAACCGCAAATCCGGCTTCACGCTGGTTGAAATCATGATCGTCGTGGCCATCATCGGCCTCCTCGCAGCAATCGCGATTCCCAACTTCGTGAAGGCCCGCACGGCATCCCAAAAGAATGCCTGCATCGCCAATCTCAAACAGATCGATGGCGCGAAGGCGACCTGGGCGTTGGAGCAGAAAAAGACGAACACGGATTCGCCTGGCACCACGGACCTGTACGGTTCCAGCAACTACATCCGCGACGAGCCCAGCTGCCCGGGCGGTGGCTCCTACACCCTCAATGTTGTCCAGACCAAGCCGGTTTGCACCATTGCAGGCCACACCCTCTAATTCCCACAACGTAGTAAAACACACGGCTTGAAGCTCCGGCTTCAAGCCGTTTTTCTTTTACCCCCTCGCCATCGGTAGTCATTCCTCCCTCCTCCCACCCCGATTCGTCATTCGTCATTCGAAATTCCCCACTCGTCACTCGTCACTCGTCACTCGTCACTAGCCACTAGTCACTCCCCTTCCCCTCCGCCCCACCATCCCCGTCAGAACCAGTCCCGCCACGGATAACGCGCAGCCAAAACGGAACGCGTCATCCCGATACACCAACAGCACCTGATGGCGGCCCGCGGGAACTTCAACCGCCTGAAACGCCACGTTCGCCCGCCAGACAGGCTGCTCCGTTCCGTCCACGGTCGCGTGCCACGCGTGATAATGGACTTGCGAGAACACCAGCCATGCCGGTGAGTCTGCTTGCACCTCGGCCTGGATGCGCTGCGAAGTCCAGCTCAGCTTTTCGATCCGAACCTCCGTCCCATTCGTCGCTGTCACCAGCGATCTGGCCTCCAATGGAAGCAGGACGTTCCGTCGCGGATCGAAATCCAGGGCGACGATATTTGTGAGGGCAGCTCCGGCATCTGCAAAGAGCGGCTGCTGGCCGCCCGAGACCCAGGGCATCGCCGTGGGACGATTATCCCATTCCAAAAAGTTGGTGCGTGCCGTCACCCAGGCCACCCCGAGGAAATCCGCGAGGGGCTCGCGAATCTGTTCCTCGGAACGATACAATCGAAAGTGCACGCGCCGTTCCTCGGGCAGATAAAGGGAAAAAAAGCCATCCACCTTGGGTATTCCATCAATCAAGTTGACGTTGTTGTGCAGCCCCGAGCGTCGTTGCGAAAAGTTTGCGGCCGGATCCAGCATATTCGTCCGATAAAATTCATTCATCGCGGCCAACGACAGGAGACGACGGCCCTGCCCGAGCGCGGGCGCCGATTGACCGGTTTTCGATGAAGCCTCGAGTATCTTTGGGGGCACTCCCGGATTTTGCCACGGCACATGTGTGACCGCATCGAGCCATAGCAAGGCAAGGACCGCGAGAATCAACGAGAGTCGTGTTCCCAAGCGCGCGGTGCTGAGCGGCGCGCACACCAGGGCGATCACGGTGATGAGAAATGCGCCCGAGCGAATTGCCGACGAGAGTGTTTGCGCGGCGTCAAACGGGTAAAATGGGGCAAACTGCGCGGAGACGACGATGACGGCGGCCAGGGCGAGCAGAGGCAATACGAGGCGCGGCACGTCCCGCCCTCGCGATTCTCGCGCGCGCTCCCAAAGGTCAGCGACTCCGATCGCCGCCAGCAAAGGCAAAACGAAATTCGCCAGCACCACGAACTTGATGGGGAACCGCATGAAGTTGGCGGCCGGCACGGCCTGGCGGATCCAATGGTAGAGGCCACCGGCATCGCCCATGGCGAGCACCAGGCTGAGCACCAGGAGCGCGGTGAGCAGGAACGCGCGCGGCTGGCGCCATCTCACCGCAGCCCACAACGCGAGGGCGAGTACGGCTGCGCCAGGATAATAGGACGAGGTCCAAAATTGCCCGGGCTGAAACAGGAGGCCCGATCCCGAACGATTCATGTGGAATTGCGGCACGAGGAAATTGGCAATTCCCCACGCCGGCATCGCCCAGGCGCCGGTGGCGAATTGCCCGTCCCGGTGCGAATGCCGGAGCAGATCCAGGAACGGCAGCAGTTGCGCCGCGCTCAACGCAAAGACGAGCACCATCAATCCGCAAAACCGTCCCAACATCTGGCCGCGAGGCTGCGTGCGCTGCAACCAGCCCACGGCCCAAAACGTCCCCAGCAACAGCCAGGTGAAAAAAATAATTTCCGGCGCTCCGGTCAACATCTGCATCGCGCCCACCACCGCGCCGAGCGCCAGGCTTCTTCCGCCTTTTTGCCAGCCTCGTTCCGCACACAAAACCACCCATGGCATCCAGCCGAGCGCCGCGATGTTGTTCGGCCACATCAGTGCATTGAGCGTGAGCCCATTGAAGGCGAACGCCATGCCGGCGACGGCCGCTGCCGCGCGATTCCCGGTCCATCGTTCCGCCAGCCAGAACATCCCGACGCCGGCCCACCAAAGATGGCCGATGCAAAAAACGTTGAGTGACCAGGGCAATGGAAACACCAGATAAAACAACGAGCTCGGATAAAGCGTGAGCGTGTTCCACTGCGCCAGAAATGGCAGCCCGCCGTTGTTCAACGGGTTCCACAGCGGCAATTCCCCCCTCCAAAAACAGTCCCGGTGATAATGGGCGATGGGATAGGCGAAAAGTCCGAAATCGCGGTGAACAAAACTTTTGAGCCCGAAGGCAATTTCCGGAAATGACGCGAGGACAAGCAACGCCAGTATGCCGGCAAACCGGCGCGGCGTGAGCCATGCGAATGCCCGTCCGTGTGGCGTCGGATCCTTCATGCCGCAAGGAGTGGCGGCGATTCCTCCGCGCGATGGCGTCTTCCCCAACTCCACAAGCCGGCACAGATGAGCAGCCCCGCCAGGGAAAATCCCGCGCCGGCTGCAAAGGTCCGTTCGCGATAAGCCAATCGCACCCGACTTGTGCCTGCCGGAACTTCCAGGGCTTGAAAAGCGTGGTTCGCCCGCCAGATCCGCGCCGGCCGGCCATTGACGGTTGCCGTCCATCCCGGATAATCGGTCTGCCCCACCGTCACAAACGTCGGGCCATCGGCTTCAATCTGCGCCTCGAGAACTCCGTTGCCCGCGCGGCTGCTCACGACTCGCGCGCCCACCACCGAAGTTGCGTGAACATGTCCCTCCGCTGCGCGCGGCAATAAAACTTCGCTGGCGGGATCCAGCGCCGAGGAGGCGAGGGCACGCAGCGTTTGCTCGCGGTCCGCAAATATTGGCCCCTGGCCCGCCGTGAGGATTGCGAGCGAGGCCCGTCTTTCGTCCCATCCAAATAGATTCGCCTCGGAGGAAATCCAGCGCGCGCCGAACACATCCGCCAGCGAACGTGAAACATTCGTCCCGCTGGCCCACAGCGCGCGCAGGTCACTTTGAGGCGCCGTATAGAGCGAATAAAAACCGCCGGCAGACGCGATGCCTTCGACCAGGTTCCAATTGGGCAACAGCGCGCGCCGGTGGCCGCGGCAAAATTCCCAGGTGTTCGAGGTGGCGGCGAAATCGAAGAACGCCTGGGTGCGCGCACTCACCATCACCCGCCCTTCCGTTTTGAACCGATCATCGCGCGGGATCCCATCCGAGAGCGCGGCGGTCGGCACGGTCGGATTCTGACGCGGCGCGTGGGTGAGCACATCCAGTCCGAGCAAAGCGATAAATCCCAATCGGAGCGATAAGCCGGCCGTGCCCGTCCAGCGGTTCCCCAGCACCAGCAGGACGGCAGCGGCGATCAAAAACAATGCGCGCGTGGCGCCGCTCCTCGCCGTGACCTCCGCATGTTCGCCCGTCGCGGGATGCATCCAACTCGCCATGACGACGCAGCCGATTAAGACGAACAATGCGCCACTGATGCCGAACCATCGCCTTCGTTGAATGGCGCCAGCCAGATCCGCGGCCGAGTGCCAGCGGGCGACGGCCATCGCGGCCAGCAGCGGCATCGCAAAGATCGGGATCACCACAAACTTGATTGGAAATCGGACCACGCCCAGTCCGGGGATTATTTTTTTCAACAGCGTGAGAAGTCCTCCGGCGCTTCCGAGGGCGAGAACGAGACCGGCCAAGACGGCCGTGACCAGCACGAGGACCCGGCGGTCGCGTCCCCGCGTCGCGCCAAGGATCGCCAGCGCCAGGATGCCGATGCCGGCGTAATAGCTGGAGGTCCATTGCTGCGCGTCCTGTGAATAGACCCCGACCGCCGATGCCGTGCAACGAAAGAGCGGCACGAGGAGATTGGCCCAGCCCCATGAAGGCATTGCCCACACATCTGTGCCAAACTTTTGGTCCCGCTGGGAATGGACCATCAGATCGAGGAATGGCAGAAGCTGGGCGGACGCGACCATCGCCGTGAGGAGCGCGGCGACGGCAAAACGCCGCCACCTGGCCTGCCAGGGCGCCTCGCGCGTGACGGCGCAGAACGCTCCCGCCAACAGCCACGTGAAGAGAATAATCTCAGGCGCGCCCGCCAGCATCTGCATCGTGGCCGCCAGGACAGCGATCACTGTTTGTCGGCCTCCGAACCGAACGCCGTGATCGATGCATAGAATGACGAGGGGCATCCAGCCCAGCGCTGCGATGTTGTTGGGCCACATCAAGGCGTGCAACATGAGCCCGTTGATCGCATAGGCGACGCCGGCGATGGCCGCAGCAAAGCGGTTTGATGTCCATCGGTTGGCTAAAAAATACATTCCGATGCCGCCAAGAAAAAGATGGCCCAGACAAAAGAAACCGAGCGACCACGGCATCGGGAACAGCAGATAAATGATCGACAACGGATACAGCGTCATCGTGTTCCATTGCGCCAGGTGGGGAATCCCGCAATTGCTCAAGGAATTCCAGAACGGAATTTCGCCCCGCCAAAACGCCTCCCGATGATAATGCGCCAGCGGATATCCAAAGAGACCGTAATCGCGATAAAAAAAAGTGTTCAGTCCCAGGAGGACATCGGGATAAGCCGCGAAGACAAACAGAAGCAGCAGGAGCGCGAACCGCCAGGGGGTGAACCACTGATTGCAGCGTTCCGCCGGGCCCATCGGCGCGGCCATGGGGAAGGATTCCTGGCCCGGGCGGGCGCGAGCCTCCGGGCGCAGCGCCATCGACGTGGGGTCCGAAATCTTCAACACCCCCTTTATCGGCGGAGGCGGCCTGCCGATTAGGCAATGATGCCGGCATTCCCATCCATCGATCCACTCCTGAAAGCGCCGGAGCCATCTTTCGCTCGCGTTGGCGATCCATTTTCGCTAGGAGAGAGCGCGATGACCGACCGCCGAGCGTTCCACGAACAGAGCGCTCCGGAACGGCCGCGGGCGGCCCGGCGATTTTATCATCGGCTTCTCGAAAAATATTTCTCCTTCCTGATCCCCGCCGGCCAGCGCGTGCTCGAGATGGGCTGCGGCCTGGGGGACCTGCTCGCGGCGCTCCAGCCAAAACGCGGCGTGGGAGTGGATTTTAGCCCGGCCACCCTCGACATCGCACGGGAGAGGCATCCGGAATTTAAATTTCACGAGGCCCACGCCGCCGAGTTCCGAAGCGGCGAGCGCTTCGATTACATCGTTTTATCCGACCTGATCAACGATCTGCCCGACGTCCAGGCCGTTCTCGAAAACCTGCATCACAGTGCCTTTCAACACACCCGCGTTGTCGTCAATTTTCAGAACAGCCTCTGGCGGCCCTTCCTCGCCCTGGCGGAACGGTTCGGCGCAAAATCACCGACGCCCCCGCAAAACTGGCTGTCTCTCACCGACGTCAAAAACCTTCTGGGGCTCGCGGGTTGGGAGCTGATTCGCTCCGATACGCGGATCCTATGGCCGCTGCGGACGCCGTTGCTGGCGGCCTTGTTCAATCGCTGGCTGGCGCCGCTGTTGAAGCACTTTTGCCTGACTGTTTTTGTCGTCGCCCGCCCCCGCCCGCTGCCGGTCAATTTTCGCACCTACAGCTGCTCGGTGGTGGTGCCCGCGCGAAATGAGGCGGGGAACATCGAGGCGGCGGTGCTGCGCACTCCCGAGATGGGCGCCGGCACGGAATTGATTTTCATCGAGGGCCATTCCCAGGACAACACCTGGGAGGAGATCGAGCGTGTGCGCTTGAAATATCCGGACCGGAAGATCAAGGCGCTTCGACAGAAAACCGCGGGCAAAGGCGGCGCGGTGCGGGAGGCATTCGCAGAAGCCACCGGCGACATCCTCTTCATTCTCGATGCCGATTTGACCATGCCGCCCGAGGAGCTTCCCAAGTTTTACGAAATCGCCCGCTCCGGCACCGCCGAGTTTGTCAACGGCGTGCGCCTGGTCTATCCCATGGAGG
>JBEEGQ010000104.1:0-7591 GCA_041166945.1 Verrucomicrobiota bacterium
GTCCGCACCACCCGTCTTTTCGTCGGGCATCGCTACGCTCGCCCTCCTCAAAGACGGGTGGTGCGGACAAGGAGATTCCTGTTTTGCTAACTACGCCGCTTCTCCTGTTTTGCTCGCCCCGCGACAGCGAAATTTTCCCCACCTCAATCCATCCTGCAGGATTGCATCCTCGGGCGGGTGGAGACTGACGGCCGCCTCGTTGAGGTCGTGACACATTAACGCTGGCCTTGGCTGCGCGTGGACCCGTTGCTGGGCGGGATGTGAGGAAATGCCGGTGACAAGCCTTAAGAAACTGATAAGTTTTTGTCGCTAGATGAAACAGCGCACGCAATCCGGTAATACCGCCAAAACCAAACGCTGGGCGCAGCGTTTAACCATGCGCGTCGAAAAAGTTCTTGCGGCCCATCCTCACGCCGATCCTGACAATGTTCGTCATACTTTAATCCTGCTGGAGCAACCACCGCTGGAACGCCTGCAAAGGAGCTTAATTCGTGGCCGCGCCACTGCCATTCTCAGAAAGTGAGGTTCGACTGCTGCAGGTTTTGCTGAAGCGCAAGGTACAGTTCATGGTCGTCGGGCTTTCCGCCGCCACACTTCAGGGTGCGCCCGTCGTTACGCAGGACGTTGACCTTTGGTTTGAAAAACTTGGCGAACCGAAAATTTCCCGTGCGTTGCAGGAAGTCGGCGCTGCGTATGTACCACCCAGCAATTTCAATCCGCCGATGCTCGCCGGTGTGGGCGCGGAACTCTTCGATATCGTTCTGCGCATGGACGGCTTGGGAACATTCGCCGAGGAAATCAAAAACTGTGTGGAAATCTCCCTGGGTCGACAAAAACTCATGGTGCTTTCGCTGGAACGGATTCTCGTCAGCAAAATCGCTGCGAACCGGGCAAAGGACAAGCTGACAATCCCCGTTCTGCGCGACGCATTAGCTGCGATGCAATCGGTAAAACGCCGGGCGAAGAAGAAATGAGCAGAGCCAGAAGCAGCAAGTGCCGGATCAAAGTCGTTTCGACGCTGCCGTCGAATTCGTGGAACTCCTTGGCGATTACCAGCTTGACCCTGCCGGTCGCAGGCCTTATAGGAGGCGGCGTTGGTTAAAGTCGTTGGGCCAACGGCAACTCCCGGACATCTATGACCAAGCGCGACCTCGTCATCCGCATCAGCAATGAAACCGGCCTTGTGCAACAACAAGTGCTGGATGTCGTCCAAAAAACCCTCGATTACATCTCCGAGGCCGTCGCGAAGGGACGCAAAGTGGAATTGCGTAATTTCGGGGTCTTCGAGGTTAAAATCCGAAAGGCGCGTGTGGGACGCAATCCCAATGCGCCCGAGACCGACGTCCCGATTCCTCAACGGGCCGTGGTGAAATTCAAACCGGGCAAGGACATGCGCGAGGAGGTCATCAAACTCACCCCCGAGCAGGTCGAGGCCGCTGCCAAGGCACAGGCCGAAGAGGAACGACAACGCGGGCCGGACGATCATCCGTAAAGACCCGTCCAATTTTTCCGGCGCGTTCCCCCTCGGAACGCGCCTCTTTCTTTAAATGGAACGTCTTCCCGCCTTTCGAGATTTTTATCCCGAGCCCGTCCCGCATCCCGACGTGTGGAGCGCCGATGCCCGGCAGCATCTGTTTCAAACCTGGCGCGACGTCGCCCGCCGCTATGGGTTCCGCGAATACGACGGGCCCCCGCTGGAATCCCTCGACCTGTTCACCCGCAAGAGCGGCGACGAAATCGTCGGGCAACTCTATAACTTCATCGACAAGGGCGAACGCCCGGTCGCGTTGCGGCCGGAGATGACGCCGACGCTGGCCCGGATGATTGTGGCGCACGAGCGGAACTACAAAAAGCCGATCAAATGGTTCGCGATCCCGCAGCTGTTTCGATACGAGCGCGCTCAAAAAGGCCGCTTGCGCGAACATTTCCAGTTCAATGCGGACATCATCGGGGATGCCGACCCTGCCGCTGACGCCGAGATCATTGCGCTCCTGATCGATTCGTTGCGGGCGCTCCGGCTGACCGACGAGGATTTTGTCATCCGCCTCTCGAGCCGGCAGGCATGGCAGCGATTCTTTTCCACGCGCTCTGAAGACGCCTCGCGCGCCTCGGATTTCTATCAGGCCATCGATAAGCTGGAGCGCACCGAGCCGGAAGTTTCGCGGACGAAACTGGCGGCCATCGGCTTTTCGCTGGATGAGGTGACCGCGTTCATCGCGGCGAGCGAGCCGACCGCCGAGCTCGAAGCCGTGCGGCAAAATCTGGCCGCGCGGGGGTTGGGCGGTTATGTGAAGCTCGACTACAACGTCATTCGCGGGCTGGCCTACTACACGGGTGTGGTCTTCGAGGCGTTCGATAGAAAGGGCGAATTTCGCGCGATCGCCGGCGGTGGGCGCTACGACAACCTGGTGAACCTGATGAGCGACGGGAAGGTGAACCTGCCGGCGCTCGGCTTCGGGATGGGGGACGTGGTGTTGATGGAATTGCTAAAAACACGCGGGCTGCTGCCGAAGTTCGATGCGGGCCTCGATGTGTTTGTGCTCATCGAGGATGAGGCGCTGCGCCCGGAATCGCTGAAGCTCATCCAGGATTTGAGGACGGCTGGCTGCGCGGTCGATTATTCGTTCACCGCCCTGAAACCCGACAAGCAATTCAAGCGCGCCCTTGAGCTCAACGCATCGTTTACCTGCCGGCTCGAACGCGATCCGGAAGCGGCGTCGCGCGCGCGCCTCAAGAATTTGCGGACCCGCGAGGAAAAACTGGTGCCGCTCTCCGACGTCGCTGCGGCGCTGCGCCCGGCCTGAATCCCGGCCGCGGCGTCACGGGTTCGACGGGGCAACCAGTTTGTACATCCGGCATTCCCCTGCGTTGCCGCTCGTATCGAGGAATTCGCCCGCCCCATTTATCGCGGCGGTCGTGGTTCCGATCTGGACCCACGGATGGACGAGGTCGGCGCCGCGCAGGATCCGATAGGTCTGCTCGGGGAGACCTTTGAATGTGAGGCGCACCCCGGCAGGGACGAATTGGATGCCCACCATCAGCGGCTGGGCCGGCCCGCAGCCCGGCAGCGAAAGCGTTTTTGTCACAGTCTCACATTGGCTGATCACCTGGACGGTATAACGCGTGGCATCGATGGGATTGAGGTTGGTGATAGTCAGGCAGGGGCCATCGGCGCCCAGGATATGAAGGCCATCGACCATCCAGTTGTAGAAGAAAGGCCCGGCGCCCGAGGGAGCGGCGCAGAACGTCAGGGTGCCGCCAAGGCAAATATCGATGTTGGTGTCGGCGGCCTGCACCGAGATGGCCACCGTGGTGCCAAGCATTACAGTGATTCTTTGGATGCACACATTGGTGTTGAAGCAGGCGTCGTACACAACATGCGTTCGTTCGATAACGCCGCCGCACGGGCCGTCGCTCAGGGGTGAATCGACGCAGCGATAATGCACGGCGCCGCAATCATCACTGGTGGCGCCTCCACCGAGGATGAATTCCGTCAGCGTCTTGGGACAGTGCGGCACATCGCTGATGTTGGTGACGGTGACATCCGGAAGGCAGACAATGACCGGTGGAGTGAGGTCCGTGACCTGCACGGTTTGAGTGCAGTTGGTCGTGACACAGCCGTCCGTGATCCTCCAGATCCGCGTCGCGGTGCAAGTGGCGCCGCAGAAGAAGTTGGTCGTTGTGCTGAGCATGGTGATCGAGAAGCCGCATCCTTCCATGACAGGCGAACCAAACGTCCAGGTGGCGGTGCAGGGCACGACCTGGTTCGGGGGACAAATGACGACCAGCGCCATGTTCGTGACCCGAATGGTCTGGCTGCACGTGGCCGCGTTTCCGCACGCATCCGTCGCCCTCCATGTCCGGACCGCCGTCATGCCCTGTCCGCAACCCAGGTTTGTAATGGTGCTGACAATGGCGATGGTCGGGCTCGTGCCATCACAGGAATCGGTGACGGCCGGGAGCGGGAAAGACCAGGGCATGGTGCAATCCAAAAACGCATCGGGCGCGCAGGTCAGAAGAGGCGGTGTGGCGTCCACAATTGTGACCGTCTGGCTGCATGTGGAGGCATTGCCGCACGCATCGGTCGCGCGCCAGGTTCGGATAGCGATGAACGTTTTGCCACAGCGTGAATTGGTGACCGTGCCCGAGATCACGATGGCAACGTTGGTGCCGTCGCAACCATCCGTGACGGTGGGTGGATTGAACGCCCAGGCGGTGCCACACTCGACGATCTTATCCAGGAAACAGGTCAACACCGGCGGCGTCGTGTCCGATGTGGTAACCGTCTGGCTGCACGTGGCCGAGTTGCCACAGGCGTCGGTCGCACGCCATACACGCGTCGCGCTGAACGTGCGGCCGCACCCGAGATTGGTGACGGTGCTGACGACAGTGATGGCGACATTGGTGCCGTCGCAGCCGTCGGTGGCCGTGGGCGGATCGAAAGACCACGTTGCGCCACACACCACGATTTTATCCAGAAAACAGGACAGGACCGGCGGCGTGTTGTCGACGCTGCTGACGGTCTGGCTGCACGCTCTTGCGTTGCCGCAGGCGTCGGTCGCGCGCCAGACGCGCGTGGCGCTGAAGGAGCGGCCGCATCCGAAATTGGTGGCGGTGCTGACGATGGTGATGGCGACATTGGTGCCGTCACAATTGTCACTGGCAGACGGAAGATCGAAGGTCCATGGAGCGCCGCACTCGACGGATTTGGCAGGAAAACAACTGAGGACGGGCGGCGTCGCATCGGTCGCGGTCACCGTCTGGCTGCACGTGGCAACATTGCCGCAGCGATCCGTGATGGTCCAGGTGCGGATGGCGATAAAGGATTTTCCGCAGAGAAAATTCGTCACGGTCGTCATGGTCTGGCTGACGACGTCGGGTCCGAGGATGGCGGGAGGATTGAAATCCCAAATCGCACCGCACTCGACCTGTTTGTTGGTGGCGCATGATGCAGGATAGGGGGATTGGACGATGGTAAATACCTGCCCGGCGACCAGGACGTTGCCGGTGCGGGCGATGCTGCCGTTGTTGGCCAGGACCGTGTAGAAGACCTTGTCACTGCCGACGCCGCTGTTGTCACTGGTGATCAGGATCCAGTCGTTGGGATTGACGATGGTCCAGGGACACGGGCTTTGCGTGGTGATTTGAACGGAGCCGGTGGTGGACCCGTAACATTTGTCGTGGGTGGAGGGCGAAATGGAATAGGTGCAGGAAACGCCTGTTTGAATCACGGTGAAGTCCTGTCCGGCGATGCGGAGGATCCCGGTGCGGGTGCCGGGATTGGGATTTCCCGCAACAGCATAAGTGACGTCGGCGTCGCCAGTGCCGGAAGCGCCGGAGAGAATGGTGATCCAGCCATTGGTGTTGCTGGCGGTCCAGGCGCACGAGGCGCTGCTGCTGGCGACACTCACCTTTGCAGTCGTGGCGCCGAACCCGTGAGTGCGATCGATCGGGGTCAATTGATACGAGCACGCCGCCAGCGCGGAATCCACACTGCCCATTCCCGCGAGGAGCACGAATGCCGCTGCGAGCCTGGAAAAAATCGTCTTCTGTAAACCCATAGACTTGTTTCCGTTGTGCCGGTCATGAACAACTCGTCCGTCCTTGGGTGTAATCGCTTCGTTGGGAAATGGCAGAGTCCCCCTCTTGGGGTTGCCCCGGTGGAGTCAGGGCAAGTGAACTGGTCAACGTGATGCGCACACGTTAGACAATCTTTGCGGTTTCGCAAGGGACGGACTGGTTGGGGCGCGATGGCTGTTCGTGAAAGCCCTCGAATTCCCCATGTTTTCAAGGTAATTCAACGTTCCCGGGCGTTCCCGGGGGAGCCGCGCCGTAGTATTACAGGGCGGGTGGCCACGGTCCGGAAATGATGGCGCCACCGGCATGAACTTGCCGAAAATGCGGCCTCATGTTGAACTCATCCCGCCATGCCGAACGACGCCACGCTGGATCCAGCCGCACCGCGCCAATACGAGGTTCTCCCCAAAACCGCGTCCGATGGAACCATCCTCGACGGTGACCTGCTCGAAGTCGCCATGGGTCCCCATCATCCCTCCACCCACGGCGTTTTTCGAATGGATGTCATTTTGGACGGCGAAGTGGTCGTCAAGCTGAAGCCGGTCTTCGGGTATCTGCATCGAAACCACGAAAAAATCGGTGAGAACACGAGCTATCTGGGGTCGATGCCCTACACCGATCGGCTCGATTATTTTTGTTCACTGACCAACAACTGGGCGTATGCGCTGGCGGTGGAGAAACTGGCGGGTTTCGCGGTGCCCGAGCGCGCCGAGTTTATCCGGGTCATCACCGCCGAGCTGACCCGGCTGCAGAATCACACGTGCCTGTGCGGTTTCCTGCTCCAGGACATGGGCGCGCTGGGCACGCCGTTGATGTATGCGTTTCGGGAACGCGAAAAAATCCTCGACCTGTTTGAGGCGCTGACCGGTGCGAGAATGATGTGCAATTACATGCGCTTCGGCGGATGTCGCGTGGATCTGCCCGCCGGATGGCTCGATGAAACCCGAAAAGTCGTTGATGCTTTCCCGCGCTTCCTCGATGAGTTCGAAAATCTCCTGACGGGCAACGAAATTCTCATGGCCCGGACCCAAAATGTCGGCAGGCTTTCCAGCGCACTGGCCATCAATGCCGGTGTCACCGGTCCCATGCTCCGCGCCGCCGGGGTGAATTACGACATCCGCAAGGTGGACCATTACGGGATTTATGACCGGTTCAACTTTCGCATTCCGTTGGGAGATCATGGCGATTGTTACGACCGTTACATGATTCGGGTTCTGGAGATGCGCGAGAGTCTGAAAATTCTCGAGCAAGCCCTGCCGCTGATCCCCGAGGGGCCCATCGTGGATCCCAAGGCGAAGCTGCGCGGATTCCGTCCCAAAGCCGGAGAAGCCTACGGCCGCATCGAAGCGCCGAAAGGTGAATTGGGATTCTATCTCATCAGCGACGGAACTCCCAATCCGCACCGTTATCGCGTTCGTCCCCCGAGCCTCATCAACCTGACCATCCTCGAGGACATGTGCCTGGGCCAGACCATAGCGGACGTCGTCGTGATCCTGGGAAGCGTGGACATTGTTCTGGGCGAAGTGGACCGGTGACAAACGACGGAGATCCAAACCGCGGAGATTCGAACGCGGAGAGGCGAGCGGCAGGATTATTCCCGGAGGACCATTTTCAGCAGCTCCGATGCGTCCATGTAACCGGGACGATCCTTGAACTGGGCTCGCGCCTTCTTCACGTCCGTGGCATCCACCAGCGGCGCTTTGTTGCTCCAGTTGTTGCGCACATAAGAGAGCACGCTGGCGATGTCGTCGTCATTCAGGCTGTCTCCAAAGGGTGTCATCGTTCCGGTGCCATAGGTTTTGCCGCTGACAACGATGGGGCCGGTGAGGCCTTTGATGACGATTGCTGCCATGCGGCTCGGGTCCTTCGTCAACACCCAATCGGAACCTGCCAATGGCGGGCAACCTTGTGCGACGCCCCCCTGCCCGTCCTCCTGGTGGCAAGCTTTGCAGATCAAATTGTAAAGCCCTTCGCCCTTGCTGATGCGGGGATCGACGGCCGCCTTGATATGCAG
>JBEEGQ010000105.1:0-5409 GCA_041166945.1 Verrucomicrobiota bacterium
CGGCAGCGTGGTCGCATAGTTCCATAGGACAGCCCGCGTCGTAATAAGCGATTGACCTGACCATGCCCAGATGCGTGACCAAGTCTGGCGGATGCTTCGCCAGCCGTTCTGCGAATCCAGGGAATCCACCCGGCAATGAGCGGAGTGGCGGCGGGTTAAATAGAAACCTGAGCAACCGCCCCATTTTGCTGTTCGCAGTTACCGCCGTTTGCACTTCCACACTCATACCTTTATGTCCTTTGTACCTTAATACATTAATACCTTAATACCTTTATTATCTATGGATCCTTTATTGATTCTGATTCTGATTCTGAATGGCATGCGCGAGGCAATGCGTCCGGCATTGCCTTAGGTATATCCTCCCACCGTTTCTTTGCCGCTGCAGAGCCGACCTTTGACCGTTGCGTGAAAAGCGCCTGTGATTTCACCCACTCCTCGCGGCAACGCGGTTGATGCCAGACTTTGTTTTCCCGACGAAAGAGATATCGGTTGTCGAACACAATGGCTTTCGTGCGCGCCCAATCCGCGATGTCGCAGCAACACACGCGGCGCAAGTATTCGTCGTCATCGGGCAAGCCATCGCAGCCCGTATGATTCCAGTAATGCCACAGTGCACGCAGATATCCCAAGCCCACTCCATCGGGATACCCGGCGATGGCTTCAAAGAAGTCGTTACCGTAAAAGGGTAGATAAGCGGAGGGTTTTCTCATAGGATCCAAACAGTGTTGTTCAAGGAGTTTTCGATCATGGCTCGCGTTCCGCCCAGTCGGACGAATTCACGCACATCTGGTGCCGGCGGCACGTAAATGGCGAATGGCAGTTTGAGTTCCGCGCCCACCTTGCGGGCCCCTTCAAGGCCGGGCTTGTCGTTGTCAGCAAGAATCACCACGCGGCTGCAATTCTGACGCCGGGCATAAACCTTGATCTCCTGACCGCCGCAACAGCAATTCGGGCGTCCTACAGCGAAGAGGCCGAGATCCACGGCAGCGGCGGTATCTGTCGGTCCCTCGGGGACGAACAGCGTTTTCTGCGGGGGCACGTTCGACAAGAAGATGCCCTGTTGGCTGCCGCGCACGGCAAACTTTCCGCGTTGATTGCGCAGTCGGATGCCGATCACGTTCCCGTAGCCATCGCACATCGGAAATGCCCATGCCGCGTATGGCGCAGCCCAGGCCCCACCGAGAGTCTTTAGGGATGCGACTGACACACCAAGGGAGCTGGCGAATTCCTCCAGCGCGGTCAGTGTTGTGGCCGCGAGCCATTCTCGCATGAGCTGTGTCGCGTTGATTGTCGGCGGTTGCCATCTTGGTGGCGGCGGCGGGACGTATTTGCACGGCTTGCCGTCGAGGCGGTGCATCCAGCCACCGGATTTCGCGGGCTTGTCAGATTGCACCCGCATACACTCGGCCCAGCCGTCGGCGAACAGGCGACACCAGTCGCCACGTTGGCAAATCCGACAAGGCTTCCCCTTTGTGACGCGAGTGAAACTCATATTCGTTTCAGGAATTCATCCAGCGACCGCACCACATGAATCGCATGCCCAAGTTTTTCGGCGTGATGTTTCAGCGCGGCTTGTGCTGGTGAGAGTTTTCCGGTCCGGGATTTGCACTCCACGAACAGTACGCGGCCACCGTGGGCCAGAATTGCAAAATCCGGTTCGCCCAGCGTGCGGCAGGTGCGTTCGGCCATGCTTCCGTGCAATGCGATCCAACCGCGGCGCCGACACTCGTTAAAGATTTTCTCATGCAACTCTGATTCACGCGGCACACCACCCGTTCCCGGCGACGGGGGTGGTGGGAACAGGTGCGGATTCAATCGCCGCAAAGCCTCATTCGGGTTGATGCGGTTCAGTTCCATACGACTGCTTCCTCCGTTGAAATTCCCGGCACCGGTGGCGGCTTACACCACCCGTTCCGGGCGAGCGCGTCGATTGTGGTGGACGCTTCGTCAAAACTGACATCTGAGCAGTAACCGTATTTGTGCAGCACCTTCGCCTGTTTGAACGAACAGAGCTTGCCGTTCCACCGTCGAAAAATCTCCGCGACCAACTGCTTTCCCTGACTGAAGTTGACCGTGTCAGGGTTGATGCCCTGTTTTGTGAGGAGTGACCTCTGTTTCTCAGAGAGTTGCTGCCCTTTGTCCCAACCGCGGGCCTTTCCAGGCTGAAGCGAAAGCACGTTGAACGGATCCACCGACTGAGTCGAGAACCGTACCGAAGCCACAAGCCGTGCGCGACGGGCCTGGTCGGCCAGTCGCTCCTGTTCACGCTTCTGTTTTAATTCCTCCTCGGCCTCATCCAGTTCCTCGGTCATGTTCACCGGCGCGCCGGCTTTTAGCGTCCGCTTGATCGCCAGTTCCAGCGCCTCTTCGCTCACATTACCACCCAGGATATCCGCGGTGTTGATGAGCTTGTGCCTCCCGGCATTGCCCACGAAATCCACAATGAGGCATGACGGTTTGACACTGGCGGCGATGGCCGCTCGGCGCATCTCGGACGTCTCGGGCCCGTCCACCACGCCTGGTAGTGGCCGCGTCGAACGCCCGATCATCTGCGAATACAGCGACCGGCTTTTGGTGGGGCGGCCCATGATGATGACCTCGACACCGGGATCATCAAAGCCTTCGGTTAGCACGCCGCAGTTGCACACCACCTGCAACTTTCCAGCCGCAAAAGCCGCCAGTACATTGCGCCGCTCGTCCTTGTCCGTCTTGCCGCAGACCCACGCTGCCATGCCCGGGCGATGCCGGTTGAAAATTTCCGCGGTCTTCTCCGCCGCCTTGACCGACGCAGTAAAAACCAGCCCCCGTCGCTGGCCTATGATTTGCAGCGATGCTGCTGCCAACTGCTGCAGATTCCTCTCAGCCTCCAACACGGCGGCCAGATCGCCACCGTTCAAATCCCCGGCGGTGGTGCGGATGCTGGAATAATCCAGCCCCGCGACGTGAACCATCTGCTGCTCAATCGGCACCAGCCATCCATCGTGGATCGCGTCCAGAATCTCGTAGTCGAATGCCACCGATTGAAACACCTGTCCGAGCGCCTCCTCATCGGCGCGGTCTGGCGTAGCAGTAACTCCGAGAACTTTCAGGGCCGGGCTGGTCTGGTAATAATCGATTACGCGCTGGTAACTCGGCGATGTGGCGTGATGCGCCTCGTCAATGATCAGCACGCCGAAACGTTGCGGGTCGAACTTCCCCATGCGCCCGCCACCATCGCCACCGGAGCATTGCGTCTGGATCGTGGAAACAATCACGGGCGCCTCCTCAAACAAACCGCTTTCGGCCTTGTATTCGCCCATCTCTACATCCACCCGCAACCCAGTTACCCGTTGGATCTTATCGCGTGCCTGAAAGACCAGTTCTTCTCGATGCGCCAACACGAGTGCTCGCCGCGGATACATCCGCCGGATGACATCGGCAAAAAGAATGGTTTTGCCACTGCCGGTCGGCATCACGACCAGCGTGGAATCATGCTCCTGCCACGCTTTGAAGATGGCGTCCGCAGCGGCGGCTTGGTATGGGCGCAGGATCATGATCATTTTGATCCAAGCAGCAGGTCAGGTTGCTGCGCTTTGAAGCGGAATTCCTTATCCTCGCGGGTGGCGCAGGTTTTCCAGCGATGCTCGGAAATGAATCCGCGCCCATTGCAGAATGTGCATTGAGCGGGGAGCTGGCCCTGGCACGTCGGACACACTGCAAACGGCTTGGCCGTCTTGATATCGGTCCAGGCTTGATCCAATTGTGATAGCGCGGAGGAAAAGTTGACCTCGCCGAACAGCTTGTCCTTGTTCTGCTGGGCCGTGCGAAGGGCACTCTTGACCTGGCTGAGCATCGTCAGCATCGCCTGGACTTCACCCGACCGTTGCCAGAACGGAATCAGTTGCGTCGGGACCCGCCAGCCCGTCCCGTCCAAAACCTCCGAAGGTGGTGGCGACAAGGTGAGACAGACGTCCCCGCAGGCCGCCATCGTCTGTGCGACTTGCACGATCTCAGCCTTCACCGCGGTCTGGTCTCGATTCGCATCCCCGCGCACCCTCGGCGGTGGCGGTAAACGCCGCTCGCGCCCATCCAAACCGACGCGGGGTTGGGGCACGGACCGAGTTCCCGACCTGCTGGATTCCAGCAGGTTGATTTTTCGTACGTCGGACACTAATTCACGATTTACAGCACACATTTCTGCGAGTGCCACATCCGAGAATTTGCCGAACTCTTGGACCGCTAGTTCAACCGCGTGCCGCTTGTCGGCGTTCGTCCGGCGCAGGCCATGATGGGCGTTGCATCCAAGGGCAAACTTTAGTGCGTCCCCTTTGTTGCCTTCGCGGATGTCACACTCAATCTCAGTGGCGCCGACACTGCTGGCGGCCTGGATACGATGGAAGCCATCTGCAACGATGTAACGGGTGTCGTCATGAAACACAATTACTGGCGGAAAATTCGCCCTGGCGGCCATGGCTTCGGCATAATCCGCCACCGTCGTTTCGTTAAGACCCACCCGAACTTGAGTTCCGGCATCCGTTACAATCTCCGAAAGTTTGAGTTGTTTGATCATGATAATAAAGGCGCGTTAGTCACTTCCGCGCAGTGGTGTCCAGAAGGGCTGCCACCTACATGGGGATTTCGTCCTCAAACTCCGCCTTGAGTTTACCCCACTCATGCGGCTTGAGGTCAGTGTTGGACTTGTTCGGAAACAGTCGGGCGATAGCGTCGAACCAGGTTTTCTCGATTGCCTCCGCCGGCTTGTCGCCCTGGGCATGGTTATGGGCCTCCCACGCTTCCTCCATCGTTGCGCTCGGCCCACCCGGCGACCGTGTAACAGGCGGTACCTTCGGCAGCGAAAGGGACTTGGTGGCCGGTGGCCCTGGCACCTTCCCCTGCGTCGCTGATGGTTGGTGGTTCACCGTGCTCCCGGCAAGCGCTTGGAACTTATTCCCGTATTTCGCGAGCACGGATCGCCGGTCCGCCGCCGCTGGCAACTTCCTCAAACCGCTCAGCGGGTTAAGCCACCGGCTTTTGAAGAATTGCCCACCCTTGCCGCCTGTCTCCGGTCCGCCCACGATTTCGAACTCGACCAACCGCAACGCGCCGCCGTCCGCCGATTCATCCATCAGCCAAAACGGATCAATACCGTCCCAGCCGAACACGGTTTTCAGCAGCTCCGTGGTTTTAGTTTGGATCATCCCGTCTGCCTTGACCAACACGAGGGTGTGTTTAAGTGTGAAGCCAGAGTCCACCATCACGCACGGAACCGCGCAGCAGAGCGATTTCGTGGCCGCCTCGTAGATGACCAGTTGTCCATTGAGTTTGCAGACGTATTTACCTTCATGTGGCAATTCCATATTGATTCCTTTCATTGTTTTTTATGTCGTCGACGGCCCCTCAGCAGAGCGCCGTAAACGGATTAATTTTTCG